>NZ_JABKKK010000002.1:0-257643 GCF_013166535.1 Prevotella sp. PTAC
ACTCTTACCTTTGCAGTGTCAATAGCGATTGGCACTTTTTTCTAGTAAGAGAGATGTCCATCGGGTGGATAATTGTTTGTAGTTTTGCTAAAATGATTGTCCATCGGCAGCGAGCCCATCAACCACTTTGTCCTCCTCTGGAGATACCGTGATTTAGATTTCGCCGCTGCCTTTTTTATATCTTTAGAGCCTGGACAAAGTATCGTAAGCCGGATTGACCGAGCTTGAGTTCTGCCAAGAGTGAAGGTGACGAAGATTATTGACAGTCAGATTGTATAACCAAATAATCCAATTGACATGCAACCGAGATTTAAACCAACTGTCTATTTCCGCCAGTGCGTGGGTATAGATATCGCCAAATCGACATTCATGGCCTGCCTGTCCATGCTTGATGCAGAAGGGTGTAGCACATCGCCGATAGAATTCACCAATGACAGGCACGGATTCAACCAGTTCGTCAGATGGACGCGTAAAGAGTCCCTCAAAGGGTATCCGCTTTGTTTCGTCATGGAGCCTACAGGTGTATATTACGAGGCTCTTGCAATGCACCTTACCAAACTCGGGATGACCGTTCATGTTGTTCCGGCAAACCGAGTCAGGGACTTCGCAAAATACGAAGGATACAAGACTAAGACCGACAAAATCGATGCCTATATCCTCTCGATGCTCGGATGCGAGAATCGCAAGCTCAAGAATTGGGCGGCACCGGATGAGCAGTTTGCGTCAATACGGTCATTGTGCCGCCTGCGCACCTCTCTGGTAAAACACAGCACGATGCTGAAGAACCGGCTTGGAGCACTTACTGTAAGCTCTTTCTCAGACAAAAAGACTGTAAGGATATGCTCTGCCGCACTTGATGATATTGATAAAAACATATACAAAGCCGAGACCGAGATCCGGAATCTCATTGATAAATCCGAGCAATTCAAGGAAGCAGTCAGACTGTCAACTACTATTCCGGGAATAGGTCAGACTACTGCCGCCGCCATACTTGCCGAGGTCGGATGCTTCGCCAACTTCAACAATCACCGGCAGGTGGTCTCTTTTGCCGGTCTGGATGTCGTGGCCCGTCAGTCGGGTCCGCAGGATCCAAAACGCCACATATCGAAGAAAGGAAACTCGACAATCCGATCCATGCTCTACATCTGCGCGATGTCTGCCATACGTTTCAATCCCAAGATGAGAGAGTTCTATGACCGGATTAAGAAATCCAATCCGTCAGGGAAAGTGGCCCTTGTCGCCGTCATGCGCAAACTCCTGATTCTGATGTATTCAGTCTGCAAATCCAAGAAACCTTACGACCCGGAACACTCCACTAAAAACTGACAGATAAAAAAATAGGCCGGTGATAACACTCGGCCTACACGGGATGGGCGATTCCATATCGGAATGCGTCCTCCATAACTATGCGCAAATTTAAGCTGAATTTTGCACAAAACCGAGCGTTTGACAGGGAAAAATTACAACTTTATCGACAAAAACATTCCTCTCTCCTTCTGGGAGGGGATGCCCGAGCGGCGGGGGCGGACTAAACCGCCCCCAAGAGCGAATACGCGTCTTGGGTAACTTATAATTGTAGCGAATCAGATGGCAATTTACGCCATTTTGAGAAAAATACAGATATTGGTCAATTTTTCCTCAAAAAGATTTGGATTTTATCACAGTATCTAAATACAAACTGTGTGCCTTTCTGTGCGTCATACTTTCGGTAATATTCTGCAATCATCTTAGCACAGTGGCTTGCCTTGTTATTCGGATCATCCTCATACGAGGGGTCAACCATGCGCATATCAAGAGCCATCTTTCGTGCATAGTCAGTGGCAATGAGCATCTTCGCCTTTTCCTCAGTGTCCGATAAAGGCGCACGACCGAGGATTTTTGCATCGCCAGTCTTGGCGAACTCCATCAGCTTTTGGATAAAAGCCTCTTGGTCCGGAGTCGGTGGAATATTATGCAGTATCTCATTCTTCATCGGACGGTCAACGCCAACATCCTCTGCCGTGCGGTAATCTGTTATCTCATTGTAAAATGCAGCCAACTCCGGCACCTTGATAAAGTACCTGAAACGCTCTTTCGCCACTATGTTATTGGTGACATTAAACTCAAAATCAGTCGTCTTCTTGGCGAAGATGGCCGCCCACGCATCGAAGCATCTGATGTCCTGCCTTTCAAGCTCTTTCGGACGGAGATATTTGAAGAGCAAGTACAATTCCGTGAGCGAGTTGGAGATTGTCGTGCCACTGAGAAAAGTTGCGCCCAAATCCTTGCCAGTCCGCTCTTGGATTGTTCGGATGGCGTAGAGAAGATTGAGGGCGCGTTGTGAGCCTTCCGAATTGCCCAATCCCGCCACACGGTCATGTCTGGTGTTGAACATCAGATTCTTGAACTGATGCGACTCGTCCACGAAGATATGGTCAATGCCCATCTGTTTGAAGTCCACCATGTCGTCCTTCTTTTCCTCCATCTGGTGCTGGATTGTGGCAATCTTGGCGGTGAGGTTCTCCTTACGCTTGATAAGCCCTTTCAGCATACCACGGGATATGTCCTTGCCTTGGTCTTTCAGCACTTTCAGATTTTCCTCGACGGTATCAAGCTCTGCCTGAAGAATCTGCTGCTGCATCTCCGGTGACTGCGGTATCTTGCCGAACTGGTCGTGCGACATTATTACGCAGTCATAGTCGTTATTGCGGATATTGTTGAAGAAAGCGACACGGTTCTCCGCCTTGAAACTCTTTTCATCGGCAAAAAGGATACGGGCATTGGGATATGCTGTCTGATAGGTCATGGCAATCTCGGCGACATTGGCTTTCAGTCCGATAATCATCGGCTTGTGAGCTAATCCCAATCGCTTCATTTCATGCGCTGCAATACACATTATCAGCGTTTTACCACAACCCACTTCAAAATCACAAATTCCGCCACCATTCTGTTTCAGCATCCACACGCAATCCTTCTGCGACTGGTAAATGGAACTGATCCCGTAGCGGTCGCCCAGCATCTTCATGTTGAGGTCGGGGAATGTCTGGTGAGATCCGTCATATTTCGGGCGCACGAAACAGTTGAACTTGCGGTTATAGAGGTCAACAAGCCTCTCCTTGAACTCCGGTGACTGCGCTTCGAGCCATTCAGAAAAGCCGTTGCGTATCTCGTCAATCTTGGTATTGGCGAGTTGTATCGCTTCGCTGTCCGGTACCTTTATGTCGTTGCCGTTCTCATCCTTGCCTATGGACTTCTTAATGTCCGGCACGGTGTTATGCAGGGCGTGTTTCAACAGGTTCATGCCGTCGTAGGTTCGGTAATAGCCACGCACGCAAAATTCCTCCCATATCTTCATGTTCCCACGGTCAGCCTTAGCCGAATATTCGTCCATCGAGGAAGAATAGGCTATCGTCACGTTTGTGCCATAGAGATGGCTCATGTATGCGGAGTATATGCCCGTGGGTATCCAACGCTCGCCGAAGTTGAAGTCAAGCTCATCAAAAGTAATCTTTCTCGGAGTTGCATCCTGCAAGGCTTTGAGCGAGTCCTGCGCCATTTCGATATACGGCTCTATACCGTCATATCCGGGGAAGCCCTTTATGCGGTCGTTCTCCTTATCTATCCACGCTTGAATGTCCTCGGCTTTTTTTACCACATTGCCGGCGATGAAGCGGTCTGCAATCTCGTAATTCTCCACAAGAGGATTGTAATAGATGTGACCTTCGAGTGAATCAACAAGCGTATCCTCGTCCATATCTACAAGTCCGCCCATATACTCTAAATTAACCACTCCGTATTTATTGAGCGATGCGGAAAGAGCTTCCATAGGAGTATCAACCGAAGTGACCTCATCAACCGCAAAGGCTACGGGGTGGCCGAAGATGTCAGCCTTTACAAACATACCGTTCTCGCCGCGTTCCAATGCCAATGCGTCACGCCCATTGGCATCCATAAGGATAAACTTGGCGTTCTGCTTCTCGTTGAGGTTGCCGTACTTGTCCACAAACTCATCGTAATACTGGTTGAGGTGTTCACGGAGATGTTCGCTTGCTTCGTGTGTCTCAGCCTCGTAATGGTAGAGTTGCTGATACGTTTCGGATAAGGTGATATACAGCATGGCTCGTTTCTCCTGTTCAGATTTGAGAGCCAACGGAGTGAATAATGCTCCGTACTTTTTGACCTCTGAGAGAAAACCGACCTGACCGTTATCTACGACCATAGAACCATTCTTGTGGAAAAATTGAATATCCTCAGAGAAAGGACGGGGCGACATATCGGGCTTATCTTCCGATGCAGCCACTTTGGGCTTAGGTATAGAGAATCCTTCGGTACGGATAATCTCGATACCGACTTCCGCATCCTTCTTTTTTTGTTCCGCCGCCTGCCTTGCCGCTTCACGTTCCGCGAGTTGGCGGTGGGCGATACTCATCATCGTTTCATAGAAACCGTTGATGGGAGGATTATCTTCCCAGTTGAGAGAACCATATAATTCCAGCTCCTTATCTGTAAGCTGTCTGAACTTGGATTGAACCTTTGGCGAAATTTCAACTTTCGGTCTTTCAGAAGGCTTTGGCTTATCCTCATTTTTAGGCTGTGCCGATTGGCGTGGCTGACGCTGGGGCTTACCTATTGGCTCCAACTCACCGAAAAGATTGTAGGCGAACAATCGCGGGTCCGGGTTATCATTGTAATCGGGACTGCCGTCGGTATCAATTTCTTTGGCGGGTTCCGTTGGCGCGGAAGTGGTTTCCGGCGCAGATTGAACAGGCGCAGGTGTAGGTTCAGGCTCTGGCGCAGGTTTTGTTTCCGCCTTCTGCGGAGTCACAATCTCAGTAGGCTTGAATTCCTCACGCTGTTTCTGCTTCGGATCTTCAAGCTGCTCACATATTGCCACACGTTGCCCGGCTCTCACCAATTTCGGAAGATATGTGTCAAGGGCATGATGCGGAAATCCAGCCAATTCTATGGATCCGGCTTTGCCGTTCATCCGCCTTGTCAATGTGATACCCAATATCTCCGAAGACTTCACAGCATCCTCACCCATGCACTCGTAGAAGTCGCCGACACGAAAAAGAAGGATTGCATCGGGGTGACGCTTCTTCATCTCGGTGTATTGCCTCATTATTGGCGTTTCCGATATTTTCTTGGATTGCGTGGCTGTTAACTTTGGTTTGGGTGCTGTATAAATAGGTTCAGGCGTGGGCGGCTTTATCCCCTGCGAATTATACAACTCCTTGTCAAGACGCAATTTCAGCGACTCGTCAAGAGCCAGACGAATATCCCTTGCGATGCCATCTACACCGCTGCTGTGCTTATAGATAAACGCGGGCTTGCCGTATGGGTCTGTGCTGACACTCGCGTCGGTGCATATCACATTCTGCGGAAATGCCGCGAAATACTTGTTGGTGGGTGCCTTGCTGTCACGGTCAACAACCGACTGCACGAAAAATTCCTCGTCAGCCGACAATGCGGTTTTACCGCTATGCTTCTGGAGGATAATCAGGTCACTGCCTGTGTCAGTCCCGGCATTGTCGGAGAACGTGTTGTTAGGCAGACGCAATGCGGCCACCAAATCGGCACGCTTCACCATCTCCGCACGGACAAAGGGCGAAGCGGAGTTCATCACACCCTGCGATGTGATAAAGGCTACCAATCCACCCTCGCGCACGGAGTCAAGTGCTTTGAGGAAGAAATAATTGTGTATCGCCTTTGTCGATTGTCGGTAAGCCAGTTCCTTGCTCGTGGCATAGATAGGATCCGCCACGGCAAAGTCTCCGAAAGGGATATTGGAACAAGCCACATCAAAGTAGCCGTTGTAATCCGGCTCAATCTTTTCGAAGCCCTCAACTCTGACTTCCGAGTCAGGATGCAATGCTACAAGGATTTTGCCCGTGAGCAAATCTTTCTCAAACGCCATAGCCTCTGCATTGGGATAATCTCGCATGAACGAGTCAACGAAAACACCCTGTCCGGCACTCGGCTCCAGATACTTCTTGACTTCTACGCCATTGGTTTTGAGCGTATCAAAGATAGCATCGACAACCGGCGACGGAGTATAGAACGCCGTCAGCACTGATGTTTTCAGCGAGTCCATATACCGGGCAAATTCCCTGTCATCCTTTGAATACTCGCGGATAAGCTGGCGCAGTTCCACAGTAGGGGCAAACAGCTCGATGTCCGATTTGCTCCATTTGGCGGCATCCATAAGGCTGTCGGCATCATTGAGGATACATTTCAGTCCACCGAACCCGGCATACCTGCCCAGCACCTCCATTTCCTCGGCACTGGGCCCGCGCTTCTCAACACCGAGACGAAACGCCGTGCGTATCGCCTCGATGTTGTAGCGCATCGTCTGCAAACGCTTATAAGCCATTCTCAGTGAGGATTATGGAGATTATGCCTGTGAGTTCGCAGCGAAGCAGGTGATATGTTGCGGTGTTTACAAACGTGTTTGCATGAATGTCATAACTGTCAAACACATTTTCAACCATTCCGAAAGACAGGAGGAATGTCGCCATGAACGGACGCATCTCCTCGCTCACATCATCCTTGAACTCTTCTTCAAGGACATCCATAATTATCTCGTATTCGGAATATCGGTAGCCTTCAAGTAGTGCGGCCATTGACATCTCGTGTGCCTCGTCAACCTCGGCACCGTTGCGGCGTGCGTTTTCGTATGTTTCCTCGGCTTTTTCAGCGCGAGCGCGTATCATAGTCTCGGTAACGCCCTCAAAGCGGTACGATGCCAGATAGTTTTTCAGATAGAGGTAGTAGAACGACAGTTCTTCCTCGCGTGTTGGATTTTTCATCTTTTTGGAGATTTTAGTGGGTGGGTAAATGAAAAGCCGTCCGGGTATCCCTCCCAGACGGCGCCACTAAAATCCCAATCAGATGAATCAAAAAGATTTTATGATTGGATTCGGTGGCAAAGATAATAAATATCTTCGGTCCGGGAATGGGGAACGGCTCGATTTATTTTTATTCTCTACATATATCCTGCATTTATAGGAGATAATATTATGGTTGCAGGGGCTTTTCTCACCCCTGCAACCGGGGTTAATGAATATTGGGATTGCGTGGATTAGTGGCGCCGTTACGGGCAAAGTCTAAACTATCGGACCTTTGGGTTTTCGCTGCTGTTTTTGTTGGCTGTCATTCTTTGGCGCTGTCTGGCCCTGTTGAAGCGGCTCCTTCACATTCTTTGTGGCTTCATTGGTCCTGCCGTCGTTATTGACCGCCATTTGCGTAGCGCTCTCGTTTGACGGTGCAACGGTCTGTGCCAGATCCGGATTTTTGGTTGAGGCGATAGGCCGTTGTTTAGCCGGGTCGAACTTCAAATAAAGTGTGCATGGCTGACCCTTTGCGTCAACAGCATTTTCCAGCACCACCGTCTTGCCTGCCACATAATCTGCTTTCTGCTGTTCGGTGAAGCGGTTTTCCTTCCATTTCCCGATAGGACGGATATTGCCCTCGGCATCGGTCCAGCTGTTTTGTTGGGAGGACTGCTGACGCTGGCCCTGCGGCTGCTGTTGCTTCTCGACCATGTTGTGTTTCTGCCATGCTTTCGGAACGAACTCCACGCATCTGGAGTCGGCGTTGACCTGCAAAGTGGTTGTGAAAGTCTTGCCCTCGCGAAGACTCACTTCCTTGTTGATGAGTGGCAGACCGCTTTTCAGCGTCTCGATTTCCTCTTTTGTGAGGACTGTCTTGCCGATATTGCCGCGAATGTGCAACTTGTCCACAGGAAGGCTCACAATCTCGTTGGTCAGGCGGTCGAGGCTGACATACGAAGGTATCTTCTTACCGTCCTTGCCGTTGAGCTCCACAATCCTGCCGAGGTTGCCGGTGTTGAGCAACTGAGCCTTATCCTCTGCCGTGAACTGATGACCACGGTATTCCTTTTCAAGATTCGGCTCCAGATGGATGAAGTGGGGCACGAGTTTCACCATGCCGTTGGTGTCCTTGCGTAACGACAGACGGGCATCGAGTTCCATCTTTTCTCCGGCAAGAGTGGGCTGAATTTTCACAAGCCCCGATTTGCCGTAGTTGAGCATCTTATCAAGATCTCCCGACTTTTCAAGCTGCTCCCGGTCAACGCCCCAGTTCTCCTTGAAGGCAGCCCAGTCAATGCTGTTTCCGTCGATTGCCTGATACTTGTGCTGTGACTGCGATTGCGACTGTGATACCTCCGACGCTTCCACCTTGAAGGGTGCCAGCATCTCCTTGTTTTTCTCAGGCGATTCAAGCAAAGCGCCGAGACCTTGTCCTACCGTGCCGAAGTCGTCGGCATTGACGCTGAAGAAACCGAATACGGACGGATTCTTCGCCTGACGGAGAAAGTTTGACACAAAGGCCTCTACCGGATTCTGACCCTTTGTGAACTTCACGAGATCGCTGAGTTTCGCCGACTTGACATCGGCCATCTGCGGTGTGCCGTCGGGATTCTGCCCCGTCACCGCGCCGATTTGCCCTGTCTCGTTGTTTCGGGCAATCAGTACCTTTTCTTTTTCTTGGTTTTGATCCATTTGAAAATAATTAAGATTTTAGTGGGTTATTATGGTCCGGAACTATTCCGAATCTCTCAATTTCTGCATCTTGTCAGGACTGGTGATTATTTCCGCCACCTCATGCTCCAGCATACGGAGCTTTCCGCCTATTTTACGGAGAGGTATGCTCCCGAGGCGTTTCCAGCGGTAAATGGTGTTGGCTGTCACATTGAACACTTCGGCGAGTGCCGGCACATCATACACTCTCTCGCCCTGCACTTCGGGAAGCGACGGCTGGTTGCGTCTGGCGAGCGCATCGAGTTTCTTGTCCTGACGGTCAAGGCGGTCAAAAATCATCCGCATCCAACGCTCGAACGAGCCTTTCTCCATAGTTATCGTCTCCATGTCGTGTTCCTTTTAGAGATTACAGCATGGTAGTTATGCTCAAACTCAGCCTGTATTCTTGGAGTGGACTTGATTTTGCATCTTTCAACCGCATCCCAGATGTCATTATAGGAATATCGGCAGGAACCTTCCACGATGGAATATGCTATGCTTCCATTAGCCCTCATACGGGCAAGTGTCCGGGTGCTGACATTGAGCAGTTCGGCAGCCTCAGTGTTTGTCAGAAGACGGTCGGTGTCACGCTTTGTCTTTTCCTCAAAGATCGAGCGTATGAAGTCGGCTATGAAGGTTATCCCTTCCGAAATCCGCTCCAGTCTTTTTTCATCAATCAGTACGTAGCTCATATTGGGATTTTTAGTGTTGCTTGTCATTATTGACATCGCAAAGTAAATTCATAATCCCATGACCATTTCCTAATACTACCCATGAGGTAGGGGTAGTTAACGGCGATACTTAACAGCATTTAACAAAATTGGTATGTATGGGCAAAAAAAAGAGCCGCAGAAACAGGTTCTACGGCTCCTTTTAATATATTTTTTCCTTATATACCCATAAGATTTGATGCTTTTGGGATAAAAACACCCCATTTCAGAGGCCTATATCACCTTTATTTATGAATTTTGTTAACATTCATTTAGAAATTGACGCTGACACCCCAAGGCTTCCTCCCATTTTCTCGGCGAGTGCTGCCATATCCTTACTTATTTTTTGATTGGTAATTCGGGCGTATATCTGCGTAGTCTGAATATTGGTATGACCCAGCATCTTCGATACTGATTCGATGGGTACACCATGTGAGAGTGTAACGGTTGTGGCGAAGGTGTGACGGGCACAATGGAAAGTGAATGGTTAAGCAAGGAAAAGCAGACAGGTGAAGATAAAACGTAAGTCGTTTGAAATGAGCATAGTTTCAGTATTTTGCCAAATGTGGAAAAAGCAAATGAAAGCGGAACATTGAGGTTGTTCAGTTACCAAACCGTTAGCCGGGCAGTTACCGGACAAGGATAGGTAACGGGAAACAACGAAAAGAAATCCTCACCGTTTTGTTTTCGCTCATCCACAGCATTTTGCATATCAAGGAACGCTTATATGGCAAGTAACTTTGCACCTAAAAAAATATAAGCGTATGAAAGTTGAAAAATTCAAGGTGTTGCTCTACCTCAAGAGGAGCAGATTGGACAAGTCGGGCAAAGCCCCGATAATGGGCAGAATTACCGTGAACCGCACGATGGCGCAGTTCAGTTGTAAACTCTCCTGCACTCCCGAACTGTGGAATGCCCGTGAAAGTCGACTAAACGGAAAGAGCCGAGAGGCAGTGGAGGTCAATACGAAAATCGAGAAACTGCTGTTGGCGGTAAACTCTGCCTTCGACACTCTCATGGAGCGTAAGACAGACTTTGATGCAACTACGGTCAAGGAAGTGTTCCAGGGTAGCAAGGAGACACAAATGACCTTGTTGGCTCTCTTTGACAGACACATTGAGGAAATCAAGGCTCGTGTGGGTATAGATGTCTCACACCGCACTCCACCGACCTACATCTATACTCGCCGCCGTCTTGGTGAGTTCATCAGTGACAAGTTCAAGATTTCAGACCTTGCCTTCTGCCAACTCAACGAACAATTCATCCGAGAGTTTCAGGAATTCATCGTAATAGAGAAGGGTTTGGGTGTTCAAACGGTGCGCCACTATCTGGCGATACTGAAGAAGATCTGCCGCATGGCATTCAAGGAAGGACACTCGGATAAGTTCTATTTCGAGCACTATCCACTGCCCAAGCAGAAGGAAACGCCGCCAAAAGCATTGAGCAAGGAGGACTTCGAGAAAATCCGTGACATAGATCTTCAAGGATGCCGCCCCGTGCATTCTATTGTCCGTGATATGTTTCTTTTCGCCTGCTATACCGGGACATCGTATGTGGATGTGGTGGCCATCACTCCCGACAACTTATCACGGGATGACTATGGTGCGCTGTGGCTGAAATACCGCAGAAGCAAGAACGGGCAGCTCAGCCGTGTCAAACTGTTGCCGGAAGCGATTGCCCTCATCGAGAAATATAAGGACGCTACACGGGCCACACTGTTTCCAGTAATCCAGTATCAAGCCTTGAAATGGTGTCTGACAAGCATCAAAATGAAGGCCGGAATCAAAGGCCGCTTGTCTTATCACATGGGACGGCATTCATTCTCCACCCTTATGACGCTTGAAAACGGAGTGCCCATCGAAACCGTCAGCAAGATGCTGGGACATTCCGATATAAGGACAACCCAAGTATATGCCCGTGTGACACCGAAGAAACTCTTTGAGGATATGGACAAGTACATCGAAGCCACAAAGGATCTGAAACTTATTCTCTAACTATTCTCTAATCATTAAAACAATTCAATTATGCGAAGCACATTTTCAATTCTATACTACATCAACCGTGGAAAAGTCAAGGCAGACGGTACAACTGCTATCCTATGCCGTATCACCATTGACGGCAAGAAGAGTGTATTCTCCACGGGCTATTACTGCAACCCGGACAACTGGGACGCGAAAAGCGGAGAAGTAAAGGACACAAGGACTACCAATCTCCTTATCGCCCTGCGGGCCAAAATAGAAACATCTTATGAAAACCTGTTGAAAGAGACGGGTATGGTTACGGCAGAAATGCTGAAAAATGAGATAACCTGTGTGACAGCGGTCCCCACCACTCTCATGAAAGCAGGAGAGGAAGAGCGTGAACGGTTGCGAATCCGTGCGGAAGTGATAGAGTCCACATCTTCCTATCGTCAGTCCAAGTCCTCACAAGCCTATCTGCACGAATACCTCCTTTCACTTGGTATGCGTGACATTGCCTTCGAGGACATCACCGAGGATTTCGGCTGGGGCTACAAATTCTATCTGAAAGCCAAAGGATGCAAAGCGGGACACATCAATCATTGCCTTACATGGCTGAACAGACTAATCTACATTGCAGTGGATAGAGAAATCATCCGCTTCAATCCTCTTGCTGATGTATCATACGAGAAAAAGCCCGACAACAAGTTGAAGCATATCAGCAGAGCAGAATTGCAGAGGATAATGGAACAACCCATGCCGGAGAAACGGCAAGAGCTTACCCGAAGGATTTTCATCTTTTCGGCTTTCACCGGGTTGTCGTATGTAGATGTAAAGCGGCTTTACCCTTCGCATATCGGAACAACAGCAGACGGAAGACGTTACATCCGTATCAACAGAAAGAAAACCGATGTTGAATCTTTCGTGCCGCTGCATCCGGTTGCAGAACAAATCTTGTCCCTATATAATACCACCAATGACGAGGAGCCCATATTCCCCTTGCCCAATCGCAACAGCCTTTGGTTCTGCATCCATGAAATAGGCATATTGGCAGGTGTGAAAGAGAACCTCAGCTATCACGCGAGTAGACATTCATTCGGAACCATGATGCTTTCGGCTGGTGTTCCGATAGAGAGCATCAGCAAGATGATGGGACATACAAATATCAAGACCACACAGGGCTATGCCCGGGTGACCGATGATAAAATCTCGGAAGATATGGACAGGCTTATGGAGATAAGAAAGACACAACCAAACAGCGAAAAGACGAACAACATCAAATAACAATATCAATTATGAACAGAGGAATAATAACAATCAGTGAAAGCGGTGTGGTGAGTATGCCCACTTCACCCGTATGGATGACTCAATTCGAGATAGCCGACTTGTTCGGGGTGTTCTCGTGCGATGTTCGCAAGGCGATTCATGCCATCTACAAGAGCAAGGAACTAAGCGAGGCGGACACGATGAAGTATGTCAAGCAACCCGATGGAATCAGTTATGATGCTTATAACCTTGAAATGGTTGTAGCCATTGCGTTCAGGATAAGTAGTAAAGAGAGTATGCTATTCAGACGGTTTGTAATCAGCAAACTGAATGCTGGTAATGTCGCGTTATTTGTTTCTTATGACAGAGGAACTAACCGATGGTATAATTGAGTTCATCCCGTCAGACACTCGTTTCCGATGCTCGGATGCAAAGGTAGCGCATGGTTTGATGGCAGAGGCAAGGTCAAGCGGCAGAGCCGTTTCGAGCAAAATCTTCCTCCTACGGAGCGTATTCTGCCCGAAAACCTTGCCCCTGCCAACCATACGCTCGTAAGGCATCCGGCAACGGAAACAAGCGACTGACGGGAAATCAAAAGAAAGGAACGGCTTACAGACGAAGCGGAATTCTGATGCTTCATCCGTAAGCTGTTCCTTTTTCTTTTTGCTGCCATGTCCATTGCTGCCGCGACCTATTGGGCAGACGGCAAACTGCGCTCCTTCAAGAAAATCAGATGGCGGTCTGTCGGTAGGCGGAGCGGTAGCCGTCAAGCAGCATCTTCTCTATGTCCGACTCGCGATAGAGTATCTTTCCGCCCAATTGGATATAGGCAATCCGTCGCTCGTTGCGGTAGTCCTGAAGTGTCCGGCGGCTCACCTTCAATCGTGCCGAGACTTCCTTGTCGGTGAAGAAACGCTCACCGCCCAGTGTCGGGCGATAGTCGGCAGTCATACGCTCGTAATTGTCCAGCAGTCGGTCAAGACTGCCCATGAAGTGGAGAATCCACTCGTTGTCTTTGGTCATCAGTTCATTCATGTTACATTGGATTTAGTGGGTATTGTTGTTATACTTTATTTATTGTTTATATTGTTCTTCCTTTGAAGCGAGCATCCTTCCGCCTGTCCTCCACATGGGCAACGATGCGCTTCACGTCTTCGGGACGGTAATACGTCTTGTGGTTGATTTGCGAGAAGGCGAGTGTTCCGTTGTCCCGCAGCGTCTGCAAGGTGCGTGGACTGATGTTCACCTGATTGTCCATCCACTCACTCATCGTCTTTTCGCCGTGCCGATGGCAGATGGCATCCATGCGGCGGACGAACCGGTCGAACTTGACGACCATCGTCTCAAAAGTTCTTTTCTCGATTGATACTATTTCCATAATTCTTTCCTTTTGTGTTTCTTTTGTCGCAAAGGAATGGATAATCCGTCATCCGACAATGCTTTTTTCATAACTGGCAGCCTTTGGCATCGGTATGGTATAGCTTGGCCAGGATAAGCCTTATAGGTAGGCTTTCTGTTTCATCTAAACTTCCACGTTTAAGATGGTAGCCCAATCTCAATAAGACCTTAATTCAAGTTCGCCCGTAAATGAGACTTTGATTTTTCTACTCCTTGTGTCCAGCAAATCGGTGAAGTCTGCACCATTGTTCCTATTGTCCCAAAGCAAAGTTACACAAAATTGCCTAAGAGAATCCAAGTGTTTGACTGACTGTACTAAAGCGCCTTACTTTGCTCCCGATAATCGGTCAAGGTGAATACCAAGACCATAGTTAATAACTTAAATAATTTGTTTTATGGCAATGACAAGAGAACCAAACATCAGTGAGCAGCAGGCTCGTGAAATCGTGGACAGAATGGGGCGCAGAGAATCCCGCAGTGAGAAGTCTATGGACGACTTCTGCAGGAATCTCGGTCTGGATCCGGAAGAACTGGCACAGCCCGGAGGAACAGCTGTAAAGGAATCAGAAACCAGCGTTGCGGAAAAGTCGTCAGAAAGTATCACATCGGAAGAGCTGACCACGCCGCAGAAGCGTGTCAGCAGCAAGCAGCGCAAGTTGTCGCTGGAAGAGTACCGCACAACCTATCTCCAAGTTCCGAAGATTATCAACCGGAAGCCCGTGTTTGTCAGCGAGAAGGTACGCGATGAGTTGGACGAGATTGTACGCCGTCTCGGAGGACGTGGCATGAGTGCCTCGGGACTTATCGAGAACCTCACTCGTCTACATCTTGAAACCTATCGGGAAGACATAGAGCAGTGGCGTAAGCTCTAAGAAACTGTTTAAAATTAATTCGAAATTTTTTATATAGTGAATCTTGTGGCTTCCTTGAGGTCTTTTATGGATGTTTTCACCGAGTCTCATCGGTCACATAGCTCGCTATGCTCCCTCTTCGACTCGTAAAAACACCTCATAAAATCCTCTCAATGAACCTCACAATTAAATTTAAACAGTTTCTAAGAGAAAATCGGTCTAACCGATTAAGTCAGTGGCTACACTTCATCGGTTAGACCGATACACAAAATGAGTCATTATACTCACAAACCAATCCGACAAGCGGAGGATTTTCGTGTCTTCAAAGACACAGCAAGATATATTTTCAGTTACTCCGGGGCTTCCCGGTAACTGAAAATCCTTGCACCGCCGTGGGCAGAATTATCCTCCGCAGTCGGATAATTTCCAAGTTTTTAATCAGAGATTAGACCAAGAAAGAATCATTAAATTAAAATAAGAAAACAAGATGAAGAAGAACAGCAAGTACGGGAGGAATCCCATGTTGAACCCGAAAACGCACTGCGTGATGGTGCGCTTCGATGATGTGGAATGGAACAAGTTCCTCACGATGTATGAGGAATCACAGTTGTACGCGAAGGCCGTCTTTCTCAAGGCGCACTTCTTCGGGCAGAAGTTCAAGGTGCTGAAGGTGGACAAGGCTATGCTGGAATACTGCACCAAGCTGTCCGACTTTCACGCCCAGTTCCGGGGCATCGGAACGAACTACAACCAAGTTGTGAAGGAACTACGTTGCCACTTCTCGGAGAAGAAGGCGATGGCATTGCTCTACAAGTTGGAGAGGCAGACCATCGACCTCGTGAAACTAAGCCGTGAAATCGTCGAAATTTTGAGGGAGATGTATGCCAAGTGGGTGCAAATAAATCGTGTTTGATTGTATGACCTCAATCAAGGTGAAGTTCAGACCTTCCACAGCCGTGAGCAAGGAAGGGACAATCTATTACCAAATCATCCATAAGCGTGTAATCCGTCAGCTAAAGACGAATTACAGCATCTATGCGGATGAGTGGGACGAAAGAAGTGCTACCTTAATTCTCGCCAACAACGGAAGGAATGTGTATCTTCAATCCATTAAAGAACGGATGAATTGGGATGTCAGGCGATTGGAAAATATCGTCAGTCATTGGGAAAATAAGCAGAAAAGTTACGCCGCTGACGATATTATTTCCGCTTTTCAAAAGTCTGCCAACGAACAAACGCTGCTCAATTTCATGAATGGTATTATTGCACGACTCAAGCAAATGGGAAAGCATCGCACCTCCGAAACCTACTACGCTACGCTTAGAAGTTTTATGCAATTCCGGGAGAGCAAGGATATACTTCTGGATGAAATAGACTCGGACCTAATGCTGATGTATGAGGCATGGCTGCACGGCAAAAGGATAACTAAGAACAGCAGCTCGTTCTATATGCGGATATTGCGGGCTGTCTATAACCGTGCCGTAGAGAAGGAACTGACGAACAATCGCAATCCGTTCAAGCACGTCTATACGGGAGTTGACAAGACCGTCAAACGGGCAATCCAATTAAAGGCAATCAAGAAAATCAAGAACCTTGACTTGTTCTTACACCCATCCTTGGACTTCGCCCGTGATATGTTCCTCTTCTCCTTCTATACCCGTGGCATGTCGTTCATTGACATGGCCCATTTGAAGAAGAAAGACCTGCAAAATGGCATTCTATCTTATCGAAGACGCAAGACCGGGCAACAGCTATTCATCAAATGGGAGAAGTGTATGCAGGAGATTGCGGATAAACACAAAACAGATTATGGTAGCCCTTACTTGCTCCCGATTCTAAAATACCCTTACGACAACCGTAACCAATACAAGAATGCACTTTATCGTACCAACAAGAACTTGAAAGAGATTGCCAAGTTAGCAGGTTTATCCATTCCATTAACACTGTATGTAGCCCGTCATTCGTGGGCAAGCATAGCCAAAAGCAAGAACATCCCCATCTCGGTTATCAGCGAAGGTATGGGACATGATTCGGAAATGACGACACAAATCTATCTGACTTCATTAGACAACTCTGTCGTGGATAAGGCGAACACACAGATATTAAGGGATTTGATGTAAGACGAATGATTGTTTTGCGAAATCAATCTTCTCTCCGTAAGAGACACTAACTATAACGCAAAGGTACACATTTTTATGAGAATTAGGCTGTTTATCAGATGATAAAATACTCTATATCATCGATAAACAGCCATTTTGTTTTGTGAAACGCTATTCAAACTATTGACTATCAGCTTCAACGTGTCTCTTACGGAGAGATACCTCCTTAATCATATAGAAAATGCCCGTTGAAGTTGACATATTGGAGGATTGTATCTTTCGGCTTTCGCCCGATTTGCTGAACACCCTGCTCAAAGACCATACCATGAGCAGGGAGGGTATTCAGCGCAATATCTTTTGGGCCACATCTGATTATGAAAGTCTTGGCGAAGGGTACCAATATGCAGATCCGATTCTTCCACATCTGATTACCGGGGACAACGGTCATGTCATCATGCCCCGTGTGCTTAAAAGCCGGAATACCCAGACAGCACGTTCCCGTGACATGGCGGAAGTCTTCACTCCTTCGTGGATATGCAACGCACAGAACAACTTGATTGATGAAGCGTGGTTCGGAAGAAAGGATGTATTCAATACGGAATACACAGATGAACATGGAGTCCATCGCTGGAAATCCACAGATGACAACATTGTATTCCCCGAAAATAAGACTTGGAAGGACTATGTACGCGACAATCGTTTGGAGATAACCTGCGGAGAGGCTCCCTACATCGTCAGCCGCTATGATACCACAACCGGAGAGGCCATTCCCTTAGAGCAACGCATAGGTTTGCTTGACCGCAAACTGCGGGTCGTAGGTGAGAATACGGAAACCTCCGGCGAATGGCTGGAGTGGGCACAGGAAGCCTACAAGAGCACATACGCCTACGAGTGGCAGGGAGACAATTTGCTGATTGCCCGTGAAGCGATGCTCATCACCTTTATCGAATACTACCAGCAGAAGTTTGGAAAACGGCCATTGCTCAAATCCATCAACTACATCGCCTACATCATATCATGGAACGTGTGGCAGATGGACGGGCTGAAGGGTGTTGTACCGAACAGTTGCGGTGAGCGGCGAACACTTGTGTATGAACTGTTCGGAACGAGGGAGGAAGTCAGCCAATGCGAAGGTTGTGCGAAAGATGACATACGCAGGCACAACGGCACCTATTGCCTCATTAAGGACTGGCGGGCAAAGGATCCCGAAACGGGAAAGATGGGAAAACGAATCCGATTTATCGACCTCATAAAATAGTGCAGTATGAAATTCACATCTTCACTAAAACTGAAACTGATATATGTGTTCCGCATCAACGATGCAGCGCACAAAGGCTGCTTAAAGGTGGGCGAGGCCACCTGTGATAATGACAATGTGTTTGGTCTTGCGCCCAACAGTAAGGCACTCAACGAATCCGCCAAGAAGCGCATCAACCAATATACGCAGACGGCAGGTATCGCATACGACCTACTCTATACGGAACTGACGATACACAATAGTAGGAATGGTTTGTGTTCTTTTAATGACAAGGAAGTACATAACGTCCTGGAGCGTTCCGGCATCAGGAAAAAGGTCTTTGATACCGAGAACAAGGCCAATGAGTGGTTCATCACTGACCTTGAAACGGTCAAACGGGCGATAGCAGCGGTAAAGGAAGGTCGGGAATCTTTATCTTCTGCGGAAGTATCACATGCCCAAAGCCCGATTGCGTTCCGTCCTGAACAGCGCGAGGCCATTGAGAAGACCAAAAAGCAGTTCAAGAAAGGCAATCAGATGTTGTGGAATGCCAAGATGCGTTTTGGCAAAACCTTGTCGGCTTTGCAAGTGGTGAAGGACATGGACTTCGGGCGAACGCTCATCCTTACCCATCGCCCGGTAGTGGACAGCGGTTGGTTCGAGGATTTCGGCAAGATATTCTATGACAGTCCCGGCTTTGCGTATGGCTCAAAGAACAATGGTGACAGTCATGCTTCACTTGAAGCGAGAGCAAAACAGGGCAAATGCCAATATGTCTATTTCGCTTCCATGCAGGATTTGCGCGGTTCTGAACTTGTGGGTGGCAACTTCGACAAGAACAATGAAGTGTTTGCCACCGCTTGGGATTGCATCATCGTGGACGAGGCGCACGAAGGGACGCAGACGGAACTGGGCAAGGCTGTAATGCAGGAGTTGACCAAGGATAAGACTAAAATCCTGCGCCTTTCGGGTACACCGTTCAACCTGTTGGATGATTTCAAGGATGAGGAAATCTACACGTGGGACTATGTGATGGAACAACGGGCAAAGGCTTCATGGGACATGACGCATTTTGGCGATCCAAATCCCTACGCCTCACTGCCCAAGATGAACATCTACACCTACGACCTCGGACGCTTGCTCCATGAGTTCGTGGATGAGGATGTGGCCTTTAACTTCCGCGAGTTCTTCCGCGTAAACGACAGCGGCACATTTGTCCACGAAAAGGATGTCCGTGCCTTCCTTAACCTCCTGACCGAAGAGGACAAGGAGAGCTGCTATCCTTTTGCCAATGACGAGTACCGCAACATCTTCCGGCATACGCTGTGGATGTTGCCAGGTGTGAAGGAGGCTCGTGCGATGAGTGCTTTGCTGCAATCACATCCCGTGTTCCAGCATTTCAAAGTGGTGAATGTAGCGGGAGAAGGTGACGAGGATGAAGAGAGCAAGGATGCACTGAAGGCGGTAGAGGAAGCGATAGGCAAAGACCCGGATTCCACACGAACAATCACCTTGTCATGCGGCCGTTTGACAACGGGCGTAAGTGTCAAGGCGTGGACGGGTGTATTTATGCTGTCCGGCTCTTATAATACCGCTGCATCAAGTTATATGCAGACCATCTTCCGTGTGCAGACGCCTGCCACCATCAACGGCCGTGTCAAAGAGCAATGCTATGTGTTTGACTTCGCTCCCGACCGCACATTGAAAGTTATTGCAGAAACGGCAAAGATTTCGGCAAAGGCCGGAAAGACCAGCGGCAACGACCGCAAGATTATGGGCGAGTTCCTGAACTTCTGTCCGATTATCTCCATCGAAGGCTCAAAGATGAAACAGTTCGATGTGCCGCGGATGCTGGAGCAGCTCAAAAAGGTGTATGTGGAGCGGGTAGTCCGTAACGGCTTCGAGGACAAGAGCCTGTATAATGACGAGTTGATGAAGCTAAACGACTTGGAATTGCAGGAGTTTGACGACCTCAAGAAGATTATCGGTCAGACGAAGGCCATGCCCAAGACCAATCAGGTGGACATCAACAATCAGGGACTGACGGACGAACAATACGAGGAATTGGAAGACCTTGAAAAGAAATCCAAGAAGAAGGGCAAGGACAAGCAACCCTTGACGGAGGAAGAAAAGCAACGTCTCGCGGAACTGAAGAAGAAAAAGGAGAACCGCGAGGCCGCCATTTCCATTCTTAGGGGTATCTCCATCCGTATGCCATTGTTGATTTATGGCGCGGAACTACAGGACGAATCACAGGAAATAACGATTGACAATTTCGCTTCGCTCATCGATCCGCAATCGTGGGAGGAATTCATGCCCAAGGGCGTGACCAGGCAGAAGTTCAACAGCATCAAGAAATACTATGATCCGGAAATATTTTGTGCGGCAGGCAAGCGCATTCGTGTCATGGCTCGTGCTGCGGACAAACTGAGCGTGGAGGAACGCATTGAACGTATCACGGATATATTCAGCACGTTCCGCAATCCCGACAAAGAAACGGTGCTTACCCCTTGGCGTGTGGTGAATATGCACCTTGGGGATTGTTTAGGCGGTTATAACTTTTTTGAAAAGGACTATGAAACCACCTTGTCCGACCCTCGTTTCATTGATCATGGCGAGGTGACCGCCAATGTGTTTGCGGAGGACTCCCGTATTCTTGAAATCAACTCCAAGTCCGGCTTGTATCCTCTTTACATGGCGTACAGCATTTACCGCACACGGGTTAAGAACTCTTTGTTTTCGGTGTCGAGCATAGAGGATGAACAGCGCATCTGGGATAAGGTAGTGGCAGAAAACATCTTTGTCATCTGCAAGACTCCGATGGCTAAGAGCATCACCAAACGCACACTTATCGGTTTCCGCAAAGCGAAAGTGAACACCCGATACTTTGAGGACTTAATCAATCAAATCAAAAATAAACCGGAACATTTCATCAAGCAGGTAGAGAAATTTGTTTCCAATAGAACAGGTATAAAGAATATGAAATTCAATGCGATAGTGGGGAATCCACCATATCAAGATTTAAGAGCCTCCGAGAAAACGGTTTCTAATGCAGCTTTCGCTACTGCAATTTATCCTTATTTCTTCGACATAGCAAGAAAAGTAACCACAAGTTATGTCTCTTTGATAATGCCAAGCAGATGGATGACTAAAGTTGGGCAAGGTATATCAAGTGATTGGGTGGACGAACTTCTAAATTCTAACCGATTTGTATCTTTAACTGACTTTCTAACATCATCTTCTTGTTTTACTGGTGTTGAGATAAAAGGAGGTATTTGTTATTTCTTATTTGACAGAGATTTTGAAGGTAAATGTAGGTACAAATTATACGACCAGAATTTAAAAGCACACACATCTTGTACCTATTTGAATGGTTTGGGTGCAGGGATTGTAATACGCGATGCACAGGCAAACAGTATTGTTGCAAAAATTATGGAGATGGAAGGCAATTATTTTAATTCCTCTACTTTCCGTGATATGGTCAGCCCTAAACACTTTTTTGACAATGACAATTTATTGGGTTCTAATTGGACTGGCTTCATATCTCAAGCCGATGATGATCATCCAATTAAACTATATGTTAATAAGAAACTTTCAGATGCTGGTTATGGCTGGATAAAACCATCTGAAGTTCCACGAAATAATCAAGCTATCGCCTTGCATAAAGTTTTTATCCCTAAGGTAGGTGGTTCTGGTACAGATGCAATTGTTTTGGGACGCCCTTTCTATGGGGAACCTATGAGCGTTTGTTCCTACACATACTTAGTTGTTGGATACAATCAAGAATCTATGAGGCTTGATGTTTTTTCTTGTAATGCTATTATTAAGTACATCTATTCTCGTTTCTTTAGATATCTTGTTTCGATAAAAAAGAAAACACAAGACAATGCACGTGATGTATTCCAATTTGTTCCTCTTCAAGATTTTACCTCAGAGAGCGATATTGATTGGACAAAATCTGTTACTGACATAGACCAACAACTTTATACCAAATACCATTTGTCCAATGAAGAAATATCATTCATTGAGTCAATAATAAAACCGATGTAATGTCATCCAATGAAATTACAATATAAGCGACTTATTTTGTAAGGTTTTATTTATCTTGCACTATGTATCAAATAAAATACGGATAACTTGTCGAACTCCTATTTGTTATTTTCTCAAGTTTCTTCATTAGATCTAATGTTATTGTAATTTCTTTTGAAGAAATAGCTGGTAGTGTTCCACATTGATCATGGGACCCTTGATGTAAAATAACTTTTTGATAAGTACGAAGGTGCTGTACCGTCTCAGAAATCCATGGGAACATATTATTGTTATTATATTTTTGAAAAACATTATTAATCCTTGATTTTAATTGCGATGCTGGACAGCAATTCGTTAAAGTGGAAATATTTTTAATTAGGTCAAAATGAGTTAAAATATTATTCCCTTCTACATAACAATATAAGTTGCTATTATTCATACTTATTTTATCAATTAAATCAGAAGTTTCTTCTTGTATTCCAAGAATTAGAATCTTGCCAAACTCATGCAATAAATTCTCAAATTTTTTACGCATAGCATTCACGGCATCTCCATTTGTGGGAAGAATAACTCCACCATGTTTTTTTAACAATTCATCAACCGTATCTTCATTATCCACTGAATATGGTATATGATTCTCATCATACGTATACAACGATGAAAAAATCCAGTTTTCACATACGTTATTACTTGCAGCAAGATGTTTAATCATATTATAGAATCCCACATTGTGTGTCATTACCAATAACTGATAATCATTACCTAATTTAATGATAATGCGGGCTAAAATAATACGATTTGCCAAATCAAGGCTTGACATTATATCATCCAATACAACGAAACGTTTGGTACCATCTTGTGTGGGTGGCAACAAGGTTAAGTAATTGATAAAGATTAAGATCTTGATTAAATTTTGATTTGATTCATTTAGTTTGCTATCAATATTTTCTGTGATAATGCCATCATGTATTCCTTTTATCCCAACGATACTTTCAACAGTTTCAACTCTTACGACCTTAATGTTTTCTCTAAATTCTTCTTTAAGCATAGCATTAACTTCGCTTAAAACCAATTCAATTGCTACTGGTGAAAATAACTCTTCATATGAACTTATACCCTCAAAATGTGTCCTACTTATAATCTGTTTAATATCAATTTTAGAAGAAGGAACAAGTTGGGTTCTGTCCAGTACAGAAATATTGGCATTAGCTAATACTTCTGCGTTAATTGATGAAAATTTAAACCCATCAATTTCTATCTCAAATGATTCTGTAGACTTATCATGTAGATATTCCGTTAGCCAATCTCTTTTAGCTGCTTCTCGTTCTTCATCTACAATATTAGCACCTATCACTTCATTCTCAATAACATTTGCAAAAGAAACTAATCTGATAGCCTCAGAAATAGAAGTCTTGCCACCTCCATTTTCAGCATACAGCAAAAGATTTACTTCTTTTTCACCACCACCTTGGAGACTCTTATATAAACACAAATCTTTTAGAGATTTTATCCCCTTAAAATTTGATATTGTAATTCTTTTCACTTTCAGATTGAGTTAAAAATTTTGTAAGAACAGTTTGCATATCATTCTTTCGATATGTAAAATCATTATATGAATAATATGTTTTACCCTTTAGAATGCCAGAGACAGAAGTTAGACTGGATGAATTATATGCATGGCTTCTTTCTTGCAAAGATTTATAGCTTTTAGAAAAATCAATGATTGAGAAATTAGCCATACTTTCAATCTCCTTATCAATGTTGTCTTTCGGCCAATCAGGATGTGCTATGGTGTCATTTTGACGGACGATGCGTTCTACTCGTACAAGAGAATCGATAGGAAATTTCTTCCAGTTATTTTCAATAAGATAATGATAAAGCATAACTAATCCATTTCTTAGACGACGCCTTTCGTCAAAGAATTCTTCTGTAATTCCACTAGCTTGATATACTAATGGTCTATTATTCATTACCCGAGCATTTATATCAAAGATTTTATACTTTATATCCTGAGATAGGTCATAGGTGTAACATATTTTTATGAGTATTTCTAAAAATCGTACAACCCCCTTTTCTTCCAGTTTATTATTTGATTCCATGATGGAATATATATATACAACCATGGCAGATAAAGGAATGGCACTTGAATGCTCTTGTAAAACCTGATACAAAAGTGCCATCTTTACCGATGAACTCTTTAACGAGTCTATGCTTTCCAAAGTATCACCGATTAAATTTAATTCTGCCATAATACTTTTCCATTCCTTCGTCTTGAATGGAGAAATCTCATTTTTCAAAAAGAAATTTCTTAGATTGGGTTCTGAAGTTGTCTGATTGTTCTTTGCCCGTATGATTCTTAAATAGTATCTAAATACATCATTTACAGGAACACTTAATTCTATACACTTTTGACTAAAGCACTTCCATTGGTCAATGAAAACATTACCTTCTTTCACGCTAGTAGCCATTTCATAAAGTTTTGCCTTTAAGATATCTGCATCAGCTAAGTCTAACCCTCTATTATTAATTGTTTCAAAGATTGTTAGCGCACGGGATGTCGCCTCAGCCATATCTTTACCATCTAAAGCTATCGGCAATAAGTATATTCTGTCAATAAAATATTTCCAAAATTCTGTCTGTTTGGTATTATCCAATCTGTCAAAATATTCTTGCATCCATTTATATATATATACAGCATTTGATTGGATTAGACCGAGTTTAGGTAGCCCTTTTGTTCTTGTTTTAAAATCTTCCTTATCCCAAACTAAGACTTCTTCGATACCAGACTGATCTGCTTCTTCGAAAACTAAAGAATATATTTTGGAAAGAACCTTTTCATCTTCCCAATCTCTTATGGATAGCATTTCATCAAGTCGCGAAACATTTGTAAGAATTGCCAGAACTTTTAAGTACATCCATAATGTCAAAATGCGCTGCTGTCCATCAATAATCTGGGGTTTTGATCTATCATCATTTCCGCGAGCAATTACGATATTACCGACAAAATAGTCTTCATTTGAACTAAATGCCTGTGTGATATCATCAAATAGTTGTTTAACCTCATTTTTAGTCCACCTATAGGGCCGTTGAAAAGAAGGGACGATATATCTGTCATCGTTTATGAATAACGATCTTAAATTTTTTTGTTCTGCAGACAATGATAGTGCCATTCTAAGCTATGGTTTAAAACCAATTCTTTTGAATTAGTTGGTTAATAATCTTTCCCTGCAAAGTTAGTGCTTTTATTTCGTATTATGGATGTTCCTGCACATATTTGAACAAATAGAAGACCTAAAAAAACGTTTTTGCTCATAGTACATAGAATTTCAAAGATATAGATTGTCCGATTTTCGGGAAATGTGTATCTTTGCAATCAGAAAAAGCGTTCTTTTGATATAGTGCAAAACAAGGCAGAATACAGAACCTCGCTCGTTTCTAAATCGTTACCCATCAAGAAGGAAATATCTGCAAACTAATCATTTTCAAACGTAAAGACAAACTATAACGTCTCGCAAGGTGGAACGTGATGTTCTTCTCAATGCCGCATACAACGGCTATTTCCTTCAGATAGGCATTCATCTTCTGGTTGCTCAACACGGGGAACAGAAGACCGTCCTTAGCCTGCCCCTCGTATTTCTTGATCAGTTCCTGTGGGATTGCGAGTAAGGGCACATTCACCGGGGTACCCGTCTTGTGCCTGTGAGTCATTATCCATTGATTGCCGTCAAAGGAAGTTTGGATATGTTCTTTCTTCAACTCTTTTATGTCTATATACGCCAATCCGGTGTAGCATGAGAAGATGAATATGTCGCGCACCTGCTCCAGCCGCTTTGTCGGAAACTCTTTCTCAGCAATAGTGGCAATCTCTTTTTCGGTGAGATAGCCTCTATCTACTCTCTTGATGCGGATTCTGTAGTTGGCAAACGGATCAGCAATAATCCAACCGTTGTTTTTGGCTTTTATGATAATCGCCTTGAATGTTTGGATGAACTTGGCTGTGGTATTCTCATTACATCCGCTTACTGTACGCAGATATGTCTCCAAGTCCACAATGAATTTGTGGTTAACATCGCGCAGTGGCATATCCGTAAGATGATACTTGAACTTGATGAATTCCTTTACTCTGCGTAATGCGCGGTCATATTTCTGGACGGTTGCAGGGGTCTTGCTTATTCCTATAAGGGCACGACATTCCTCTATGTGTTCCGTAAATAACCCTATGAGCGTCTGGTTTTCCGGAACAATCCCCATAAAGGCATTACGGAGTTTCTCGGCTGTGACAGTTTCATATCTTGACATATCGAAGTACATCTGACGAATTGATGACTCCATATCAGACATAAGTCCATTCAATTCAGTGGCAACTTTTGATTTGCCGCTGACCTTGCCTTGCTTGGTGTCCCACAGTTTGGGATTGACATTCAGTTTAGAACTGAAATTAGTGTTCTCTCCGTTGATGGTGATTCTTGTCATGATGCAGCACGTTCCGTCTGCATAGACATGGTTTCTTCGCAGGAAGAAACGGATTTTGAGGGTGCTTTTACTCATACGTCTTTTTGATTTGTTTGGGATTTTTTGTGGCGATCCCCAACAGGAATGAGCAAAAAGGCGTTAAGGATATTTAACTATCCCGATATTTGTCTCCGTAGGCTCATATCCAATTGGTAATCGAACGCAAAGTTAATTGATTACTCTGAGGTATGAGTAGACAAATCATTGCCAAATGACGACAAATCAGTTTGTTATACTGAAAAACCTAACAATTTGAGGTTTGCCGATTTTTCTGTTAGGTTTTTGTTAGGCAACTCTGTCTAACAATGGCCTAACAGTGTCAAATCTTGGCATTGCATCCAAAAGAAAATCCCCTGTAAATCAAGGATTTACAGGGGATTGGGATTGTTCCAAGCGGAGAGAGAGGGATTCGAACCCCCGGTACCTCTCGGTACGGTAGTTTTCAAGACTACTGTAATCGACCACTCTACCATCTCTCCTTGCCTGAGAGACATGCGATGATGTCTTAAAAGCGAGTGCAAAGGTAATATTTTTTATTTAAACTTGCAAATTTTTCAAGCGTTTTTTATTCTATAGTTTCTATTTCTTTCATATGTGTAGATTCAAACAGAAAATGTAGAGTCCGACAGCAAATACAAAGTTAGGCAAATTTACATTTGCTATCGGGACTATAAAGACTCATACCTATTCCTCCTACGCTGCGACTTTTTCTCCAATACCGCTTGATTCCAAGGTAAATTTCGTACCTTTTCTCCGAGGTTAGTTAATTTGACATGTGCAATACAAAGTTAATTAATATTGGGGAGATTTCGGTCTCCCTTTCTTTTTTATATTGCTGTCTAACGCTCCTAGGGAGGGGACTTTGCATCCCAACCGCTTAGGACGAAACTTGTTTTTCATAGATTTAGGGCTAAGCCATCACAAAAAGCATTGCGTTTCTATTTGGGAGCTTCAGACCTTCCCCATATTTGCAGTTTCTGTCGCTTCCAAATCAAAGTGCAAAATTTTGTATTGAAGTTGAATTTAATCCCAGTTGAGCCGCAGTCTTGATTAAGCTTAATAATGAAACACCTTCACTTGTGAGAACACACAGGTTTGATAGTCTGCGTTAATCTATATCATCCCATAATGTTTACAAATCATTTGTAAACATGCTACACCACAGGACATACTGTCACGTTGTCTGCAAAATTTAAACCCCATAATCCCTTACAATTTACAATCGTTGCTTTTCATCACTGGAAGAACCACCTTTATATTTGCTTTTTGTCGCGTTGAAATTATACTGTATAGTCAATTGCACATAACGTGAATCGCTGTTTTTGTCATAGTCAAACACAATATGACTGTGATTTATGCTCCATTGAATCTTATCTGTTTTAAAGATATCATTTACCATTAGAGAAACGGACATCCTCTTGTCGAACAACATCTTGGCTATATTGACATTCGTTTGTAAGGACGACTTGAGCAGATAGATGCCAGAGTTCCCCTCCGACTGCCAACCTACACCGGCTGTAAGAAACCATTGATGGGGAAATGATAACGAATTGTTCAAGCGAATCTTGAAAATGGGCTTGTCATACGTCTTATCCGACAAACTGAAATCTTGCCATTGCCCACCCAATTCGAAGTTTGGCCGCCAAATGCCTATAGTCGGAGTGTAGCTGAAAGCAATAAAACGGCTCTTCACGTCTTTCATATTGTCGGGTCTCATCAAAGCAACCGGGTTTCCATCATACAGTTCCACCACCTGGGTCATATAGTCCTCATAGAGGGTATAACCCAACATGGCCTTGATATCCTTATAGCCCAAAATGCAGGTAAAATCATTTTGCATTTGCGGCAGGAGCATGGGGTTGCCGCTTTCATACACATAAGGGGAACTGTATTGTATATTGCTTCTCAATGCACTATAAGAAGGATATTTGATTTTTCGTTCGTAACTTAATGTAGCTTGCATGTTCCCCTTTGAATAGTTCACAAAAAGGTTTGGGAACAACTTATGATATTTCTTTGATTGCTCCTTGTTCCATGCCTTGTTCTTGTAATAGTCGAAATCGATATCCTCATAACGCATTCCGGCTCCGAATCCCCAATTGCCGACCTGGGATTTGGCTGAAACAAACAATGCCCAACGATTCTGTTTGGTAACATCCTCGGAATTATTGATGCCAAGCGCAGTGTTGTCGATGGCATAAGTCTGAGTCATGTCTGTGTATGAATATTCCGCCCCTCCTTCCAGGTTCACATACTTGTTAGCGTAAGTCAGAATACCTTTCGACGCATAATAACCGTACCGGCGGGTACTGACCGTATTGACATCCCCAGATGCGTCATTTGGGAACCACGAATGCATATTGTCCCTTTCATTCCCTTTCACCCAATCAAGATTGAAATCCAAAGAAAGATTACCTCCTAAGGTACCGCTGAAATACGCATTGACATTGTGTGTATGGTCTGGCCTATCGGATGATGCCCGCTGTTGCTTAACCTCCATTTCATTATTCACGGTATGGCTGATATTGTTGAGCATATCGTTTTTCCAAGTCGAATGATTGTATACATATTGCACACCTGCGGAAATATTCTCGTTCGGATTGTAGTTTATGCCACCAACTGTTGCCAATCGTTCGGATTTCACATTTTCCTCTTCTTGGTAACCCACCCCATGCACCGCATCCGCTACACTCAATTGCTGATTGGCTTTCATGTCGATTTGCCGGCGCCTTTGTATCAGATAAGCAGAGCCAAATATATCCCAAACTTTGTGTCGGTAGTTAAGTGATACAAATTCTTCCGCAGACCAACGTTCGGAACGTTTTGAACCCGCATGCAAGATTCCACTCAAACCTTCTCCTTGCGCTTTTTCTGTAATTATTTGGATAACGGCACCGACAGTAGCATCATATTTTGCACCCGGCATTGTATTTACTTTTATGTTTTTTATCTCGGACGGCATCAACCGGTCCAATTCTTTCAGGTCTTGCACCAGCCTGTTATTAATATAAATGGCAGGAGAACCTTTTCCAAAGACCGTGAAAATACCATTCTGGCTACTGACAAATGGCAACTGTGCAATAACATCGGCAGTCTTGGGAAATGTCTCCAATATAGTTCCTTTCACATTGGCAATCATTTCACCGTTTTTTTGCTCATAAAGTTTCCTCCGGGCAACCACAATAACTTCATTCAACATTATGGATTCCAATGTGACACGAAGAGGAGACGTTCCTAATTCCACCAATTTTGTCTTGTAACCGACAAACGAAATGCGCAGATACATTCCCCCTGTGCATTCCGTTGCGAAACAAAAGTTCCCATTCTCATCGCTCGTACAACCAGTTATAATCGTGCTGTCCGACGATTGACACAGGGTTACATTGGCAAATGCGATACTTTGTCCATCACTATCCACCACCGTACCTGTAATGGATTGTGCCCAACTGAAAAAAGGTGTGAGCATAAGAATAGAAACCAAATACTTTTTCATTAAATTAATAGTTAATGACGCTTAAACTGTCAAGTGCAAAATTAGCAATATATTTGTAGAATGCGTTCTTTGGATTTGAAAAACTGGGGTTTTACGATACCGGAGGTTCATTTTTTCCGTTAGATACTTTATGTATTTGTAGAAAAATCATTGGAATTAGACTTCTTGGGTCTGTACTGCCTGATAAGCTTTTTTACATTCACGATGCCCCTTCCGCCATGAACTGTAAGCATGTAAGCTTATGCGAAGTAAACGACTATGTCCTCCATGCCTCTGACGTGTATCACGGCAGTTATATTTATGTACTGACGGGTAGGATACTTGCAGCCGTTGTCAGTCGTGGTGACCTTCAGACATTTACGACAGGCATAAAATTGCATACGACAGTTTGTGACAATGGAATACTCTTAAACCAGATTGGCATGGTGAGATAACAAATTAAAAAGAGCGATTGCATCTATCATACAACCGCTCTTTATGCTTTACTTATATTTTCTTCGGTAAATTGGTCTAACGACTATATTTTGCCGTCAAACAACTACCGACCTTTATTCATCGTCATCATCCCAAATACTGAATCCATGGTCTTTTGAGTTAAACTCGCTTCCAGGCAACGTTGTATCACTGTCTACTTCGACTTCAAATATCGATTCGGCCAAGATACTGCTCTCCGCAAGCATTTCGATCACGATGATCTCAGGATGGACATATTTCTTTTTAATTGTCATAAGTTTCAATGTTATTTGATTATCACTTTCTTTCCATTCACAATATTAATACCTTTACGCAAGACAGACATACGCTGTCCATTAATATTGTATACAGCATTACCCGATAAAACAGAATTCTCTATCGCGTCTATACCTGTTGTATCGTCACCGAGCACTATCCTTATAGATTTCACCTCGCTATCCGCAAGTCTGAGATAAGCTGTGTGCGCAGCTATTTCCGTTCCACTCTCAACTTTAGCAAACACAGCATCGTCTTTCTTCAATCCATAGATATTTCCGTCTGAAACAAATCCTGAGGGAGCGGCAGTCAATACAGTCTGTATCGCCGTACCTTCTTCCGCAGCCACCGAGAAACCTGCCTCACCGGCCCCGCCGATGATTACACCGGTATTTGCCGGAATAATCTTTGCTTCTGTCGGTCTGATGACAATCTTGCCTTCCGAAAGTTCCGATGAATAAACCGTAACACCTTGTGGTACGCTAACGGCACGATCGGCACTGAACGTGGCAAATCCCGACTCATTAAATACGGTCTTTGCGTATCCCGGACAGAGATTGTATTCGCCGCCTGCTGCCATACGGAAATATCCGGCAAACGAACCTACCGTATTTCCAGAAGCCTCATGCAAGGCATTGTCGGATATGCAATACTCTCCGTCCTGCAATGTCACAGGCGAATAGCTGCCGACAAACTCAACATCCTGTCTGCTTTCCACCATCTCAGCCTGAACCGAAGATACCTCACCGGCCTTGAACACATAGCTGTCCTTAATATCAGAAACCCTGATAAGATAAGGTTTGTTGGCCTCTATAGCCTTAGTATCCACATCAAAGAACAAAGTATTTCCGGATAGGGTGTCGAGAGAGGCCACAAGCGTTTTTTCACCGAACACCGACGCTATCTGTTCCTCACTCATGGCGAAAGGCAATGTTATGCCGTTCCATTTGTCGGCAGCAATGAAGTCACGCTCCATTATGATATCATTGCCATCCATCGCAAATTCGTTCGGAGTAGAGAATGCGTATCCAGCGTTCATACGTACATTTCCGGTAGCCACGTATCCGGCCTCACCGCCTTTATTGGCGATAATATTCTCACCTGTTGCCACACCGTCCATGACAAATACCAGACAGTTGGGGTTGGCACCGGCAAATGAAGACTCACTTATACCCGCAACAGCCGGAGCATTGGCACGGCCGGGCGATCTTCTTACATTCACATCAGAACTCCGGGTGTTTATTATCACACTTGTCAGGTTGTCGCATCCGGTGAAAGCACCTTCACCTATTTCCGATACATTGGAAAGCGTCAGCGACTCCAAATTAGAACATCCGGCGAAAGCATTATTACCTATTGCCGTTACCGTTTCCGGTATGTCCACATTCACAAGATTTGTCAAACCGCTCAATGCATTCTCCGGTATGGAAGAGTTTGCAATGCCACTGAGGTCTACATTTTCCAATCCTTCGAAATTTTCACGAATAGCGTTAAATGTCTCGTCGGATATTTCACCCTCCAACTTCACATCCGTGATGTCGGCAACCTCATCGGTAGCGATCACCTTGATGTCTTCATCCGTCAGTGTCGCTCCGTTCACCGGAACTACCGACACATTCACTTCCACATTCTCCTGGATGTTTTCCAATGAGTAAACACCGTTCTCGTCCGCGGGTGTCTCGCTTCTGTTTATCTTCACCTTAACAGTCATCTCACCGTTCTCAGGTTTTGTAACGGTAAACTTCAGGTCATTACCTTCCTTAATATCCGTAAGGCTGTATCCCTCCACAGCGGCTACCGTGATATTCTCCGGAACCGTCACTTTCGCGTCATAGAAATACACTACATCAAAATGAACATCACTGTTGACAGTAACATCCCACATATTATATTCTGCCCAACCATCGCCCGGATGTTGTTTTCCGTTCAAATAGACCTTATACTTCTGGTCAGGCTTGACCGGATTGCCATTGTTGTAATCAGGATGTACTTTCACTTTCATTGAAACAGTCTTTCCCGCCTCAATCTTATCCGTGTTTGTCGTTATGTTATACGGCTCCGCACGTTCAGGTTCATAGATAATCGTATAAGTGGGAACTATTTCATTTATAGTCGAGAATAAGTTCCAATATGACAGAGCTTCATACTTCGACTTACTACCTTGCGGCACTTCCAAAGTTATATTCTTTGACATTCCCGGGTTGGGGAACGGGTCTCCGTTCGAAAGCGGCTTGGGATCGGCAGATAATGAAATAACCTTTTTCAATGACACACAAGTGGTAAAAGCATTCACACCTATATATTCAACATTCTCAGGTATGGTTATTTCCGTCAAATACATGACACGGTAGAATGCGCTTGCCTCTATACGTTTCAACGATTTGGGCAAAATCACTTTCTTGATGGCACAGCGATCCATGACTCCGTTAGGAGCGAAAGCCTGGGCAGGCAGAGTATTTGCCATATTTCCATCGCCGACAATCTCTACATCGGAAAGGTCCAATGCCGTGATAGCGGTGGAATACTTTTTGATAGTCTCAAAATCCTGGGCATTCATTTTGCCGACCAGACGCACATTCTTGTTCACAGGCTTTTCCGGCATCTTCGCTGCCAACTGGCCCGCATATATATTATATGTATGGTACGGAGTCTCATTCTCGTCGTATATTGAAATCGTCACGTCAAGGTCCTCTTTGACGTTATTGATTTTCACTGTAGCAGACTTCTCACCGGCCACATATTCCTTATCGTTCACAGACACATAAACCCTATCGGTAGACAGTTTGGGATTTACGGAGAAAGTCAGGTCACCGCCATGCACCACTTGCGTCGCGGCGTTTGTGATTACGGCTTTCTCTATCTCGCCCGGCATGTTCACCGTATGGTAAATCACCTCATTGCCTATTGCAGGTATCATGGCCTTTACACTTGCGTCCGTTCCATCCACAAGCTTCCATGTCTTCATGTTCGTGGAAGTGGCTATACGCACGAAGTTGCCTTCGACCACGTTAGACTCCTTTACGCAACAGGTGAAAGTAGCCGGCAATATACCGGTATTATCGTATGGATTGGATACCTCAGGAGATATCACCTCCTTTATACGACCGTCCTTATCGGTAAGTACTGCCGCATAAGCAAGGCCGCTCTTGAAAGAGTCGCCCTCAGGAATGTCAAGCGCGTTTACACGTATTGAGAATGTCTTTCCGGGCATCACATTGATCACGTCCGTCACCATGCCCACACCGCCTTTTGCCGATGTTATCTTCCAGGGAGACACTCCCGCATTGGCTGCCGGCTCGGCAAAGTCTATATGGATAAGCGTGTTTGCGTTTATAGTGGCCTCATATACTCCGTTCACGGCCGTCAGCTTGCCCGTATTCGCATATACGGTCATGCGGGAGTCGCTGTAGCGGCCGTCTGTCTCTACAGTAAAGCGATACTTGCCGCCGGGTGCCATCTCGGGCAAAGCTCCGTCAAGGGTTGTCACTTTCACACCTTCCACATCCTGCATTATCACTTTGTATGATGTTGCCGGAGCCGCATCTTCCTCTATGACATCCTTGAAGTCCTTCCAGTTCTCTTTCGCTTTATACAGAGCCGAGCTTCCGGTAGGAACAATGAGCCGCGTCCGCGGAGTACCGACAAATACACACCAGTTGATAAACGCGGGAGTGCGGCGTCTCGATGTAACCTTTGACAGGCCCGCACAGTTCAGGAACACATTATAGTCCCATGTAGACACTGATGCCGGAATCTCCACCTCAGACAGTGCGGTGAGTTCGAAAGCGCTACTGCCAAGACGGGTTATACCTGCCGGCAGTTTTATAGATTTCAGTGTGCCGTAACGGCGGAACGCACGTGCCGGGATTGCATTGGCAGCGTTTGTACCGTTAGCGGTAATGCTCACACCCGACAAATCAAGAGAGTCTACACGCATCTTCTCGCGGATAAAATCAATATCACGCACGTCTATAGTACCGAAAAGAGTAAGGCTTTTCACCGTTCCGCATTCCTCTTCGGTCAACGATTTCTCCAACATTCCGCTCGACACCCACAATGTCTTGCTCCGCTTCACATCCGCGGCATTCTGAACATATATATCAAGTGCCACATCTTCTATCACGTTAGGAAGCGTGTATGTGAAACCGTTTGCCCCGGACACAATGTATCCGTTGGCTTTTACCGTCACCACGTCATCCGCATTATCCGGTACCACACGGAAAGAGTAGCTACGACCCTTTATCACCTTGTCGGCCGCTCCTTCGATAGTCGCCCCTGCCAGTGAGTTGGGCATGGTAACGGTGAAATAAGCGATATTGTTTTCCATCGCGTCTATCGCATTCGTAGTCAGGGAGCCGCCGGTCATCGGTTTCCAGTCATTCTCTCCGGTTGCTTTCGTAACCATGCGGAACATGTCGCCCAAAGAGACCGTTGCCCCTGCCGGCACAGTACAGTTAAAATCACGATAGTATGTCTTGTCTATCTGGAAAGCCGCCAGGCTATAGTTATACTCGGGCGACACCAATGTCTTGAACGCTCCGTTAGAGGCGAACAAGGCTACGGCCATCTTTCCTGAGAAGTTATCATAAGATACATTCTTGAACGCGCCCGCACGCACGGTGAAACTGTCACCGGCACCGACCGACTCTTTATCAGAAGTCATACCTACCTGCTTTTCGTCGCTCGTGAGTTGAACCGACGACCATACAATACTGTTCTCCGCCGGCTTGATGTTATATATGACCGTGGCCTGCTCAGAGAAATTCCAATTGTTACCCGACTGCGTGGTCGGCGTAAGGCTCGAGACAAGGAATATATCATTACCAATACCCCCCCATCCCCAGTTCATACGGAAATAGGGCTGACTGCCACGCATTTCATAGCCGTCACAAACAAAGGCATGGCCTACAGACACATCCTGTCCGCTATACAGAACGGGGCGACCTGCGTCTATCTCTTTCATAATGAGTTCTTCCCATGCCTTTTGTGTCATTTCAGACTTTTTCTTGTACGACACTCCCGCATCGTATCCGAAATATTTAACCAAAGCGGCCGGTACTCTCACCTCGCTGGCGCTACTTCCCGACAAACCGAAATTAGTCTGTATGCTCTGGGCCGCATCGGCAATCAGCCGCGACACGGCATCGGCCTGTGCGGTCGTGTAACCGCTGCGGTAGTTGTCTGTACGCATGTTGGCCCAGTCGTATGTATGATTGAAGTCAACACCGTCCAGACTGCCCTTTCCTGCCTCCGGATAAGTGTAATATTGCATTATCGTTGCCATTGCCACACCAACGCATCCCACAAGCTTACGTCCGGGAATAAGATAGTTGAAAGGCTCTTCCTGGCTCCATTCCGCCGTGTTGCGAGAGAGCACCCTGCGCTTCACCGCACCATATCCGGCAGTGTTGTCTTCCGTTGTTGTTGTTCTGGAAGAGTATGCCTTGATCTGTCTCTCATACGAAGACAAAATCCATTTCATCGCATCCGGCATTCTGTCATAGTCAAACTTACCGCTGTCCGAGAAACCAATCACAGGCACGGTAGCATCGTCTGCCGAGACGATAACAAATCCTTCGTTCTCTCCCTTATTGAATACATAATAATAAGGTGTTGTCACTGTCTCATTATGAGACAATTCATTAGTTGCCACGAGCCCGGGGGCACGTCTTACGCCATTATTCCCCAAAAACCTCAACGCGGTCTCCTTAGCCTGGGAAACACTTATTTTCTTCGCGCTCGAAGGTTGCGAGGAAAACAGTGCCAGTATGGCAAATCCAACAATAAATCTTTTAAACATTTTCCTTAAATTTGATATTTATCCTAAAATCGGGCGCAAAATTAATAAAAAAGAAAAAATAACCATCATACATGGCGGCAGATATTAAAATCTTTTGAACATTTCACGCGTTAAAACGACATAATGAAATACAAATCAAGCAATTTAAAGTTCTTTTAAGAAAAAATCCGTTTATCAGGCATTATTATTACTTTATTACATTTACATAATGTTATAAAATAATTATTAAGTAACTTTGCAGCATGATTTATCCGAATAATTTTGAAAGCAAGATTGGATTTGACGAAATCAGAAACCTGCTCAGGCAGCGGTGTCTAAGCACGCTTGGCAAGGAGATGGTGGACAAGATGTCATTATCCTGCGATGCGGAAACGATAAACGAGTGGCTATGCCAGGTAAGGGAGTTCCGCCGTATACAGGCCGAGAAAGACAACTTCCCGCTTCAATATTTCTTTGACGTGAGAGAGTCGGTGGCCCGTCTGCGCCTCGAAGGCACTCATCTGGAAGAGAGCGAGCTGTTTGACCTCAAACGCTCGTTAGACACAATATACAACATCGTACGCTTCCTGTCATCGGAAGATGAAGAGACCGGCAGCGGCAAGGAGAAAGGACATGAAAACGAAAGAGAAGCCGCCACATACTCCTACCCCGCCCTGCAACGCCTGACTAACGACGTGATGACATTTCCGGAACTCGTCAGACGCATCGACGCCATACTCGACAAGTTCGGCCATATAAAAGACAACGCGTCACCGGCACTGGCCGATATCCGCAGCAACCTGGCACGTACAGAGGGCAGCATATCCCGAACACTGCACAGCATACTTCGCTCGGCACAGAGCGAAGGTCTCGTGGAAAAGGATGTGACTCCGACACTGCGAGACGGACGGCTCGTAATCCCCGTGGCCCCCGGTATGAAACGGAAAATAAGGGGTATCGTGCATGACGAATCGGCCACCGGCAAGACCGTCTTCATAGAGCCTGCCGAGGTAGTTGAGGCGAACAACAAGATTAGAGAACTCGAAGCCGAAGAGCGACGGGAAATAATAAGAATACTCACCGAGTTCGCCAAAACGGTACGTCCTCACGTGGCCGAAATCCTGCATTCATACCGTTTTATGGCCCGCATAGACCTGATAAGGGCAAAAGCGGAACTGGCAAACCTGATAAAAGGTTTCGAGCTGGAGACAGGCTCGCGCCCGCATATAGACTGGATCAGAGCCATACACCCCATACTGCGGCTTTCTCTCGACAAGCAGGGCAAGACCGTGGTTCCTCTCGATATCACACTGACACACGACCGGCGCATACTGATAATATCGGGACCAAACGCCGGAGGCAAGTCGGTATGCCTGAAAACCGTGGGACTCCTGCAGTATATGCTTCAATGTGGACTGTCTATACCTATCGGCGACAGATCGAGAACAGGAGTTTTCGAGAACATCATGATAGACATCGGTGACGAGCAAAGCATAGAGAACGACCTCAGCACCTATTCGAGCCATCTTACGAATATGAAGAACATGATGAGACAGTCCAATCCGCGCACACTGCTGCTGATAGACGAGTTTGGCGGCGGCACCGAGCCGCAGATTGGCGGGGCGATAGCGGAGTCGGTACTAAAACAGTTCTGCAAGAAAGAGGCTTACGGAATAATAACCACACACTACCAGAACCTCAAGCACTTCGCCGAAGACCACAAGGGTGTTGTCAATGGAGCCATGCTCTACGACCGGCACGAGATGCGGGCACTGTTCCAGCTCGCCATCGGGCAGCCCGGCAGCTCATTCGCCATCGAGATAGCCAGAAAGACCGGCATTCCGGAAGAAGTGATAAGAGATGCCTCTGAGATTGTAGGCTCAGACTACATACAAAGCGACAAGTATCTCCAAGACATAGTGCGCGACAAACGATACTGGGAAAACAAGCGGCAGACCATACACCAGCACGAGAAGTCACTCGAACAGCGTATAGCCAAATATGAGAGCGACATAAAGGAACTCGAACAAAGCCGCAAGGACATTCTGCGACGCGCGAAAGAACAGGCCGAGGAACTGCTGCGAGACAGCAACCGCAAGATAGAAAACACCATACGCGAGATAAAGGAAAAGCAAGCAGAGAAAGAAGAGACAAAAAGAATAAGGGAAGAGTTGAACGCGTTTAAAGACGAGGTAAGCGAAATCGACACCAAGGCAAACGATGAGATGATCGCCCGCAAAATACGGCAGATACAGGAACGTAAAAAACGGCGAGAGGAAAAAAAGCGAAAGAACGCTGGGAAAAACGACACCTCGGATGCCGCAAGCTCCTCGACAGCATCACCGGCCGACGGCAAGACAGCATTGAAAACCAAGCCGGAGACCACCAAATTCAACGTCGGCGACACCGTGAGAATAAAGGGACTGACATCCGTGGGCAGCATAGAGGCCGTAGACGGCAAAATGGCTACTGTGATTTTCGGCGGCGGCATGCGCACTAAGATGCGGGCAGACAGGCTCGAACGGGCAGACACGCCTAAGAAAGAGGCCGCCAATACTTACGCCACGGTAGGACGGCAGACACGTGAGACCATCGACAACCGCAAACTGAACTTCAAACAGGATCTCGACATCCGCGGACTTCGGGCCGATGAGGCCGTCAATGCCGTGATGTATTTCATAGACGATGCCATACTCGTTGGTATGAGCCGGGTGCGCATATTGCACGGCACCGGTACGGGAGCGCTGCGGCAACTAACCCGCCAGTATCTCGCCACGATACCAAACGTCACGTCTTTCAGAGATGAGCACGTACAGTTCGGAGGAGCCGGAATAACTGTTGTGGACATAGAATAACATCATGAAAAATCCGAAATGTAGCGATTGTAAGCAATCATGACATTTCGGATTTTTATTTACAAAAAGCCGTTTATATTTCGATTGTCGCAAAACAACAATCCCGAAGGCCGGAAATTCCGCCGCATTTCATCGTTTTGCATAATTCACTGTAAATCAATACTATACGCTCATCCGATCCGACATAGGCACCATTTCTGTCATCTAAGCGGCCAACACTCTTGGCAATAAGATACCCGTTGGCCTGCATTTAGATGCCCGTTGTCTTCCAACGAGCTGCCGAACGTATCGCAACCGGATACCGAATGGCAGCCAACAAGCGTCCGAATGCAGAATATCCGGCTTTTTATCCGCTTGAAAAAAACATGCTATCGCAGTGTATATAGTGATGTGTATCGTGTTATTTTTCTATTTCACGAAAAAACAACATGTTAAATTCGTGACTTTTTTATTACTTATTCCATTGACGCAACTATGCCGAAACATAAAAAAATCCATGTGGAAACAATAGTAAGACATAGACACGCAATATGTAAAACAATCAATGGCTATATTGAATAATGGCCGCAAACAGAACCATGCATGGAATGAAGCCCCAGAAAGAAAACAGCCGCGAACCAATCGGTTCGCGGCTGTGCATGTTTTGTGAGAGCCTCTTGTCGGATTCGAACCAACGACCCCGAGATTACAAATCACGTGCTCTGGCCAACTGAGCTAAAGAGGCGGGTGGGCAAGCTACTTACATCGCGCCGCTACAACCAACTACCTTTGCTACGTTCCCGTCCTGGAGGATTCGAAGGGAGCTGGCCGTGTAAGACTTGCCCGTCTTTAAGCGGATGCAAAGGTAATACTTTAAATCGACATTACGCCGCTAAACGGCTCCTCTTTTATATGTTTTTAACAAAGAACAAGCCTGACAGCACAAAAGGACAAGTCAAAAACACTATTTAGCACAGCTGACCGACATATTGTGAATTTTATTTCGTACTTTTGCACGCAAATAAATCACATTAATAAATATAGATGACTCCGCAGGAATTTATACAACTGAAAGCATTCGCACGGATAGACGGGGCGTTGCTCTCGGTGATATGGATAGCCTCTTTCGCCTCATACATAACAGGCATGGGTAACTCTCTGCTCATGATTGTCGGAATGATTCTGGCTATAGGCTCGTTGTTTTTCGCCGCCGGCCGCACACGCAGGTTTCGCGATACGGCCCTCAACGGCACAATATCCTTCAAACGGGCATACGCATACACCATTCTCATGTTCTTCTATGCCGCCGTGCTCTTTGCCGTGGCACAGTTCGCATACTTCCAATTCATAGACAACGGGTATGTAATCAGCAGGATTATCGAAATGATGAATATGGAAGAGAACAAGCGTATGATAGAGACATACGGACTCACAGAGGCCATGAACGAGAGTCTGGAACTGATGGCCAAGACACGTCCCATAGACTATGCGCTGAACTATCTGACCACAAACATCATTATCGGAATAACAGCCGCGCTGCCCATTGCCACGCTGACACACAGAAAAAGACCGTCAGAAGGAGGAAAACAAGAAAACAACCAACCAGAGGAATAAAACAAATAAGAATGAAGACTATGGATATTTCTGTCGTAATACCACTATATAATGAAGAAGAATCGCTGCCGGAGCTTTACGCCTGGATTGAGCGGGTGATGAAAGAAAACGGATTTACATTCGAGGTGATATTCGTAAACGACGGTTCAACAGACCGCTCATGGAACGTAATCACCGAACTGAGCGAGAAATCGGAGTGCGTACACGGAATAAGATTCCGCCGCAACTACGGCAAGAGCCCGGCTCTGTATTGCGGATTTGAACAGGCACAGGGAGATGTGGTAATCACAATGGACGCCGACCTGCAAGACTCGCCCGACGAGATACCGGAACTCTACCGGATGATAACCGAAGACGGGTACGACCTCGTGTCGGGCTATAAACAGAAACGGTACGACCCGCTGTCGAAGACTATACCCACAAAACTGTTTAACGCCACGGCACGCAAGATAAGCGGAATAGACAACCTGCATGACTTCAACTGCGGACTGAAAGCATACCGCAAGGAAGTGGTGAAAAACATCGAGGTATACGGTGAGATGCACAGGTATATCCCCTATCTGGCAAAGAATGCCGGTTTTAACCGGATAGGAGAAAAGGTTGTGCAGCATCAGGCACGCAAGTATGGCACATCGAAGTTCGGACTCAACAGATTTTTCAACGGCTATCTCGATCTCATCACACTGTGGTTTCTCGGCGGTTTCGGCCGCAAACCGATGCACGTGTTCGGTTTTCTCGGATCCATAATGTTTTTCATCGGTTTCATCTCGGCTTTCATCATTGGAGCCGACAAGGTGTATGCTCTTGCCAACGGAATACCGCAACGCCTCGTGACAAGTTCGCCGTTCTTCTACATATCGCTGACTATGATGGTTATCGGCACGCAACTGTTTCTCACCGGATTTCTCGGCGATCTCATCAGCCGCACGTCAAACACCCGAAACGATTACCAGATAGCCGAAAAAGTATAGTTTAAAGGTAAAAAGGTAAAAAAAGCTGCGCTTAGGCATGGGAAAGTAAACTTTCAAAAGGAGAAAAATGAGTTCGTCACAAGAGGAAGATGAATTAATGATCGGGTTATCATAAGAAAAAGATGGACTATCATTAAGAAAAAGGAGTACTCTTCATAAGAAAAAAGACGGACTCATCACAAGAGTATGATGGATTTATCACATATTAAAAGAATACCCTGCGGTGGAATAATGAAATAAGGAACGAAAAAAATATGAGACATAACAACGACAAGAAAAAGAAAACTGGCATCGACACGCTATTATCAACGCGCGACATACCGGCACGTTGCCACTCGTTTTTATCCCTCCACCTTTTCCACCTCTTGCGTCCAAACGGTTTTTCACCGTCAAAGCACCGCTTATCATCCCTAAGCGCAGTTTTTTCTACCTTTTTACTCTTTTACATTTTTACCTTTACAAGTTGCTCATCAATAGACTGCCCTGTGCAGAACTCCGTGTACACCAAATATAAGGCACTGAGAAGCGACGGCACACCGGATACACTGCAAAGCTCACTCACTGTATCTACCACGATGAGAAACGGGATTGACAGCGTATTGCTCAACCGCAAGACGAACGCCACTGTGTTCGAACTGCCGATAAGCTATACGGACGCAGAAGACACACTCTTCTTTGAACTTGCCGACGAAGCGAAGAATCTATTCGACACCGTGTATGTAGCCAAGAACAACACACCTCACTTCGAATCCGTGGACTGCAATATTTCATTCTTTCACGACATAACAGCCGTTAAATGGACGAACAATGCCATCGACTCTGTCGTGATAAACAAATCATCCGTAAACTATGACGCTTCGACAGAACATTTCCACATATATTTCAAGGCTCGCCCTTAGCATCGCCATGCTCGCGGCATGCCACACGGCGCAGGCACAGAGCAAGATGTTCGCCATCGAGAAAGATTCCGTACCGGTATTCAACGGCTTTGCCGTGTCTTTCGACTTGGTGGGGCCGGCAATGAAAGCACTCAGCGACTACGGAGAATATGAGGCAGCGCTGAGGCTAAACCTGCATGACCAGTATTTCCCCATATTCGAAATGGGCTACGGAATGGCCGAACGCGATGATGAGGTGACCGGAATATACTATAAAACAAAAGCTCCGTATTTCAGAATAGGATGTGATCTCAACCTCCTGAAAAACAAACATGCGCCAAACCGCATATATGGCGGACTGCGGTATGCGTTCACTTCATATAAGGTGGACATAGCACGACAAGGCATCATTGACCCCGTATGGCAACAGAACACCGGTTTCAGCATCACGGGAGAGAGCTGCAACCAGCATTGGATAGAGGCCGTGTTCGGAATAGACGCCAAGGTATGGGGACCGCTGCACATGGGATGGACTTTCAGATACAAGCGCCGCATAAGCCATAAAGACAGCAGTATAGGCAATACCTGGTATGTACCTGGCTACGGAGTGTATGGCGACACAAGACTTGGAGCCAACTTCAATATCATAATCGACATCTGAAAGCCAGGATACTTTATCATCAAAGACATGTACAAGCCGGAAAGGATACCCTATTCAACATAAAAAGACATCACCGAACCGCAATGAAAAACAATAAGAACAGACTGATGTGGCAACTGCCGTTTCTCACCTTCCTGATAATTGCCACAACACTGATTGTCAGACAGAAGCACAACACGCCGTTCCAACACGATAAAGGGTTTGTATTCGGCACGGTATACGGCATCACATACCAATGTGACTCAAACCTGCAAAAGGCCATCATCGCAGAACTCGACAAAGTAGACATGACGATGTCGATGTTCAACAAAAAATCGGTTATTTCGAGAATTAACCGTGGAGAACGCATAGATATCAGCGAAACAATGTTCGAAGAGATATACGAAATCGCCGAACGCATATCGGAAGATACCGACGGAGCGTTCGACATAACCGTATCACCGCTCGTAAACGCATGGGGGTTCGGATTTAAGAATGCCATGATGCCCACCGGACAGCAAGTGGACAGCATGCTGCAATTCGTGGGATACGAGAAGATAAAACTGAAAAAAGAGAACGGACGCACATTCGTCGAAAAACAAGACGGGCGCAGCATGCTCGATCTCAGTTCGATAGCAAAAGGCTACGGATGCGACAGAGTGGCAAGACTGCTGCGCAGCCGGGGGGTCACCAACTTCATGATAGACATAGGCGGGGAGATCGTGGCAAGCGGAACGAACGAGAAGAAAACGCCGTGGAAAATCGGTGTGACAAAACCTACCGACGATTCTTTGAATGCCGACGGGGAAATACAAACAATACTCAAAATCACCGACAAGGCCATGGCCACAAGCGGGAATTACCGCAACTTCTACTATAAGGACGGAAAGAAATACGCACACACGATAGATCCGCATACGGGATATCCCGTTCAGCACAACATACTGTCGTCGACAGTCATAGCCGACAATTGCACCACGGCCGACGCATACGCAACGGCATTCATGGTGATGGGACTTGACAAGGCTAAAGACGTGTTGGCGAGACATCCCGAATTGATGGCATATTTCATATATACCGGCAAAGACGGGAAGGACACCGTCTGGTACTCACAATCAATGAGAGACAAAATAGCGGAATAAGGAAATGCCCGGCATACAACTATACGACAAACTGCTTCAATTCCCACTGTTTCAAGGAATGGGAAGAAGCGAGCTTATGCAGATCATATCACGTACCAAATTCAACTTCATGAAATTTCCGGCAGGCAAACGCATTATCAAGGAGGGAGACAAATGCAACAATATGTACCTGCTGATGAACGGAACAATAAGAACCGTGACCGCGTCAGACGACCACAACTACATCATCGACGAAGAGCTGGGCACCCCATACATGATACAACCGGAATGTATTTTCGGACTGTCGCAAAGATTCAGAAGCACGGTGTACGCACGTACAGACGTGAACATCATCGCCATAAACAAAAAAGAGGTTGTGAACTTATCGGAAACATTCATCGTCTTCCGTATAAACATGATAAATTTCTTTGCCTCCCAAACACAAAAACAGATTAACCTACTGTGGAAACACCGCCCCGCCAACCTGAAAGAGCGCATTGCCTCATTCATAATAGCACGATGTTCACACCCTGCCGGACACAAATCGGTGAAAATAAGAATGACACAACTGGCCGAAGAGCTGAACGACAGCCGGCTGAACATATCAATAGCCCTTAACAGCATGCAGGACGACGGCCTGATAATACTCAGCCGGGGAATGATAACAATACCCAAACTTGAAAAAGTAATACTTGCCACAAAATGACATACACACGCAAGCCGCTTCGCTGCATGCATCACTTTTCATGTCAATGAGCCGCCGTTGGCATCCACATCTGTATATCCTTAATCCCTGACAAGATCGACAAACGCATATTCAAAGGCATGCTTCCCGTCTATACCGTGCTCCTCACGGCTTACCTCGCGCCACCCGTCGTAAACAGGGAAAAAGACATCGGCTTGTGCCGGGATATCGTCAACCTCCGTGAGACAAAGACGATCGGCAAATACGAGCGCCTGCTCGTAAACGCTTGCACCACCAATGATATATACATCCTCATCCGGAGAACATGAAGCGAGAGCCTCATCGAGAGATGAAAAAGTGTCGCAACCGTGGAAATCGCCCCGGGTGCGGCTAAGCACCACATTGCGGCGATTGGGCAATGCGCCCTTTGGAAGCGAAAGAAAAGTATTGCGCCCCATGATAATGGTATGTCCGGTAGTCAGAGCCTTAAACCGTTTCAAATCATTTGGGAGCCAGTATATAAGTTTATTTTCATTGCCAATGGCTCGATTTTTGGCAACCGCGGCTATAATTGTAATCATTCGTTTGAAATTAAAAACAGTGTATCAGACAGACACATCAGCCTTGATATGCGGCCAAGGGTCATAGTTCTCCAATGAGAAATCCTCATATTTGAAATCGAATATGCTCTTCACGGCCGGGTTGATGCGCATTACCGGCAGTAGTCGCGGAGCACGGGTAAGCTGCAAGCGGGCCTGCTCGAAATGATTGAGATACAGGTGTGTATCACCAGTGGTATGGATAAAGTCGCCCGGCCGGTAACCGGTCACTTGTGCCATCATCTGCAACAACAGCGCATACGACGCTATATTGAACGGCACTCCAAGGAATGTGTCGGCCGAACGCTGGTACAGTTGGAGGCTCAAACGCCCGTCGGCCACATAAAACTGGAACATTGTATGACACGGCGGGAGTGCCATGCTGTCAACCTCGGCAACATTCCATGCGCTGACAATCATGCGTCTGGAGTCCGGATTGTTTCTCAACTGACTGACTACACCGGCAATCTGGTCTATTGTTCCACCGTCATAATCTGGCCATGACCGCCATTGATGACCGTACACCGGTCCGAGCTCGCCATTCTCGTCGGCCCACTCGTTCCAGATCCTCACTCCGTTTTCCTGCAAATACTTTATGTTCGTATCACCGCTAAGAAACCACAGCAGTTCATGTATTATCGATTTGAGATGCAGTTTCTTCGTTGTCAACAACGGAAACCCTTCTTCAAGATTAAACCTCATCTGATGTCCGAAGACGCTTTTGGTGCCCGTTCCTGTACGGTCGGCCTTTGTCGTACCTTCCGTCAATATTCTGTCGAGCAGCTCCAAGTATTGTTTCATATATCTATTGTTTTCTTTTTATTGTAATGTCTTTTCTCCTTTACGGAAACAAGACAAATCATTCATAAAGTTTTTAGCCGCTTTCACATGCAGCCAATAACTCCGTATACTTCATGTCCATGCACCCGGATCATAGCTTTAACCTCATTTATCCTCACAGCCACACATGCCGGCATTCCGTTTCAGTCAATCACGTGCGGCATATCCGGTACATGGGTACTCTTTATTTTCCATTCCTGCGGATAGAGGTTATTTGCCCGATTGCCGATATTTTTCATAAAACCGAGCACCACTCCTCGATAAGTCACGAGCACATAACCACGCGGTGTATCGGCAGGAAGCGTAATACTATCACGACGCAGATAAGAAACAGCGTCTGCATAAGACAGTTCCACCAAGTGGAAAGCGTCACGGTTGAGTAACGTCGAAAGCGCAAGCGACGCATCTGGGACGATGTCACGCCCCTTAACACACCCGACGGTGACACCGGCCGAGAGAACCTTCAGTCGTGAAACAGCCGCCTTATATATATCCCTAAGAGAATCGGGGACGGCTTCAATTATATCTCCACGCATAGAAAAGTCAAACGCATGGGTATCATCGAGCAACCAGTGTACCGGCAGTTTCATCTTATCTGCCTTATTGTTTTTCCGCTGTCGCCCGGCTTTCCTCTTCATTTTCGACGGTAATAGTTTCGAGCCGGCTTCATGTTCTACAGACAAACAAGACACCGACGCGCTGCCGTCATCAGGTTTACGCAAAGCAGCCATGAACAATCCCTCGCCACGTGAGACGCCTGGAATAAAGCGGCATACAGGCTCTGAAAACCCGTCGAGCAACGAACCGGTAATCCCCCACTCCTCACAAATACCCGACGGCAGCGGCTCCGCCCCGAGATTATCGCACATCCACGATATATTCTCCTCATTCTCGGCAGTATTGAACGTACAAGTGGAATATATCAGCAAACCACCCGGCCGCAGGCAACGCCACGCACAGCCGACAATCTCACGCTGAAGACGGCCGCAAGCCTCCACGCCCTGCACACTCCACTCGCCCACCGCGCCATCGTCTTTGCGGAACATACCCTCTCCTGAACATGGAACATCACAAAGAATGACATCGAACAAGATACCGGAAGAAACAAAATCAACAGGAAAATTATTAGTGACAACCACATTGGGACTGCCCCATTTGCATATATTCTCGACCAGGATATTAGCCCGTTGACGCACCGGTTCATTGCATACAAGCATACTTCCGTCGGGTAATGCGGACAGTGCGGCCGTAGATTTTCCTCCGGGAGCGGCACAAAGGTCGAGCATCGCCACAGGCTTATCCACATATTCGGATATCACATGCGCCACAAACATAGACGATGCTTCCTGCACATAGTAGCAACCGGCATGCAGAAGAGGATCGAAAGTGAAAGCCGGACGAGACGAAAGATAATATCCCGACGCACACCACGGCACACGTTCACAAACAACCGGGCGTCCATTCCATTTCTTTCCGTTTATACGAATGCTCACAGGCGGCTCCTCGTCCAATGCCTTCACGAATCGGCCAAACAGCCCACTGCCCATCATCTGCTCCGTTCTCTGCGCAAAACTATCGGGTAATATCATTGGTTTCTACTGTTTTATGACTGCAAATTTAGAAAAAAAATCGCATCTTTGCAACTAAAAAGCCCCTTGTTGCGTCTAACAATCAAATAAAAGATAAAAAACAAAAGACATTATGAAAACGTTTTTGACCGCATTGATAATTATGGCAACCGTCATGAATACATCGGCCGCCATGACCCAGTACCACCGTCATACTCCCAGAACAGAAAGTCAGACAGCGACAGAATCTCCTGCCACCAAACAGAATGAGACGGCAAAGACAAGCCCGAAAAAGAAAAAATCTTCCATCAAGAAAGAAGCGGCAACTGCCGTGCAAGAGAAAGAAAGCATCGAAGCGTACTCAGATACGACCACGGATGCGCAGCAGCCAAACAACGTCAATCCCGATGACACACTGTTATCGCAGTTAGGCGCGGCCGACTTCGGGACACCACCTCCCCTGAACGACTTTATGAACATGAGCAATATAATGCTCGAATCAATATTCATTATTGCCATATTGTTCATCTTCTCGCCTCTGGCGATACTTGCGTTGATATTCTATTTCATATACAAAAACCGCAAACAGAAATACAAACTGGCGGAAATGGCCATAAAAACAGGACATGCCATTCCGGAAAACATACTGCAAAACCACACCAATAAAAATACCAATCTATGGAGCAAAGGCATCAAGAACATCACTCTCGGTATCGGAATGATATGCGCTTTCTGGTTTATTGATGTAAGCTTGGGCCGCAGCATCGGTATGCTATTAATGTTTTACGGCATCGGACAAGTAATAATCGCACGAACGACAGAGAAAAAGGACAAGTATTTCGATAAGGAATACGAACGCAAAGAGAAATCGGATAAAGACCGTACAGACTACCAGGAACTGTAAAAAAGCAGTATGGAGACGTTCAGCGACATGTCACTCGTCATGCAAGTGGCCGTATTCCACAACAAGCGTGCATTCGACAGGCTTGTTGTGAAATACCAATCGCCACTTCGCAGGTTTTTCATCGCCCAGACACTTGGCGACGAACAGTTGAGTGACGATCTGGCACAAGACACGTTCATCAAGGCGTACATAAACATCGGGAAGTTCGCCGGTCGCTCGTCGTTCTCCACATGGCTCTTCCGCATCGCCTACAATGTGTTTCTCGACTACACAAGAAGCAAGCGACCGACGGCAGACACCGACACGACCGCAGCCGCAATGAAACTATCCGACACCACAGATTGTGGGATGAGGATGGATCTATACAAAGCTCTCGCCATTCTCTCCCCGATCGAACGCTCCTGCATCACGCTACAACTGACGGACGGATACAAGATAGACAAAATAGCAGAGATAACCGGACTGTCGCCAAACACGGTGAAATCACACCTCTCAAGAGGCAAGTTCAAACTGTCAAACTACTTAAAACAAAACGGATATGACAAAAGATGATGACATACTGATAGACAAACTGTTTGATGAAATACGACAAATGGATATTCCGGACAAGGATTTCAGCCATAAGGTCATGAGGTCGTTGCCGGACAAAGTCAACCGTGTATCACGACTTTGGACTGTTTTCTGCATATCTGTCGGCATCATCATGTCCTTTGTCTTTCAAGTATGGCAACTGATTGCCGTATATATAGAAGTCTTCATTCGAACCATACCGATATTCGAACCGCGACAACTGGTATATCTTCCGCTTGCCGCCGTTACCATAATTGTGCTGGCAATATGGACTTACCATGAAATCGACAACGAGAGCTGGTCGTCCTGACAACCGTCAAAACACCGTATCAGAACAACCCGTCAAAATCATCTGAGGGCTCCGGTTCGGCCGGTTCGGCCTTCGGCCGCTCTTTCAACATACCTTTTTCGTCAAACATTCCGTATGTCGTTCGCAGCACAATGAACTCCGTGCGGCGGTTCAACTGATTGCAAATCTCCTGCTCTTCCGGTTTTAATGTCTTTATGAACTCTTCCGTGAGCACATCGTTTTCTTTCAGGAAAGGATACTTCTCCGTCAGTTTTTTCTTTATTGTCTTGGGCTTCTCCTTACCGTAGCCAACCGGGCTGAGCCTGTCTTTGGCTATACCGTGCTCTATCAGATAAGTCACTACCGCCTCGGCACGCTTTTGCGACAGTACTTTGTTATATGCCACAGCCCCCCGATAGTCGCAGTGTGCACTGAGTTCTATTGTCACATTGGGATTTTCGTTCAGCAGTTTTATCAACTCATCGAGTGCCGTCGTAGACTCGGGACGCAACGTTGCCTTGTCGAAATCATAGAAAATATTGTCTATCAGCACCGGCGCGGTAATGGAGGCAAGCGGAAATTGAAGTACATATTCCGTCGATTCCGTCACCGGTTCCACTCTCAACTGCTCCTTATGATTAAGAAATCCCTTGCAAGTTCCCAGAAAAACATAGTCCACTCCGGGCTTTATCTCCTGCGTGAACGAGCCGTCTCCCTTCACGCTAAGCTTCATGTTCGTGCCGTCATTGCCCACCATATATACCAGACCTTCGGGCAGTTCGTACCCCTCCTGCTCATAGACCCATCCTTTCACGGTCTGCACTATCTCAGGATTTTCAAAACTGTAAATATGATCCCAGCCCTTCCCGTCGCCTCTGTTCGATGAGAAGAATCCGCGGTTGCGCAGTCCCTCGAACGTCATACCGAAGTCATCGCCCTGCGAGTTGAGCGGATATCCCGGATGCTCTATCACCCATCCTCCCGCCGCCGTATCCGGCTTGGCTATTAAAATGTCGAGTCCGCCCATGCCCGGATGCCCGTCCGACGAGAAATACAAATCACCATTCGGCCTGAATGTCGGAAACATCTCGTCACCCTCGGTATTCACCGGTGCCCCAAGGTTCTCCACTCCCCCAAGTCCGCTAGTCGTGAGACGCACCCGCCAGATGTCGAGACCGCCCATTCCCCCCGGCATGTCGCTCGTGAAATAAAGCCACTCACCGTCGGGAGACACTGCCGGATGGGCATAGCTCGACAGTGTGTCTTTGGTGATTGTCAGCGGAGTTGCCTTCCCCCATGCCGCATCCGAGCGTTCGGATGTGCATATCGTGGCATATCTCGGATACGAGGGGTCGGTAAGGCACTGTGTAAGATACATCGTCTTACCGTCTGGAGTGAACGAGCATGCGCCCTCATCGAAAGACGAGTTCAGTTCGGTGTCTATGTCTTCGGGCTTTGTCCATTTACCCTTTTCATCTTTCTGAGAAAAGAATATGTCGCCGTTTTTCGTTCCCGTGATACCGCTCAACTCGTCACCTTTCACCTGATTGCGTGTGGAAGTAAAGAAAAGCTGGTCGTTATCGTCTCCGGCAAGCATCGGAGAGTAGTCCGCACGACGTGAGTTGAAGAAGTTCTCGCGCTTCACTGTATATTGGGAGCCGGCTTCTTTCCACTGCGGAGCGAGCCTTGCGGCACTCAGTCCGGTGACAGCGAGCTTACTGCCCGGCATACTGTCGAGCGCTATCTCGAAATTCTTTGCCGCCTCTTTGTAGTTTCCGGTCTTCATCAGCTGCTGCGCCAGCCTCAGATGTGTCAGGCTGTCCGCCTGCTTATATCGTATCGCATTGTTGTATGCGGCAATGGCTTTCTGCGTGTAGTTTATCCTGCGATAACACTCCGCAAGTTTCAATGCCCTCTTACCACGGGTGGCCCTTTCTTTAGCCGGCGTGGCCGAATACGCCTTCTTGTATTGGGTCGAGGCGTCGAAATACTCGCCAAGGGCATAAAACTTATCGCCCTTTTTCATTGCGTTGTCTGCTCCGCACGATGCAAACAATGTCACGACAATGACTGTATGTAATATAATGTAGATTCTGCGCATACATTAATTATAACGCAATGCCTGGCGTTTTTATTGCTTTACATTTCCGTTTGTGCCATGTTACGTGACAACCGTATACATCAACCCATTCAACATCCAGATAAAAACTCCCCATCGCAATGTATCCTTATTCAAATATCCATGCAAGACAGTAATAACCCTTTCTTTCAAAAATACTCCTTACAACTATAAAGACAGCTATGCCGGCCGCAATAGATATTCAAACGCCATGACTAATAAAATGACTATTTGCCATCGAACGGCAACACCCACTTGCATCCCTCTCTCCACCGGGAACAGCCGTATGCCGATTTACCCTTTATCACGGTTCCGCCGCCACATAACGGGCACGGCTTGCCTATCAGAGAATCATCCGGCGTGAGGACGTTCGAGGCCGACGCGACTCCATTACCGGAAGCATGCTTGTCGGATTTGCGGGCTGCGCGCGGCGTCTTCGCGGCGGCAGGAGCCTTGGCCGTCTTGGGGGCAAGTTTCTTTTTCAGGTCTTCTTCCGTCATCACCGTGACACGCCTGTTGCTGTTATCGGAAAGCACATCTCGCACTATTTCACCGATCTGCACCTTCAACTCGTCTACAAACCGCCCAGCGTCATACTTACCGTGCTCTATGTCGCGCAGTTTTTTCTCCCATATTCCCGTCAGCTCGCAACTTTTAAGCAGCTCTTCCCTTATAATGCCTATCAGCTCTATGCCCGTCGGCGTGGCTATGAGGTTCTTGCGCTCTCGCTTTATGTAATGTCGCTTGAAGAGCGTCTCTATGATGCCGGCACGCGACGACGGACGCCCTATTCCGTTCTCTTTCAGCGCGGCGCGCAACTGCTCGTCTTCCACAAACTTGCCCGCCGTCTCCATGGCGCGCAACAGAGTGGCCTCGTTATAGAATTTCGGCGGCGTGGTCCATTTCTCCGTCAGACACGGTTCGTGACTTCCGCTCTCCCCCTCGGCAAACGGAGGAAGCGTGCGTTCCTCATCGTCTTTCTTCGTATCGTCGTCATCATTCGCACTTACGTCTTTCTCATACACCATGCGCCAGCCAGGACTGAGGATTGTCTTGCCCGTCACCTTGAACTCAACATCATCGACCTTGCCCAGAACAGTGGTTGTGGCAAACTTGCAATCGGGGTAAAACACGCTTATGAAGCGGCGGGCTATGAGGTCGTAGACATGCCGTTCCATGTCGCTGAGGTTCATCGCCGGCACCCCGGTGGGTATTATGGCGTGGTGGTCTGTCACCTTCGACGAGTCGAACACTTTCTTCGATTTCGGCAGTTTCCTGCCGGCCAGCGGCGACGTGAGGCCCTCATAACCGCGAAGTCCCGCCAACGTGGACGGACATTTGGGGTATATGTCGTCGCTCAAGAACTGGGTGTCCACACGGGGATAAGTAGTCAGTTTCTTCTCATACAGTCCCTGAATGACGTTGAGCGTCAGCTCGGCGCTCATAGAGAACTTCCTGTTGCAGTCTACCTGCAACGACGTGAGGTCGTACAGACGTGGCGGAGCCTCCGTACCGTTTTTCTTCTGCACCGATGTGACGGTGAACGGCTTGCCCGCTATATCGGCAAACGACCGCTCGCCCTCCTCTTTCGATGTGAAGCGGCCTTTGGTTGCCGTGAAAGTGGTGTCACGGTATACGGTGGAAAGTATCCAATATGCCTCGGGCTTGAAGTTCTCGATCTCTTTCTGCCGGTTTACGATGAGCGCGAGTGTTGGCGTCTGCACACGACCGATGGACAGCACCTGACGGTTCTGGCCGTATTTCAGCGTATAAAGGCGCGTGGCGTTCATGCCCAGTATCCAGTCGCCTATGGCACGGCTCAGCCCGGCAAGATACAGCGGCTGATAGTCAGCCTGGTCTTTGAGCGTGCTGAATCCCTCCCGTATTGCCTCGTCCGTCATCGACGATATCCACAGACGCTTCACCGGGCAGCGTGCCTGCGCTTTCTGCATCACCCACCTCTGTATCAGTTCTCCCTCCTGCCCGGCGTCACCGCAGTTTATAATCCCGTCGGCATCCCGCATCAACCGCTCTATCACGGCAAACTGCTCTTTTATGCCTTTGTCTTCGATGAGCTTTATACCGAAACGTTCCGGCAGCATGGGCAGCGCTCCGAGCGCCCACCGCTTCCACTCGGGACGGTAGTCGTCGGGCTCTTTCAGGGTGCAGAGGTGGCCGAATGTCCAAGTCACCTGATACCCGTTACCTTCCATGTATCCTTTTTTCGATACCGTAGCCCCTATTATCCGGGCAATGTCTCGAGCCACGCTCGGTTTCTCGGCAATGCAGACTATCATTGTTCTCGCTGTGTTCTGTTTTTATACCACTTTCATTATGAGCCGCCATTACGGCGGCAATGCCATGCCGGAAAGGCCGTCAGTATCCTAAATCCTCACCTACGAGCACCACCGTGTGGCGACCGCGCGGTGAGTTTCGCAGGAAGTGTATATGGTTGCAGATGCTCTCAGGTGAGTTGCAGTTGTGGCAAATGCCGTCCGCCTGGCAGGGTGTCTTGATGTCGAAGCGGGCCGCGTTTATCGGTGATGCCGTTGAACGGGCACGGGCCAGTGCCGCCTCCACGCTCTGTGCCACCTTGTTCAGCCCGATCACGAATATCACGTTTTTCGGCCCGAAGGTTATGGCTGCCACACGGTTACCGTTACCGTCTATGTTCACTATCACCCCATCTTCACTGATGGCATTGGCACTCGACAGATAATAATCTGCCCTGAAAGCGTCGAGATATATCTCGGCGGCCTCGGTTCGGTCGGCGGCAAGGTCACGATCAAGCAGGCGCAACGTTCCGCGCTCATGCAGCGATGCTGTAAGCCCCATGTCGCGCAGGGTCATCGATCCGCCCCACGACACTGTGCTGCCATCGGCAATAAGCCTGTTCACCTGCTCTATCGCCTCTTCCGACGTGCGGCAATATAAAGCGTTGAAGTTGCGGCGTTCCAGATTTTTAATCATTTTCTTAGCCAGACGCTCGTTTCTCGTTTCCAAAGGTGTCATCGTAAATATGTTTTTAATATACGCAAGATAACGTTTAAGAAATGCAAAGTTACAACAAACTTACGGATTAACACCGTCTGCCGATGCTTATTTTTTACTTTTCAGATACCGAAACGCACTGTTCAGGAACTCCGCCACCGACTGTTTATATCGCAAAGTATATCGCGTCAACGCTTGATTTTCACACCGTTTTTCACTAAATTTGTATGAGGAAGAACATCTGAAACGCTTGAAAACCATGACAAATATTTACAAAACGACATTAAAACAAACCACTGCCTGCACACAGAAACCGGAAGCCCGAGCACTCTCGGCAACCATGTTTTTTGATAAGCCCAGACAGATTGACACCCCGGCCGACAACGGTCGAATACTATATATGATTATCGTTTACAGGCCGAAAAACGCATAAACACATACTTTGCGGCGGCCGGCCGCATGGCTGTGGGTTAGCACCCGCTTTGCGAACGCATACCCGAATCAGCACAAATATAGCGAATAACACTCCAATCACAAAAAACGAGGCCCCCGGTGCTATGCATCGGGGGCCTTATTGCTTTGCAACGGGATACTCGTCATGCTCCGTTTAGATACTCGTTGCATTCCATTTAGACGCTAAACGCAAACCAACGGGTATCCCGTTGCAACACAACTACCGGACAAACATGAAACAACCGTTTTTTTCATCATAATGCGACGAGAAACATATCATAAATCAATGTAAAAAGCACCATTCGACAGTGAGCGCATCATGAAAACGGAAGACAGAACAACCGGGTCGCACCTTGATATTTATTTTACAAAGCACAAATACTTTCCATACTAAATATTCAGATATTTTCATCCAACGAGCATCTTAGTTCGCATGCATGGCGGGTGAAAGCGGCTTCGTCTGCCGACAGCCGCCACACATCACCGAGAAATGCCGCACCGCCGAACCCCCATCTCCTCAACGCCCCGATATTGCCGAGCGAGACACCGCCAAGAGCCATGACACGACTGTCTATCGTGCCGTCGGACGAGGCCCGGCAAAGCGCTTCGTCGGAATAGGCGGCTGAGTAGCCACGCTTGGATATGCTGTCGAACACCGGACTCATGAACACATAGTCGCAACCTGTCTTACGCTGCCGCACCTCGGCAACCGAATGGCACGATGCCGACACCGAGGCTGGACACAATCCGGACGGGACAGCAGGGTTGCGACAGTTGAGATGAACACCAAACAGACCGTAATCACCGCAAAGAGAGAAATGGTCGTGGGTCACGATGCGGCGGCGCACCTCGGCCGGCAACGCATCAAGAAGCTGTGCACAACCGGTGACTGACGAGCCGGGCTTGCGCAGATGCAGTATGTCAAGGCCGCAATCAAACAACCGACGGATAAAAAAAGCCTCCCCCGGGATGAACTCGGGAGAGGTTATCACTATGAATTTCATACGCTTTCGGTTTACTATCGCACACTATACCAATATCACTTGCCGCAGTCTTTGAGTGAGTGGCTGATACGGGCAGCACAGAAATTCGGACCGCACATGGTGCAATACTCACCCTCGGTCTTGTTGGATGTCTTGTAGTATTCAAATGCGCGTTCGGGATCGAGTGCCAGATTGAACTGGTCTTTCCAACGGAAGTCGTAGCGTGCCTTACTCAGTGCATTGTCACGCACTGTGGCACCGGGATGCCCTTTGGCCAAATCGGCGGCATGGGCGGCTATCTTATATGTGACGACACCTGTACGCACATCGTCCTTATCGGGCAGGGCGAGATGCTCTTTCGGTGTCACATAACACAGCATCGCCGTGCCATACCACCCTATCATGGCGGCTCCGATGGCACTGGTGATATGGTCGTAGCCGGGAGCGATATCGGTAACGAGAGGACCGAGGGTGTAGAACGGCGCACCGTGGCATTTCTCTATCTGCCTGTCCATATTCTCACGTATCTTGTGCATCGGCACATGCCCCGGGCCTTCGATAAACGCCTGCACGTTCTTGGCCCATGCACGCTCCACCAGCTCACCCATAGTGTCGAGCTCGGCAAACTGCGCCGCGTCGTTGGCATCGTGCGTGCTGCCCGGGCGAAGACCGTCGCCGAGGGATATGGCAACATCATACTTGGCGCAGATGTCACATATATCATCGAAGCGGGCATAAAGGAAACTCTCTTCCTGATGCACCATGCACCACTTTGATATAATGCTTCCGCCACGGCTCACCATACCCGTGAGGCGACCTTGGGAAAGATGTACGTTTTTGAGACGTATGCCGCAATGGATGGTGAAGTAGTCCACTCCCTGCTCGCACTGCTCGATCAGAGTATCCCGGAATATCTCCCACGTCAGGTCTTCTGCCTTGCCGTTCACCTTCTCGAACGCCTGATACATGGGAACGGTGCCTACCGGCACAGGACAATTGCGCAAAATCCACTCCCTTGTCTCGTGTATATTGTCGCCTGTAGACAGGTCCATGAGCGTATCGCCGCCCCACTTGCAACTCCACACGGCTTTCTCCACCTCCTCATCTATGCTCGACGTGGTGGCCGAGTTTCCTATGTTGGTATTTATCTTGACAAGGAAGTTTGTTCCGATAATCATCGGTTCGGCCTCTGGATGGTTTATATTGGCGGGAATGACGGCCCGGCCTGCGGCCACCTCATCTCGTACAAATTCCGGGGTGATATGCGTCGGGATGCCAAGCTCGGCACAGTTCATGTTCTCGCGAATGGCTACGTACTCCATCTCTTGGGTGATGATCCCGCGCTTTGCCAGAGACATCTGCGTTTCTCCGTCCCGGCGGCTCTCAATCCACGGCCGGCGGAGTTTCGGAAGACCTTTGGCAAGATCAATTTCCACGTTCGGATCACTGTAAGGACCGCTCGTATCGTATACATACACGGGGGCGTTCTCCGTAATTTTTCTCTCTCCGTTCTCTATGTTTACCGTCGGTGTGAGACGCACACGGCGCATGCCGACACGCAGTTCGGGATAAAGCGAACCGCCAATATATACTTTCTCCGAACTCGGATAAGTGATTTTAATGTTGTTGTTCATATCGTTTGCTATTGGTTTTAAGAAATTGTTATATTGATGTAAAGATGTTATACCCATTGATGTTACCGCATCGCATTTCCAAGTTTACTGTATTGACAAAGCCTGAATGCAATGCCGGCACACTCTATAAACTCATTATCCGGGCGGTCTCCCGCACAGGATCACCGGCATTCAGGATTGCCCCGCTGAGCGCAATACCGTCTACTCCCGTGGCCATGACGGCCGGAATGTCATCGACAGTGATGCCGCCGATAGCAACAACCGGCAGTTCAATCCCTGCGGCACGCATGGAGCCGATTATCGACCGGTAACCGTCGAGACCGAGCACTGGCGACAGATTCTTTTTTGTAGACGTGAAACGGAACGGACCGCATCCGATATAATCGGCTCCCAGACGCCACAACCGCTCAATGTCTTCAAACGTATTTGCCGTGCCACCGATGATAAACTCCTCACCGAGAATACGCCGAGCCTCATCGACGGGCATGTCGTTGCGGCCCAGATGAACTCCGTCGGCCTTCAGTTCCTTGGCAAGTCCGACACGGTCGTCAAGCAGGAATACGGCCTCGTGCTCACGACAGAGAGGCTGCACAATGCCGGCGACCTGCCGTACCTCGTCGTCGGTAGCGTCTTTCATGCGTAACTGTATCCATTTGCAGCCCCCTTCGAGAGCCATCCGGGCACCGTCGGCATACGTATACCGGTCATTGCTATGTGTGATAAACTGTAATTGTTTCATTGCTTTATTATTGTCTCGTTATTGTTTCCCGGCCGACTTACTCATGATCCGCTATCGTTCTTACCGTCATTTCACTTCGATTGCAGTTCTGTCTGCCGTATACGGGATTTTGTTTTTATTCTAATTTACGGTCTGCGTTGCCGTCTTCAAGCGGCAATTTAACCAGTGACTTAGGAGCAAAGAAATGGTTTACAGGACCATGGCCGGCTCCTATCACGACATCGGCACCCGCTTTCAAGGCTTCGGTGACATACTCCTTGGCGCTTGCCACGGCTTCCATCAACGTACAACCCAAGGCGAGATACGACGCTATGGCCGACGATAGCGTGCAGCCTGTGCCATGAGTATTGTACGTCGGGATGTCGCCACACCCATATTCATACTGTCCGCTACCATAAAGGCGATCGATCTTGGAGCCGCACAGATGACCGCCTTTTATCAAGACGGCAGCGCACCCAAGAGACATTATCCGCCGGGCAGCCTCATCCATCGTATCTTTATCTCTTATTTTGATGCCGCTGAGGATTTCGGCCTCCGGTACATTCGGCGTGAGAAGAGTAGCCAAAGGCAATAATTCGGCCTTAAACACATCAAGGGCATCTTCCTGCATGAGCCTCGAACCGCTCGTGGAAACCATCACCGGGTCTACAATCAAATGCTCAATGGCATATTCGCGGAGAGTGGCGGCTATAGCCTGGATGGTCGAACGGTCGTTAACCATACCTATTTTGAGCGCTTTCGGACGTATATCGTCCATTACCGCACGTATCTGTCCCGCCACGATATCGGGCGATACGGCCTGAACGGCAGTCACTCCGATAGTGTTCTGCACTGTTATTGAAGTAATGACAGAAGCCGCATAGCACCCTACCGCCGACATCGCCTTGATGTCGGCCTGTATGCCGGCTCCTCCGCTGCTGTCGCTTCCGGCTATGGTGAGCGCCACAGGATAAGCAAACTTACCGCCGTTCATCAGCTGCTCTTCTTTAAATCAAACACGGCGTCCCAGTTTTTCCATACCGGCTCAAGACCCAGAGCACGCAAATCGCGCTCCACCTCACGTGCCGTACGGCTGTCACTGACACTGAACTGCTCCAAAGACGAGGGCTTGCGACAATATCCTCCTGGGTCTGTGCGACTCTCGGCACTCATCGTCGTCACGCCGAGCGACGCCATATTGTTGCGCACGGCGGCCGGCTCTCTGGTTGAATAGGAAATATCCACGTCGTGATCGAATATACGCAGGGCGAAAGTGAGCTGGGCAAGCTCACGGTCTGACATTATGACGTTTGGTTGGAAACCACCGTTCTCAGCCGCACGCATACGCGGAATGTTTACGCTGTACTGCGTTCGCCAGTACGTTTTCTCCAAATACCGCAGGTGGCGGGCGAGCATAGCATACTCGGTACGCCAGTCTTCAAGACCGACCAGTACGCCCATGCCTATTTTATGAACCCCGGCCATGCCCATGCGGTCGAAGCCGTTGAGACGCCATTCATAGTCCGACTTTGGCCCACGGGGATGATATACCTTGTATCTCGCCTCGTTGTAAGTCTCCTGAAAGCATATTACTCCGTTTAGCCCGTGACCTCGAAGCTCGGCATACTCTTCCGCTTTCAGCGGCATGACCTCTATCTGCAAGTTGTTGAAATAACGCTTTGCCAAGTCAAGGGCACGGGCGATGTAAGGCACTCCGGCCTTAGCCGGATTCTCGCCGGTGACTATCAGCAGGTTGTCGAACGGGCCGAGCTTCTTGATTGCCTCATACTCACGCACTATCTCATCCTCGGTGAGAATGGTACGGGCCATCGGGTTCTGCACATGGAAACCACAATACACACACGAATTGGCACACGAGTTTGTGAGATAGATAGGTATAAAGAGATTGATTGTATTGCCGAAACGCTCACGGGTATACATACGGCTGAGCCGTGCCATCTGTTCAAGATATGTGTCGGCCGCGGGAGAGATCATGGCCATGAAATCTTCTATGTCGCAACGCTTCCTTGAAAGTGCGCGGCGCACATCGGCATCCGTCTTGGCCATTATCCTGTCGGTGGTATCCGACCAGCCGTATTTTCTTATTTCATCTATGAACATAGCCATTATCCTCCGCAAAACGCTTTAAGAATGACTATCTCATCGCCGTCTTTCACCACATGCACACCCCACTCTTCGCGCGGCACCAACTCATTGTTGAGCGCTACCGCAACACCCTTATCAGGCAGCCTGTTTGCTTCCGCAACCGTCTTTACGGTGGTTCCGTCAGCCAATTGATGTATCTCGTTGTTGATTTTTATTTTCATTTCTTGTCTCTTGCTGTATGTTTTATAAATATCGAATACCGAGAAACACGAGTGTCACGCTCGATTTGCGGTATAGTGATTACGCTCAATCATTAAGAAAAGAGGTCAGCGGCGAACTGGCTTCCGCCGTCATGTCCATCGACTGTCGACCGAGTCCGGCCTCGTATGCCTCGCGTCCGGCCTCGACGGCTTTCTTGAAAGCACGGGCCATAGCCACGGGATCACCGGCGACAGACACCGCCGTATTCACGAGCACGGCATCGGCACCAAGTTCCAAGGCCAGGGCCGCATCGCTCGGAGCACCGATTCCGGCATCCACCACAACAGGAACTGTTGCCTCCTCGATTATAATATTTAGAAAATCACGTGTGCGCAGACCCATATTCGTACCGATTGGGGCACCGAGAGGCATCACAGTGGCTGCTCCCGCTTCGGCAAGACGCTTGCAAAGCACAGGGTCGGCCTGGCAATAAGGCAGCACTACAAAGCCCTCTTTCACCAACCGTTCGGTGGCTTTCAGTGTCTCTATCGGGTCGGGAAGAAGATAGCGTGGATCGGGATGGATCTCAAGTTTCAGCCAGTTGGTCCCGAATGCCTCACGGGCCATCTTGGCGGCAAACACAGCCTCATCGGCGTTTCGCGTTCCGGAAGTGTTGGGCAGAAGCCGGATGCCCGGTATGGCGATATGTCGCAACATATCGTCGCCGCTGTCGGCGAGGTCTATTCGCTTCATAGCCATGGTCACCATCTGCGTCTCGGACGCCTCTATGGCCCGCCTCATGATTGTGTTTGAACTGAATTTTCCCGTGCCCATGAACAGCCGGGACGTAAATTCCTTACCTGCAATAATCAATTTTTCCATTGCGAGTGGTTATTATTTGGATTATACGAATAAGGAGCTTTTGAGATTAACGCATCGGCATCCGATAGTTTACAGATACAGACAAACGTATGGTAGCAGTCCCTCCGGCGGCATTATCCGCATCAGGTGTTACGGGTATAATCTCAGCCCTGACAACAGTCAGAGCACCCCTACCGGCCGATCGGCCGGATTTAAGATCGGCACCGTCTTCACGCCAGACGACAATGCCATGATCATGGCAAAAGTAATAATAAAATCCGATTCGGGCAAATATTGGAACAGGAAATATCCATATCGGCATTTCAAGAACATGTACACAAGGCCATATATCGCATCCATCTTTTGGACAAATGAAGTACATGTCAATAACTTAATATGAAAGAAAAAACATAGCTAACGTCTGTCCGATATAACAAGTACGTAACTCTATCCCCATCAAGAGACGGACTGATTTCTTATCCGAATCGAAACATTCTGACTCAATAAAAAACGGCATATAGATAATGAAATCATAATGCCGTCTGATATTATTCCTACTTGTAAAAGACTTAGCAACCTTTGTGTGTCATTATATCAAGCACCATATCATCAGTCTTGCCCATAGCCTCCGCACCAATCGAGGTGAGGTTGCGTATGCTGCAATCGACACTGTCATCAACTATCCCTTCCGCACTCGACACACACTTGCCTTCCATAGATAGCAGGGCCGACAGTATGGCGGTCGACACACCTGATGATATTTTCAATGAGCAACTGGGTTTCGCTCCGTCACAAATCATACCCGTAAGATTGGCTATCATATTCTTCACCGAGCGGCATACACGCTCATAATCACCACCCATCAGATAGGTTATTCCGCAACTGCTGCCAATTCCGGCCACCACACAACCGCATAAAGCAGACAGCGTGCCAAGGCTTTGTTTGATATATATTGCCGTAAGATGGCTGAGAGTGAGCGCCCTGATGAGTTCCTCCTCTGTATTTTCGTTCTCCATTGCATACACCGCCACAGGATTAGTGGCGCATATTCCCTGGTTTCCGCTGCCCGAGTTACTCATCACCGGTATCAGTGCGCCACCCATACGGGCGTCACATGCCGAGGCTGTCTTGGCTATTATCTTCGAGAAAATTGTTTTTCCGAATATGCCCTGGCTCAACGGACGGTCTATCGTCTTGCCGAGATTATGCCCGTAGTTGCCTTTCAGCGCCTCCTTTGCGGCATTCATGTTATAGTCCATCGTGGCAAGAATAAACCTTATTTCCTCCTGTGGAGCCGTTGTAGCAAAATCATATACGGTCCTCATGTCAAGGTGAATGTCTTCCAGGTCCTCAACATCTCCACCTTCTTTCCGTCTGTCGACAATTGTTTTCCCGTCTTTTTCTATATATACTATGTTCGTATGACTGCCCGATATTATCACCGTAGCATATCCGGACACAGCAGTTACCGTCACCTCTATATATAGTTTCTCGGCAGTATCTTTCTTCTGCAAGATGTCAATCCGTTTCTCTCCAATATACCTTTTGCCCTCCTCTATCGCATCAGGAGTCACGTCTTTCAACACTTCAAGATTATAGACAGACTTTCCTACTATGGCTCCAAGAGCGACTGCTATAGGCAATCCTATCATACCCGTACCGGGAATACCCACCCCCATTGCGTTCTTAAGAATGTTGGCACTCAGAGATACCGAAATCTTATCAGGACGACAACCGAGTTCTTCCATCGCACGGGCGGTACAAAGGGCCACGGCCATAGGCTCTGTACAACCTATGGCCGGCACGACGTTCTTTTTTATAAGAGCCGTTATACGGTCTCTCAATGCTTTGTCCTGCATGCTACTTTGAGTAATTATCAAGTCCTGTGCGCAGGAATTTAACGTACTCGCTGATATCTTCATCATAAGAGCGGCTGCCATTGAGCGGCATACCGTCGTTATCGAGCAACACATATACGGGCTGTGTGTTGGCACCTACTTTCGTCCGTTGAAGATAGCTCCACTTGTCACCCACGGTACGCAGCGTTCTTTGCTGTCCGTTTTCAATCACCTGCACAGGCTCTTCCAGCGGAGTTTTGTCATCCACATATAGGGATATGAGAACATATTTATCGTTCAGTATCTCAGCCACCGTAGGATCAGTCCACACCGCGGCCTCCATCTTGCGGCAATTGACACAACCGAACCCCGTGAAATCAACCATCACCGGTTTGCCAAGTCGCCGGGCAGCGGCCATTCCCTCATCGTAATCAGTGTATTTGGCCTCCACTGCCGACTTTTGCAGATTGAAATCCTGAGTATTCATCGGAGGCGCGAAAGCGCTTATCGCTTTCAGAGGCGCTCCCCACAGACCGGGAATCATATATATAGCGAATGCCAATGAGATCATGGCAATAAAAAACCTCGGCACATTAGTACGGTTACCCTCATCGTCATGCGGGAATTTCAACCATCCGAGCAGATATATTCCAAGCAGTCCGAATATTACAATCCACAACGACACAAACACCTCACGGTCAAGGATATGCCATCCATAGGCCAAATCAGCCACGGAAAGGAACTTCAACGCAAAAGCCAGCTCTATAAATCCGAGGGTCACCTTGATGACGTTCATCCAGCCGCCCGACTTGGGAGCCGATTTGAGCAGGCTCGGGAACATGGCAAAAAGAGTGAAAGGTATTGCCAAAGCTATAGCAAAACCGAGCATTCCTATCGTAGGGGCGATGATGCTTCCCTGTGTGGATACAGCCACAAGAAGAAAGCCAATTATCGGGCCGGTGCACGAGAACGACACGAGCGTGAGAGTGAATGCCATCAGGAATATGCTGAGCATGCCCGTCGTATTCTCTGACTTACGGTCTATCTTGTTGCTCCACGACGATGGCAGCGTTATTTCAAACGCTCCGAAGAATGAAGCCGCAAAAACGACAAGAAGCAGGAAGAACAAGATATTGAACACGGCATTGGTGGAAAGGGCATTCAACGCACTTGCCCCGAAAAGCCATGTTACCACCAGTCCGAGAAGTACATATATCACCACTATAGACGCTCCGTAGACAATCGCCTCACGAATTGCTTTGGAATGATCTTTATTCCGTTTGAGGAAGAAACTCACCGTCATGGGAATGATCGGCCACACACATGGAGTGAGCAAAGCAAGAAAACCGCCGGCAAGCCCGGCAAGGAAGATGTAGAGCAACGAGTTGTCCGTCGGATTGTCTTCGTATGCTTTAAGCTCGTCTATCACCGGTGTCCACAGGTCTTTGTCACCATGCGCCACGGCTGCCGCAACCACAGTCGTATCAGTCGCTGCCGTGTCTTGCTTTTCCGCAACCATAGTGTCCTGTTTCAATGCGTCGTCAACTTTATCATCGGCTTTCACGTCATCGCTCTTGCCTATGACAGGCGACTTACCGCTCTTCACGAACGCCACTTGTGAGGGTGGCATGCACATCTCATCGTTGCATGCGCCGTATTCCAGATAACAATCAATGGTATATTCGGCTTTGGTAAACTTTATTTTCTGGACAAACGAGCCGCTGTTCTCAAAGAAACGCAGTTTCATCCCGAACATTTCGTCAAACTGTGCTATCTCTTTTCCTACCGGTCTCAACTTTCCCACCGGTTCGACTCCGCTCATCTTGTTCACATTGAACGTGGCCTGAGTCGGGCCGTCACTTCCCAAATCGGTTGAATATAAGTGCCAACCTTTGTCTATCTTTGCCGAAAAAACAATCTCGGCTTCATCGCCTCCAAGCATCTTCATGCTTGCAGTGAAATGCACCGGATCGGCCATCTGTGCAAAAACACTGACAGTCAGCACCGAGGCGAGAAAAAATAAAAATACAAGTCTCTTCATTACGATTTCTTTATTTCGGTTGCAAATGTACGAAATAAATGTCAGACTTCGTAATAAAGAGACTTGTATTTATGCCTGACGTCAAGCTGTCTCTATTTTTTTGGCGGAGTTGTCCGCTACTTTCTTCATGGCATAACCGGTATCTTTCACCGTGCTTGCCATGCTCTCTTTTCCGTTTTTCACGGCGGAACTTATAGCAGCGGCGGCCACTTGAACTTTGTCTTTAAGCTTGACACTGCCCGTCTGAGCATAAGTTGCAAGTCTCTTTCTGTTGTAAACTGCCGCGCCGACAACTGCGAGCGCCGCGGCAAAAATAAGTACGTTTTTCATAATTACACTTTTTAAATTAAACATGTTATCCTTTTGTATTAACTCGTCTGCAAAGATAAGCCATTTATCGGGATAATGCCCAATATCCCTCTGTCTTTTAACCATCCTTATCCTTAATACATTTTATTTGAATACAGAATGTTAAAACAGCGTTTCCAGTGTTGTTTTTTGTTTATACGTCACCTCAATTCGAGAACTACCGGACAATGATCGCTACCGAAAATATCCGTGTGTATCCCGGCATCGGCAACACTACCGAACAAGCGCTCTGAAGCCACAAAATAATCGATGCGCCAACCGGCATTTTTCTCACGCGCCTTAAATCTGTACGACCACCATGAGTAGGTCACCTTGTCGGGGTACAACGCACGGAAAGTATCTACAAATCCACTATTCAATAATGTGGTGAACTTATCCCGCTCCTCGTCCGTAAACCCTGCACTGCGACGGTTGGTCTTCGGATTTTTAAGGTCGATCTCATTATGAGCCACGTTAAGGTCACCGCATACTATCACCGGCTTGCGCTCGTCAAGCCGCATTATATATCTCCTGAAATCGTCTTCCCATTGCATTCGGTAGTCGAGCCGGCGCAATCCGTCTTGCGAATTGGGTGTATATACGGTGACAAGATAGAAATCGTTCATTTCCAATGTTATAATACGCCCCTCATGGTCGTGCTCATCTATACCCATACCGTAAGTCACGCCCAACGGCTCATGACGTGTGAATATAGCCGTACCGGAATATCCTTTCTTGTCAGCGTAATTCCAGTATGACCTGTATCCTTCAAATTCGAGATCGAGTTGACCTGCCTGCATCTTCGTCTCTTGCAAACAGAAAAAGTCAGCGTCCAGTTGTCTGAAAGTCTCACTGAACCCTTTTCCCTCACAAGCTCTTAAACCGTTAACATTCCAAGATATGAATTTCATTGTCCTATTTTTTATATCATTAGCTCGGCAAAGATAATCATTCCTCCTGATATAATCATGAGATAAAGCGGATTTTTAAACCGTATCATTACTGTTTTCATGCCCTGCCGCCAATCCCGTCTGGTATGCCACGGCCGTATACCGTATGCATCGCTATGGCAACCTTTGGCGACAATAGTAATACCACAATATTTCCACCAACAGTTACCGACTGTACACTTCATCAATATCGCTGCAGACAGCCTTAAACTGTCTGAAAAAAAATGAGGGCGTGCCTTTTCAGCAGGCCGCCCTCGTCGTTATCAATCCTGAAAGTTATTAGAATTTTGCCATTTTGATTGCGTCTATGGCGCATTCGTCACCCTTATTACCGAGTTTTCCGCCGCTTCTGTCTTTGGCTTGCTGCAAGTCTTCCGTTGTCAGCAGACCGTAAATCACGGGGATTTTACTTGTGGCATTCAGATGGGCGATACCTGCCGTCACGCCTTGACAGATGTAGTCGAAGTGAGGTGTCTCACCACGTATCACACTGCCCAATACTATTATTGCGTCAAAACTGCCGTTGAGAGTCATCTGATGCGCTCCGTATATCAGTTCAAAACTGCCTGGAACGGTTTTGACATGTATGTTTTCGGGGATTGCCCCATGCTTTTCAAGCGTGCCCACGGCACCATCGAGCAACGCACCTGTTATCTCGGGATTCCACTCCGCCACCACAATGCCGAAGCACATGTTGCTTGCGTCGGGAATACTCTCGAAGTCATAGTCTGACAAGTTGTGTAATGCGGTTGCCATTTACTTAGTGGTTGCGCGTTCGATATACTTGTCGATAGTCTGATATTGCATGGAGTTGAAGTACTTGTTCTTCACCTCTTCATAAAGTTTGAGAGCCTCTTCTTTCTTTCCCTGGCTTTCGAGTATCTCGCCCGCCTGTATAAGGAATGTTGGCGAAAGACTGTTGTTGTCCGCCTTCTTGGCCGCCTTTTTAAGACAATCTACCGCCTTGTCAAGTTGATTGAGATGTGCGTATGCGTTTCCGAGAGCACCGATTGCAGCGGGGCTTATCATCATGTCACCTTTCGTATCGAACTTTTCAAGATACTCTGCCGCTTCCGTCCATTTGTCAAGCTTGGCATAGCATAGTCCGGCGTACAGATTAGCAAGATTTCCGGCATCTGTTCCACTGTAATCGCTCGCAATGCTCAAGAATCCGGCAAAGCCCGCCTTGTCACCGTTGAGTGCCTTATCAAACTGCTCTTCACCGAAAAGCTCCTGTCCCTTGGCCAGTTCCGTGCTTGCCTTTTCCTCACGAGGACCAGCAACGTATGTGTTGTAGATTATAGCTCCGGCTATGATTACTATCAAGGCTATCACTCCATAAATGATGACTTTCTTGTATTTATCAAAGAAAGCGTCTTGTCTGCTGAGGGTCTCTTCTACGTTCTGAGCGCTCATGCGGTCTTTGTTATTTGCCATTATAATTATAATTTTCTGTTATCAAAATCGCAGACAAAATTACTTAATTTATCGGATATAGTGAAATTTATCATCAACTTTTTTCGTTTTTGACTGATAAAACACGTAACTTTGCAATAAATTAGCTATAAATCAGAGGGATGATTCTGCGAAAACTGTCAATTATCAATTATCGGAATATAAAGACCGCTACCCTTGCCATGTCTCCGAAGATGAACTGCCTTATAGGCAATAACGGAGCGGGGAAAACCAATGTGCTTGACGTTATTTACTACCTGTCGTTTTGCAGAAGCGCACACAATCCCATCGACTCGCAGATCATAAGACACAATCAGGACTTTTTCGTGATAGAGGGCGACTACACGACTGAAGGCGGGGAACCGGAGGCTGTATACTGCGGCATGAAACGTGGCACGAAAAAACACTTCAAACGAAATAAGAAAGAATATAAACGGTTGTCTGAACACATCGGACTGATACCGCTCGTGGTTGTATCGCCTTCAGACACCATGCTGATCGAAAGCGGAAGCGAGGAGCGACGCAAACTGATGGACATCGTAATATCGCAGTATGACCACGGATATATAGATGCGTTGAACAGATATACCAAAGCGCTGCAACAGCGAAACTCACTGCTCAAAGCGGAACCTGCACCAGATCTTGAAATGCTTTCAATATGGGAAGAGGCCATGGCAGCGGAAGGAGAGAAAATATATGCCAAGCGAGATGCTTTCGTACGTGAGCTAACGCCCGTATTTCAAGATTATTACAGCACAATATCATCAAACAAAGAAGAGGTCGGCTTGAGCTATATCTCCCATTGTCAGCGTGGCGCTCTGATTGATGTCATACGCCGAGACAGACATAAAGACCTTGCGGTGGGCTACTCGCTGCATGGTGTTCACCGCGATGACTTGGAGTTCACACTGGGCGGTCATCAGATGAAACGCGAAGGAAGCCAGGGACAGAACAAGACATTTGTAATAGCATTGAAACTCGCGCAATTCGAGTTTTTGAAGCGTACAAGTTCACAGACAACCCCCTTGCTGCTGCTTGACGACATTTTCGACAAGCTCGACGCAGAGCGAGTGGAACAGATAGTGCGGCTTGTGGCAGGCGAAGGGTTCGGCCAAATATTCATAACAGACACCAACCGCGATCACCTCGGGAGTATTCTCAGCGACTGTTCGTTCGACTATAAGATTTTCCTCGTGGACAACGGAGAGATTATCGAGCGTGAAACACAACTGCAACCGTAATTGAAACACAACTGCAACCGTAATATTAACCTCGGACTATGATTCCGAACATTTATACGCAAACAATCGCATCACAGCATAATGACAGTCACGATTTGCCCATACAGCTGTCCATACAGACAACCCAGCCCACCATACCATCGGATACATTGATATACATATAATATTTCGGGAAGGATGTTCAAAAGAGAAGTACAATCCATTAAAGATTTGATAATGCGCAACATGCGTGTTCAGGGACTCGAAACACCACTGCTTCAAAAACGGGTGATGGACGCATGGCCGCTGATTGCCGGTCCGGCAGTGGAACGCTATACACGAGAGACATACATAAGAAACCAGACCATGTATGTCCAACTGACAAATCCGGCTCTGCGCGCCGATCTGAGCATGAGAAGACAGGAGTTTGTCAGATTGCTGAACAACCATGTCGGAAGCAATGTCATCATAGATATAAGGTTTAATTGACAACGGATTGTTTCAGAAGAGTTAAAACTTTGTTTTCCGATAAGTCAAATGGCAAAGGCTATTGTCACCCGACATTCCTATTTTGGATTAATCCGACAGATTCAAGACATGAAAGCCATTTTATGAAAATACGAAAAACAGACTATGAAAACCATACTAAGAAAAAAACGGAAGTCATAATTTGAGAAACAATTGACCGCTCAACAAATGACTTCATCCACAGGAACGTCTGTCGGTTCGACCGGTATAGAATCCAAAAGCTGAAACGGAAAGCATATACCTATCTTATATTTATATCCTATCAATGGCAAAAGACGGTCGTAATAACCTTTTCCACGGCCGAGACGATTGCCCGATTTATCAAATGCCATACCCGGAACCACGGCAAGGTCTACAGCCGAATAGTCGTTAAAGAGACTACCGACAGGTTCCATTATTCCATAGGCTCCGATGCTAAGGTCGTCAGGACCGGTATATACACGCAGCTCCATAATGCCCTCACCAGTCACTTTCGGCAGTAAGACACGCTTATCACTCACCGTATTCAGCAGAAGGCGGGTATCCACCTCATCGGCCAACGAGTGATAAAGCATCACTGTACGTGCCGCGACAAAACGAGGATGGGCCATCAACCGTTCAATAACAGGAAGCGACAATCTGCGCAAATCATCATGCGTAAACTGCCGCTTCCCGGCCCTTATAATGTTTCTAAGCTCTTTTTTCTCCACTTCAAAGCTATTCCTTTTGCCTTGTTATTATTGTCTTTAAACCGCTTCTTCCATTTACTCACCTTGATTTTATCCTTTTGCCGTAGGCGAACAAGATACATGAGTACCCCGATAATCATATCCTTTACCGAAAACCGTCATGGCTGTCTTTCCCCCTTTGCCCGCTTTCCGAGGCTCAACGGCTTTCTTAGGGAAAGCCTGTTTAGCCTTAAAGACATCGACAGCCTTCTCTATTGCCGGGTCATCCAGATTGAGATATTCTATCCATGCCTCATCATCGAGCATGTTGTATATTATCCTACTGTCAATAAACCGTTCTAGCAGATGGTGTGATTTCCTTATCATCAGGTTGCGGCGGCGCAGTCCCTTTCGGTCAGCGTATGAAGCAAAGCGCTCCACCATATTCTGTTTCTTGAGATAATCAAGCAGAGATTCCATATCCGTGAACTCTCCAAGTCTGGCCCTGTTCTCATCGGTATAGTCATAGGCAAACTGAAATATCAATCCGGTCATGCCGGCTTCCTTGTAATAAGACGTGACACCGAGAGTATCCTCGGCCACGAATATATCGGGGGTTATACCTCCGCCGCCATACACCGTGCGCCCGATACTCGTGTGATACTCCGGACCCTCATGCTTGATACTGTCTTGCGAAAAATACTCGCCGTGCTGATATCTCATCATCAAGTCGTCCTCATAATCCTTGTCAGAACCGGATGTGTACGGTTTTTGTATGCAACGTCCGGAAGGAGTATAATAACGGGCAATCGTAAGCCTTATCATCGAACCGTCATTGAAAGCCATCGGCTGCTGCACGAGTCCCTTTCCAAACGACCGCCGGCCGATGACCGTGCCACGGTCGTTATCCTGTATGGCACCGGCAAATATCTCCGATGCCGATGCCGAACCTTCATCTATAAGCACGACAAGTGGTATTTTCTGATAACTGCCGCGCCCGTCGCTTCGATATTCCTGCCTTGGCGACTTTCGTCCCTGTGTATATACGATAAGACGGTCTTTGGGCAAGAACTCGTTCACCATCTGAATGACAGCCATCATATATCCTCCCACATTGCCGCGCAGGTCGACAATGAGGTTTTGCAGGTCTTCCTGAGAGAGCTTCGCCAATGAAATGAGCAACTCTGGATATGTGTTCTCGCCGAAACTTTTCACCTTGATATACCCCGTATTATCATTTATCATATACGTGGCGCTGATGCTCCGCTGCGGAATATCGTCTCTCGTGATGGTCACATATCTCACCTTTTTCTCACCATACCCCAACAGTCCGAGTTTCACCTTAGTATCCTTAGGACCTTTCAGGCGCCGCATGGCCTCATCATTAGTGACTATTTTACCCACAAACGGCTTTCCGTCGACAGACACTATCTTATCTCCGGCCTTTACTCCGGCACGATCTGCCGGACCGGCATTTACCACGTTCTGCACCCTTATGGTATCTTCACGTATCGTAAACTCTATTCCCACTCCCGAGAACGAGCCTTTCAGGTCGTCGTTCACGGCCTGCACGTCTTTCGCCCCGATATATACCGAGTGCGGATCAAGTTCGGCAAGAATCTGCGGCATGGCATCTTCCACGAGTTTATTGATGTCCACCGTGTCCACATACTGGTCATCGACAATGTGCAACAAGTTGTTGAGCTTGTTGCCGCTTGAATTGATTATACTGAGTCTGTTACCCGAGAAATGGCTCGTATAGAACGTTCCTATCACGACTCCCACGACCACACACACCGCCATGATGAGCGGCATGAGACGGTTTGACTTGTTTCTGTTCATTTATTCTTCCGGATTTAGGTATATCACTTCTATCCCTGCCTTTCTCAACAGGTTTATGCCGTCTTCCAGACGGTAGTGCTCTCCATACACGACCCGCTTTATGCCGGCCTGTATTATCAGCTTAGAGCACTCTATGCAAGGCGATGCCGTGACATAGAGCGTGGCTCCGTCGCTGTTGTTAGAGCTTCTGGCGAGCTTCGTTATGGCATTGGCCTCGGCATGCAACACGTATGGGAAAGTGATGTTGGCACTGTCTTCGCACACGTTCTCAAATCCGCTCGGCGTACCGTTATATCCGTCGCTGATTATCATCTTGTCCTTAACCACGAGCGCTCCCACCTGACGGCGTCGACAATAGCTGTTCTCCGCCCAGATGCGTGCCATACGCAGATAGCGCAGGTCGAGTTTTCTTTGTTTTTCGTCCACCGCCTTATATTCTTTCTTGTTATTTTCTTTTCTTAGGTCTCTTTATCCCGTTACGTCTCAGCAAAGCGTCTATAGTAGGCTCGCAGCCGCGGAAACGTTTGTAGAGCGTCATAGGATGCTCGGTACCGCCGCGTGACAGTATATTGTCACGGAAGCTCTGTGCCGTCTGACGATCAAATATTCCGCGGCGCCTGAACACGCTGAAAGCATCGGCATCAAGCACTTCCGCCCACTTGTAGCTGTAATATCCGGCGGCATATCCGCCTGCCATTATATGGCCGAACTGCACCGTCATGCACGTATCCGGCAGTTGCTCGGTGACAATGGCTTTCGCCCATGCTTTTTTCTCGAACTTGATGATATCGTCGTCAAACGGCTCTTTCTTCGTATAATAAGCCATGTCGAGCAGTCCGAAGCTCACCTGCCGCATACAAGCGTAGGCCGCCATGAAATTGCGGCTCTTCACTATGCGGTCTATCAGTTCGTCGGGCAACGGCTCGCCGGTCTGATAATGGAAAGCGAACGTGCGCAGAAAGTCTTTCTCCACGGCATAGTTTTCCATGAACTGCGAAGGCAGCTCGACGAAGTCCCACCACACATTCGTTCCGCTCAGACTCTCGAAGCGGGTGTTGGCGAACATGCCGTGCAGTGAATGTCCGAACTCGTGCAGGAATGTCTCCACCTCACTGAGCGTGAGCAGCGCCGGTTTCTCGTCTGTCGGCTTGGTAAGGTTCATCACCACGCTCACATGGGGTCTAACGTTCTCACCCTTACGGTCGATAAACTGTCCTTGGTACTCGGTCATCCACGCTCCTCCCTGCTTGCCTTTGCGGGGGTGGAAATCTGCGTAGAACACGGCAAGATAAGACCCGTCGGCATCGAACACCTCGTAAGCCTTCACATCGGGATGATATACAGGTATGTCCTTGTTTTCCCTGAATGTTATTCCATAAAGACGGTTGGCCAGCCCGAAAACCCCGTCTATCACTTTCGACAGTTCGAAATATGGGCGCAGCATCTCTGCGTCGAGATTGTATTTCCGCAACTGCAACTTATGAGAGAAGAAACTGAAATCCCACGGACGCATCACAAAGTCCCTGCCCTCCATCTTACGTGCCATCCGCTCCAAGGCATCCACCTCTTTCAACGCCGCTGGCCTGTATGCCTCAGTGAGGTCGTCGAGCAGGCGGTACACATTCCGGGTATTTGTAGCCATACGGTGTTTTAGCACGTAGTCGGCGTATGTCTTGTAGCCGAGCAGTTGCGCTATCTCGCGCCTTAGGTTAACGATGCGCTTGCATATCTCGATGTTGTTCTCGCTATTGTCTTTCGTGCAGACGGTGTTCTTCGCCATATAAAGACGCTCCCGCAATTCACGATTGGCGGAATATGTCATGAACGGGCCGTAGCTCGGATGGTCGAGCGTCACTATCCACCCATCCTTGCCGTGCTCACGGGCGGCCACGGCGGCCGCCTCCCGCGCCGTGTCGGGCAGGCCTTCGAGGTTTTTCTCGTCGGTGATGTGTAGCGTGAACGCTTTTTCCTCTTTCAACAGGTTCTGCGAGAATTGGAGCGAGAGCATGCCTGCTTCCTCGGTGAGCTTGCGCAGACGCTCCTTGCCATCATCGTCGAGCAACGCTCCGCTGCGCGCGAAACCGTCATAGCAGTCGTCAAGCAACCTTTTTTCCTCAGGAGTGAGCTTCCGGTGATGCCGCTTCACGGCCTTAATGCGGTCAAACAGTCTCGGATTAAGGCGCACATCATTGGCATGTTGCGTCAATATTGGCTGCATTTTCTGTGCCAGGGCATCGAGTTCATCGTTGGTCTCGGCACTGAGCATATTGAAAAACACAGTAGAAACACGTGAAAGCAAATCATAATAGCCCTCACGTGTCTCGTCTTTGTTGATTATCGTATTATCGAATGTTGGCTTCTCGGGGTTGTTTATCGTCTTCTCTATCTGCTCGTTGTCACGGCGTATGCCCTCCATGAAAGCCTCCTCGTAGTCTTCAAGCCTGATACGGTCGAAAGGCACCGTGTCGTGTGGTGTGCCGTAAGGCTCGAAAAATGGGTTTATGCGTTTTGTGTTATCTGTCTTTTTATCGTTCATGACTGTCTTTAATATTGAAATGCAAAGTTACACAAAATATCATTCACATATTAATATAAAGTAAAAAATAACGTTAATTGCTTGCCGCCAAACCGTTCCTTGAAGACCCACTCCGACCTTAATGTAAACATTATGTCATAAATCTAACATTTTATCTCTCCACGAAATAAAACGGCATTCCTATTACAAGACCCGATACACAGGTATCATCCACAAGCACATCACAATGGTCTTGACCGCATTCGGACGCCCGTTGCAATAAACGCAGACTGTAAATGCCCTCCGACAGCACGGCTTTACCGCAACCACACATACGCCATTGGCGGTCAACAAATTAACAAAACCCGCCAGATATACGAATACTTCCGACCGGCAGATTGCTTTTTTTCAAGACAAGCGGGTTCTGGAAGTTGTTTTGTATGTTTTTTGATAGCAAACAAAGCATGACAATCAAAAAATCTGCATCACCCATGGCAGTTTTATCAGATTATTTGTATATCTTTGCATCCGTCATAGACTTTATTTTTTACATCGACATGAAAAAGATCATCATTGCAATAATTGCCGCTGTCATGGCCTTGCCGGCATGCGCGCAATACGACAGTTACAGGGTTCAGGATAACGGATATTCCAACTTTATGAACGAGTACAATATCTACTACGGCCTGCGGCTCGGTTTGGCCGTAGGCTCGGTACATTCCGACGACCCGCGACTCGACGGCGGCAGCAGCCAGTCGGGTTTAAACTTCGGCGGTGTGGTCGGTATACAGCTTTCACCCACCACTCCTGTATGTCTTGAAACCGGTCTTTTCTACACTGAAAAAGGAGGAAAGGGTGTCATAGACGGTGTAAAGTTCACTTTCGACCTCAACTATTTAGAGATTCCCATTCTTGTGAAATACAAATATGAGTTGGACGACAACTTTTCCATTCAACCGTTCGGCGGCGGGTATATCGCTTTCGGCATAGGTGGAAAAGTGAAAAACTATAAGGAGAGGGAGAGCTGCTCATCGTTTTCTTCGGATTATTTCAAACGCTTCGATGGCGGTCTGCGCATCGGATGCGGCCTTGAATACAGCATGATTTATGCCGAGGCTGCCTACGAATTCGGCCTTGCCAATATATGCCACAGCGATTTCGACTCATCAAGAAACGGATGTCTGTATATCAACTGCGGAGTGAATTTCTAATAATCAGGAGTTAAGGAGTAAGGAGGATAGTAACAAAGCATTCTTTAACTTATGTCGCTATCCTCCTTACTCCTCAACTCCTGATCCACCTACTTCAACTTCGGTTTCAACTCGTCGGGAGAGTCTTTCGTAAACATATTCACCGCCGGAGCCTCTTTCTCGAAGAGGTTTGTTATTGTCTGCGGTTCGAGTGTCAAAGACGGTTTGAAATCGGTTCCGCCCACATATTCTATCATAGCCTTGCGCATCTGGCGAGCAACCACACGACGGTCAAGATCGCTATCAATGTCTATCGTAGTCATGAGCAGCTTGCCTTTCAGCACATTGGCTTCTACGACCATGCCGATCTTGCGGCTTATGTGCCACGTGTCTATCGGCTGTACCGGCGGCTGATAATCGGCAGGAAACTCGCGCAGGTTCATCACCTGAGCCTTGTTGAGCAGTTCCCACCAGTTGAGATTGCTCCAATCATCGGTCGGGAAACAACGGAACAGCGGGTGTGATACGTCTATCGAGGCACCGGTGGTGTGCGGAGGGCGCATCTTAAACCAACTTGTATTCCAGAAAACGGGCAGGTATGTCTGCTTTATATCGTTGCCCATGCGCACCTTTCCAGCGGCAGCAATAAGCACACGGCCGCCACGCTCGAGCACCGCCAGTGCCTTGGCATCGAGAGTGTCGGTGATATGTATGCCGTCGGCCGACGGCATACCGACGGTCTTGGGATATACCCAGAAATCCCATTTATTCTCTGCCCTTGGAGCATTGTCCGACACTACGGCTACATTGAGAGACAGTTTCTTGGGCTCCTGTATACCTGCAAGGGTGAAAACCACATCACACAGGCCATGGTTCTTCCCCACGGCAATGTCCTTACCGTCTGTCTTTCCGGCAAAGACGGCCTTCCCATCACATGAAACAGTATACTCAGCCACGGCTCCCACCAACGTTTCCTTGTATGCGTTATACAGTTCCACAGGCACAGCCAGTGTCTCGTCGTTGGTGTAAACGAACTTCGGAAAACGGGCAAGAGGCACTATCGGGGCGCAAAATCCGCTCCAATCGTCAGCCGTGCAGTAGCCTTTCTCACGCCAGAAGACATTCAGCACGCCCACAAGCGCCGTGCCCTGACCGCTGTAATCGTTCAGGCCGAGAAGCTGAAAACCGGCATAGTCCTTGGTGCGCAGGTTGCGTTCAAGCTCGTATTTATACGCCAGAGTCTGCAACTTACCGCTGGCCATGAGGAATTTTTCGGCTTGCGAGGCCATTCCGTTATCGCGAAGGAGATCTCGGAATATTTCGAAATTTCCGGCTTTGTATACACCTGTATACTGATTTAACTCCTTGAAATCGGGGAACGCGCACCATTGGCCCTGTTCATGACTTATGTACGGTTCGTTTATTTCGAATGTCAGCGGCTTGCGGCCCTTCTGTGTGAAGCTCGTTATTGCGGAGGCGTAGTTGTCTTCCGACTGCGGGGCATGCCTGTCCCAGTCGAGTCCGCGCGCGCCGCCCTTGACATGGTACTCGCTCTTCGGGTCCCAGGCCCATCCTCCGCCGACCGACGCGCCGCAATATACACGGCGACGGTCGCCCGTGCTCTTCCAGTAGTCTACGAAATCGCCCACCCAGCGCACCCAGTCGCCGGCCGGTTCGTTGCCGGCCGCCAGCATACAGAACGACGGATGGTTGCCATAAGCCTTCACCATGCGCCGCGTCTCTTCGAGCAAATAATGATCTATATTCATCTTCCTGCCGAGACGCACACCGTGATTGGGCCATGACGGGCCTTCGGGTTGCAGATAGAAACCCACCTTATCGGCTGCGGCAAAGGCAGCCTCCGGCGGACAGTACGAGTGAAAACGCATCATGTTAAGGCCGTATTCCTTGCATTTGCGGAATATGGCAAGCCACGATTGCTCGTCCGTCGGCGGATAACCGGTAAGCGGGAAACAACAGTTGCCCACCGTACCGCGCATCCATATAGGATTACCGTTGAGGTAAAACTGCTTTCCCTTTATCGCAATCTCGCTCATTCCGAACGTGACACGACGCTCATCATCGCCCACCGAGACGGTCAATTCATAAAGATTAGGCTCGAACTCGCTCCAAAGCCTCACGTCACCGCCCATTTCAAGCACCACCGAAGCGGTGTCGTCGGATGTATTGACTACCGCTACCGTCTCCTTTCGCCCCGATGTTCCGTCGGGTTTGAGCAACAGCGGGTGGCAGAACGAAATTTTCTTACGCCCCTTGTCACCTGCCGTCCGCACCTCGACACGTATCTTTTTGCCCTGCACGTCCGGATAAACCTGCACGTCATCGATGTAAACACGCGGCACTCTGCGCAGCTCTATCCTGCCAACGATACCGTTCCAGCATCCTTGTGTCTGGTCGGTCACGCTGTGTGAGTCCTGCCCCACGCACACGTTCTCAATGCCGTTGTATATCCGTATTGCGATGTCGTTGGCCTGACCGGACTTCACATAGGGCGTGATGTCAAACTCATGAGGCACGCTCAGCGACGAGTCGCGCCCCGCAATGCGGCCGTTAACGTAGACCGTAGTCTCGATATGCGGCCGTTCGAGATAAAGAAGCACACGGCCCTTGCGCCACGCTTTTGGCACATCCACACGCTTCATGTACCACGCCGGGCCTACATAATGCTTGCCGGGAGTGAGGAAGAAAGGAAATTTCATCTTCCCGGCCACCCGGTATTTCTCCATGTAGGGATTGAAAAAGAACGAGGAATCGTAAAGACTGCTCACCCAACGGGTGTCTACCGTCACCTCATCGCCCTTGCCATTGGTTAGCATCGAGCCCGGCAAGGTTATCTTATCATTATATTCAGGCTTGTCGCCCATGGCGAAATTCCACTCTCCCGACAAGTCTATGGTCTGTGCCACGGTTGCCGAACAAAAGGCAGCCAGAAGCGCAAAAATGTATTTTCTCATTGTCATATGCTATTTGTTTTATTTCCGTTATCCATTGTATCCGGCCTCATTACGTATTCATTACGCCTATACCGAATAGTTGGGCTTGTTTAAATCATGCCATACACACATCCGTGACGGCGCGTTTAATCACAATACCCGCCGTGAAATCACGGCACAGGAACTATCTTCACGCCCACGACTTCCTCTCCCGGCCTGCCGGCTTTAGCCTCACGGGGGAAATATACAGGCATGTTCTCCTGCAAAGGGAGTATCCGCAGTTCCATTTCAGTACATCCCTCGGGCAACCGCCAAAGACCGAAAAGGAAACGACGGCCGTTGTAGAAGTTGTCGGCCACGAGCTTTCCGTTCACATAAAGACGCGCCACATCTCCACGATAGTCTATTTCCAGCATCCTGCGGAACTTGCCGGCAGACTCTTGCGGAACGGTAATCCGATACACGGCGGCACTCCCGAAGTCGTCATCCGTCGGCTCTTCGGCCACTTTCTGCACTCCGATTGTTATCTTACGCTGCTGCGGAGCGGCGTCTCTCACCTTCACGCAGGCGGCATCCGACCCTATGTCTTCCACGCCTTCATCCTCATAGAACAGCCTCGACGCCTCATCGCCAGCAAGCAAATAGATATTCTTATATACCGGCTTGCCCAATCCCCGTGCCTTGACGTTCTTCAATACCTTGCCGTCCACGGCTATCTCTACAGGCACACCGGTGATCTGTTCCATATATATATTGCCGTCGCGACGGGCTATAAGTTGTGCGGTGGCATAGCGGATACCGTCTACATTGACGGGAAATATGCACATCGTGCCCGACGGAATGGTGACCGGCTTCGATGGGAAACGCACTCCGCAGACATCGAACGTAACCCCTTTCTTGGCCGAAAGGTTTTGCAGACGCTCGTAGTTGTTGACAAACACAAAAGCGCTGCCGTCCCTGGAGCGGTACGACCAGCGTAGAAACGAGTCGTCGCCTTTCTTAATCTCCTGCCGGCACGGGAAAGAAGCGGTCATCGGAGCGAGAGTCTCGCCGTAGTCCTTCATGAACAGGTGGAGCTTGCGCAGAGTGAAATAATGCGGATTTGCCTGTCCGAACTCCCCGAGCGGGGCCTGAAAGTCGTATGTCTTCACAGGCAGGTCATTATAGTTCGTGGCTCTGGTACGCTGCGTTTCGTTCAGATAAGTATACCCCTCTGGGTTGGTGCCTCCGTGATACATGTAGTAGCCTAGCAGGTTGCTGCCGCTGCCGAGTTTCACAATAGCGAGAGAGTAAGCGTCTTCAGGATAGATATACGGACGGCGGTGATAGGATGTCATCATGCCGCCTCCGAGTTCGCAGGTGAAATACGGGTAACGCTCATCGCCATTGTTGAGCTTTTCTTTCTGCTCGCCGAGCTGCTCGGTGGCTATCGCCGTACTGCTGCGGAAAGCCTTGAAGTTAAACGCCTTATAGTAGTTTCCGGCTGTCTCGGCCGTCGAACGTTCCCAGAAACCGTCGGCATAGTCGCCATACAAGGGCAGCATCTCGCCGAAAGGAACCGGTGTGCGGAGTTCGGGCCAACCGGTACGGGTGTAAAACGGCAGGTCAAACCCGATGTCGAGAGCCATTTTCTTCAATGCCATGAGATAGCTGCCACGACCGCGATACTCATTGTCGAACTGCGCCGCCATGACGGGTCCGCCGTCTTTCCATTGCAAACCCTGCACCTGGGCGAATATCTGACGGTACAACCGCCCGGTATACTTCATGAACACAGGATTTTCCTCACGCATCCTGCACCCCTTGTCGAACATCCAGTCGGGTATGCCTCCGTTGCGGACCTCGCCGTGACAGAACGGGCCGAGACGCAAAACGACCGGCATTTCCTCTTTCCCGCATATCTCGAGAAAGCGCCGCAAGTCTCTGCATCCGCTCCAGTCGAACACTCCTTCACGTTCTTCCACATGATTCCAGAACACGTATGCGGCAATGACTGTCACACCACCGGCCTTTATCCTGCGCACCTCACGCTCCCACTCGCCGGCCGGAATACGCGAGTAGTGTACCTCGCCCATCACGGGCATCACCCTGCGGCCGTCTATCATTAGACTATGCTCATCCCATGCCACGGCCGGATTCTGTGCCCACAGACAGGATGTCCATAACAGGCAGGCGATGATAAAAATAAACTTATGCTTCATTTCCTTTTTCCAATTGCTTGATTTACCTGCGAGGCTATCTGCCCGTGTCCCTTTATCGTAGGGTGCCCGCTCTTCTTGTCTATCCCTCTCAACTCTATGCAAGGCACTCCCTCATGCCTGCATACGGTCTTGACGGAAGATGAAATGTCGTCTCTCAGTCCGTCGTTGAGCAGGAAATATATCTCAGTATTCGGATAACGGTCTTTAATATACGCCAGCATGTAAGCCATGGCGGGACGGAACGTGTATAAATCGGCTTCCGATATTCCATCATAACGATACTCACCGACGGGCACACCAGCCCAACTGTCGTTTGTCCCACCGAATATTAAGATAATATCGGGACACCCGAGATTATCCATCCTGGCTATGAAAGAGCGGTCACGGTAGTCGCTACCGTGATATCCACGGAAGCACACGGTTGACCCGGAGAACGAGTTGTTGACAAAAAGACGCCATCCGTTGTCAGTAATCACCCTGTGCCACCACGTCTGCCGTACACTGTTCACGTCAGTATTCTTGTAGTCGGGAGCGGCATTATACCATGTGTAGTTGGACTTCGGGGTGATAAATCCCTCAAACGTGGAATACGAGTCACCGAGAATGGAAACTGTTTTTGTCTGCGCCATCAGCACAACGGCCGACAAGCCGAAAACGAACAGCAACACCATTCGCCCGGCTGAAAATTTTGCGATATAACCAGTCATCAGATCAGTAGATTTGTTTTAGTCGCAAAGATACGGAAAAATATTGATACTTGATTGCCGTAATGTGTACAAAAAGCCGTTTCAGGCATTGTCACACATACCGCCAATAAAACGGATACATTTCCGCAATGGAACGAATTGTAATATTTATATCATAAAAAAGCGGCTCTGTTTTTTCTCATTCCGGAAAAATCGACACGATACGTACCGCTATATACAATACGATAGTGCGCATTCCGCAAACCGAACAACAAGTCAAAATCCTGCAACGGGACACCCGTTGGTCTGCATCCGGCATGCTATTGCAATGCGTTTAGCGGCCCGTTGTCTTCCAACGGGCCGCTAAATGCGACGCAATAAGGCGCTTATTGCGGAAAATCAGATATGGACGAACGGCTTATTATATATAAACATCACCGAACGCAAGTATATCAAACTGAGACACAAACAGTTATGCGAAACCGAAAAATACGGCGATATTTCCGGCCACGGGGTCTTTAATTTCAAAATAACCGAAATACAAACAGCCTTTTGTAATAATTATTCCGAGTGTCAACAAGGCATCATAAAAGTTTAAAAACATTTTGTCATTTCGACTAATAGAAGTACCTTTGCAACGTTTTTTCAGAATAACATAAATTATTTAACAATGAAAACATTTCAATTCAGGCCGAGACTTGTCTCTACTCTGAAACATTACGACAAGAAAACACTCACCGCCGACATCATGGCAGGCATCATAGTGGGCATCGTAGCCCTGCCGCTCGCCATCGCTTTCGGCATCGCCTCGGGCGTGACACCCGAGAAAGGTATCATCACGGCCATCGTGGCAGGACTGATAATATCCGTATTCGGCGGCAGCAAAGTACAGATAGGCGGCCCTACGGGAGCGTTCATCATCATCATCTACGGCATCATACAGCAGTATGGAATGGAAGGACTGGCCGTGGCAACCTTCATGGCCGGAGCCTTTCTCGTGCTCTTCGGCGTGCTGCGGCTCGGCACGATCATCAAATACATTCCCTACCCGATTATCGTAGGATTCACAAGCGGTATAGCGGTGACTATATTCACCACACAGATTAAAGACCTGCTCGGACTGACTATGGACAGCGTACCGGCCGACTTCATAGAGAAATGGATTGCCTACGGACGAAACATGGCCACGATAGACCCGTGGAGTGCTGCGGTGGGAATACTTAGCGTGGCGGTGATTGCCGTAAGCCCGAAATTCAGCAAGAAGATACCCGGCTCGCTCATAGCCATAATAATAATGACGGTAGCGGCGCTGCTGCTGAAAAACATGGCCGGGGTAACCACTATCGAGACAATAGGCGACAGGTTCTCGATAAGCAGCGAACTGCCGGAAGTGCATGTTCCGCAAATGAATTGGGACACAATAAAGAGCCTCGTGTCGCCGGCTGTCACGATAGCGATACTCGGAGCCATCGAGTCGCTGCTCTCCGCCACAGTAGCCGACGGCGTGGTTGGCGACCACCACGACTCAAACACCGAGCTTGTGGCACAGGGCATGGCCAATCTTGCCTCTCCGCTGTTCGGCGGTATACCGGCAACCGGAGCAATAGCACGCACCATGACCAACATCAACAACGGCGGACGCACACCCGTATCTGGCATAATACACGCTGCCGTGCTTCTGCTCATATTCCTGTTTCTCATGCCACTGGCTCAGTATATACCGATGGCCTGCCTTGCGGGAGTGCTCGTCGTGGTGGCATACGGCATGTGCGGGTGGCGCTCTTTCAAGGCGCTGATGAGAAACCCTAAGAGCGATGTCAGCGTACTGCTGATCACTTTCTTCCTGACCATAATCTTCGACCTGACCATCGCCATTGAAGTGGGACTGATAATAGCATGTCTGCTTTTCATGAAACGAATGTCGGAGACTACCGACGTGAAAGTAATCATGGACGAAATCGATCCCAACGACGAGGCAGACATCAACTCCGGTAACCTCGAACATCTCACGATACCGCAGGGGGTGGAGGTTTATGAGATCAACGGCCCCTACTTCTTCGGAGCGGGAAACAAGTTTGAGGAAATCATGGCATCTTTCGGCGACCGTCCGAAGGTGCGCATAATCCGCATGCGAAAGGTGCCGTTTGTTGACTCGACCGGTATCCACAACCTCACAAACCTTTGCGAAATGAGCGCTAAAGAAGGGATACGGATAGTGCTTTCCGGAGTGAACGACAAGGTACAGAAAGCCCTGAGAAAAGCCGGATTTAACGATATTGTGGGTGAAGAGAATATCTGCGGGCATATAGATCAGGCTATAGCAAGAGCCAAAGTAATTGCCGGAGAATAAGGACTGAGGCTCCCTCACAACAATACAGACCGGCACGGGCTGCACGGAACATACGGACAAGACTTTTCACCGTCCGCCGTTCCGCGCAGCCCGTGTCGGTTCATGGAATTGCAAATGTAGCCGAAAAAATAGTTAGACGATGCTAAAAAACACCTCACAAAGATACCATTATTCGCCCAAAAGCGGGCTTATTCGTATATTTGCCGTATGATATGACTTTAAATAATGGAGGATAAGGATATGAAAGACAGGAAAGAGCTGAAACAGCACCCTATGTTCATCACGCTCGAACGGATTGCACGGTATATGGACAAATACTATTTAGACGGCGTGATTGGCCTCGTGCCGGGCATGGGAGACGTATTCTCGGCTCTGTGCACAGTGCCGTTCGTATATTTCACGCTGGTGGTGGCGAGGTCGATGCCTCTCACGCTGGCCGTCATCAACAACACGCTTCGCGACGTGCTCGTGGGAATGGTGCCGTTTTTCATAGGCAACGTGCTCGACTTCTTTTACCGGTCGAACTTGCGCAATCTGAAAATGATTATCGGATTTGTCAACGGAGACAGCAGGATTGTGGGCGAGGTGAACCGGAAGGCGCTGGGAGCCGTTGCTATGATGATCGTGCTGCTCGGGCTGATAGCAGCCATGGCGGTACTGCTCGTGAAACTCGGAGGCTGGCTCGTGTCGCTGTTATAAACGCCGCGTGACACCCGGCACACAGCAGGCATGGCCTCATTCGAGATTTACGGTCAATCCGACTGATATGACAGTATGGCCGCGATACAGGCCGAGGTCGTCATTCGACTTGTTCTTGAAAGTGTTGAACAGCGGATGCGCACAATCGGCATACACACCTATCCACTCGCTGAAATTCATGCGGACGCCGCCACACATCCCACCGGTATGGAAACCCACAAACGGACCGGCATAGACATCGAGCCACGAGGGCAGTCCCAGCAGGTGCTGCCCGTGGATGTAGGCATGCGTCTTTACATCGAGTCCATCCATACCCTGCGGCGGTTCGTCAAACTTAGACTTGTCTGCAATACGGTATCTGACACCCGTGCCTAACGACAGCCAGTCGTTACACCCGTAGTCTGCACCTATCTCGAAGCCGGGATCGAAGTCTACCGTCATATAACCGGCATACAGTTTGAAGTCGAAATTTCCGTCAAAAGCCTGTGCCCCGGCATCCCTGATACCGGATACGAGAAGGAGCAGAAGCACCATTCTCTTAATTATGCTCATTTCAGTGACAGTCATTGGCCTGCTATTTGATGACATACTTGTTGATATAAGCCACACGGCGGCGCTCTCCGGTCTGCTTGTTCTTCACTATCTGATTGCCGTAGACAAGGAAACAGTCGCCAAACCAATGCTGCGTGTTGGTGCTGCGAGCTTTCTTTACGTCTTCATTTTCCTCGTCGGTGGCAAGTATCTCCGACTCACGGTCATGCAAAGTGGAACCGTCACGGTCGCTGACTACCTTCTTGAAGATTTTCTTACCGTCGCCGAAGAGCATCGCCATATTGCCGTCTCTGACACCTGCACTGACAAAACGCTTTACATAATAAGGTCTCGTCCGCGGCGCCATCTCGAAACAATTGTCCCACAGAATGTTGCCCCCGGCGTCGAACTTGGCAAGCACGGCATGCGTGTAGGCATATCCTGAGAATGTCGTGCGCACGGTGTTGCCAACCATCGTGGTTGTGTAAGTGGGATAATAAGCCTCACCGAGATAGTAGTATGCGCCGCCGTGGGAAATGATATCGTGGCCGGCCATGAGATAGTTGCGTGTATACTCCTTTCCCTTCTTCTTGGCTTTCTCTACCCTGCGTGCGGCCTTCTTCTGTCCGCGCTCGCTCATATAATCAGTGAAATTATTGAGCTCGAGAAAGTTGTAGAACCTGACAAAGCGGAGATTGTCGTTGCCAAGCTCGGCAAAATATATGCCTTGCGACCGTCCGGGCTTGTCGCCGTATGTGCCGGTGAGGAAGCGTTTGCCGCCTGTCTTCGACACGGAGCCCGACGCAAGTATCCTGCCGGCAGGCAAATCGAGTTTCGTTCGACTGATGATGTTTCCCTGCATATCAATCTTGAAGAGGCATACTTCCTTGTCGAGACGCACTATGGAGTTTATCTCGCCGTCGACAACGGTGGTCTCTATTATGTTCACCTTTGAGTCGCTGACACCCTTGAAGTGCATGTCGGCATGTGTTATCGCGCCGCTCGCGAGATCGAGAATGCCCACGCGCTTCAAGTTCTTGCGGCTGCTGCTGAATATCATCTTGCCGCCGTGTATCTGCTCGTCATACATCTGCGACTTGCGACTGTAATCGCTTTCGTACACACGGTGTTCGCCTGTATTGAGATCGTAGGCCACTACTGCCATCTCCCCGTTCTTACGGCGCAGCACGCTGTAATGCATGTCGCCGTCGGGGAACAACGAATACATGTCGAGATGCTTGTCGATGAGGAAGGAGTCGCAGCGGACAAGCCGCAGGCCGGTATCGTAATGGCTTATCTTGAAATAGTGGAGGCCGCCGGTGCTTTCCTTGGCGAATTGCAGAAGCAGAGCGCCTTTCTCTTTCATAGACTCTACGTAACTATTGTTGTAGTCACCCTTATTGTCCCATTCCACACGGGCCTCAACCTGTGCGGACACTTCTATATGCCAAGCGGCAAACAGAATGATGCTGAACAATGATTTAACGAATGCGGATTTACCCATGATTGATAGTTTTAAGTATTAGTCAAGGCATGCATTACAATACATGCTACGGTGGCAAAGATAAAAAAAAAACCGAAAGAAAAGAATCTTTCGGCTGTTTTTTATCGGTCGTTGTTATTTTTTCTGCATGTCGTATACCACCTGCATGAGTTTCTTTCCGAGCGTGTCGGCCTCTTCCATAGTGGCAGCCTCACTGTAAACCCGGATTATCGGCTCTGTATTTGAGGCGCGGAGATGCACCCACTTGTCGGCAAAGTCTATCTTAACACCGTCTATATCGTTCACTTTCTCGTCACCGTACATGTCTTTAACCTTGTCAAGTATGGCATTGATGTCGGTCGTCGGGGTGAGATCTATACGGTTTTTGGCTATAAAATAATTCGGGAACGAGGCACGAAGCTCGCTCACTTTGCACCCTTTATGAGCCAGAGAAGACAGGAACAACGCTATGCCCACAAGCGCATCACGGCCATAATGGCTCTCAGGGTATATCACACCACCGTTTCCTTCTCCGCCGATTACCGCGCCGACCTCTTTCATTCTCGTGGTGACATTCACCTCACCGACTGCCGCCGCCGTGTATTCACCGCCGTGAGCGACAGTCACATCGCGCAAAGCACGGGTAGAACTGAGATTGCTCACCGTATTGCCGGGTGTGTGCGAGAGCACATAATCTGCAATGCTGACGAGCGTATACTCCTCACCGAACATCGTGCCGTCTTCCGAGATGAACGCAAGACGGTCCACATCGGGATCCACCACGATACCGAGGTCATAGCCGCCGCTTTTCATCTCATCCATTATTCCCGTGAGATTTTTCTCCAACGGCTCCGGATTATGGGCGAAATCGCCGGTAGGCTCACCGTTAATCAACTTGTATTTCACACCCAACCGATCAAGCAATTCGGGCAGGATGATGCCTCCCACGCTGTTTATAGCGTCCACACAGACACGAAATCCGGCACTTCTCACCGCCTGCCCGTCTACCAAAGCGAGGGCAAGCACCGAGTCAATGTGTTTCCTGTTGTATGTATCGTCAACCGTGTAATGCCCGACACGGTCGACATCGGCATACTCGAAATCTTCTTTTTCGGCTATCGCCAGCACCTCGCTTCCATCTGCCTTGGTGAGAAACTCTCCCTCATTGTTAAGCAGTTTCAAAGCATTCCACTGACGTGGATTATGGCTTGCGGTAATGATTATACCGCCATCGGCACCCGACATGCGAACAGCAAGCTCGGTGGTGGGCGTTGTCGCGAGACCAATGTCTATCACGTCGTAACCCACGCCCATGAGAGTGCCGCACACTACGCTGCGAACCATCTCGCCTGAGACGCGCGCATCACGACCGACCACGATCTTACCGCTACCCGACGGTGTATTGCGGTGTATGAAAGTGGCGTATGCCGTGGTGAACTTCACTATGTCGAGAGGATTCAGCGTGTCGCCTGTAGCGCCGCCGATAGTACCCCGTATGCCTGATATTGATTTTATAAGAGTCATTCCTTTATATCTTTGATGTACCTTTTCTGATTTCCGATAACACACATTCCATATCTAACGGTGTACCGGTATCGTCTTATTATATGATTATCACCGCGCAATAACACGTATGTCCGTATTCCAGAGCACGCTTACCGTCACTCCCGGATATACTCGACACATACCGCAATATGCTTATTTCTCCCTCTGATAGGTTATCTCATAATAGCACGGATATACGCTCGAAGTGGCGTATGAATGTCCCTGGGTGTGTGGCACGATCAGGCGGACCTTCGCAATCTCATCGGCTGGTGTGGTCTGGCGTCCCACCCTGATATATTGCAGCGGAACAAGCCAGCCGGCCGGCACCGACGCGCCATAGGTACTGAACATCACTCCCGAACTGAACGATGCGGTATACTGGCTTCCGGTGCGTGTGACAGACATCTTGTCGTAGTTTCTGGGATTGTAGTCATTACGGGACTGCACTGCCTTGTCGAATATGTTATACTCCATGTATCTGCAAATCAGATTGACCTGCTTGTTCTCTTCAAGTTTCTCGCCGGCGCCCTTACGCACAATCTGCATGTAAACACCGCTGTTGGGCAGATACACGAACTCGTTTTTCTCTACGGAAGTGGAATCTCCCTGCGCATGAAAACGGCTGTCGTCAATCACGTTTATCTTCTCGCTCCTGATGTATTCGCTGATAGCGTCGCGCTCTCTTTCCTTCTTTTCACCGTATGTCTCATAATCGTCGCAAGAGGCAAACGACATCACCGCCGCAAGCGCGACCAGCATGAATAAAGGCTTTTTCATTCTTATCATCTGTTTATTCTTAGGTTCATTTATAATATTCACAACCCGCAAAATTAATAAAATATCGTCAAATACGGGCAATCTTATTCTACTTTAACGTGCTTGCGAAATGAGACAAAGCCTTTTTGGTTATCTCGACAGCCTCGTCAATACCGCATTCGAGACGTCCGCCCGAAGCGTTCAGATGTCCGCCGCCATTGAAAAACGCCTCTGCCACCTTGTTGCACGGGAAGTTCCCGACCGACCGCAGACTGACAAGTACCACATTCGGCCGTTCGGTATCCTCACGCAATGATATGGAAAGCTTGAGTCCCTTTATCTGTAAAGGCATGTTTACAAGTCCCTCCGCATCGCCTTTGATAAAACGGAAACGCCGCTGTTCCTGCTTGGTGAGCGTAAAAAAGGCGGCGTGATAGTCGCTCACGACAACCAACTTGCTGTAAAGCACATAGCCGATCAGACGCAGACGGTTCTCACTGTAATTATTATATACGTTCCGGTAGATTTTATCTTTGTCTATCCCTTTTGTCAGCAACCGGCTTATGATGAAGAATATATCAGGCGACGAGCTGTTATATACAAACCCGCCGGTATCTGTCATCATGCCGCAATATATAGGAGCGGCAAACTGCGAGGTCATCATCGTGAAACAGTCGAGCTGCCACACGATACGGAACACCATCTCGCAGGTAGAACACATCTCGGGCCTTGAAATGACAAGGGTACAATCCATATCAGGTTCCAGATGATGGTCTATCATCACCTTGCGTGCCGTTGCCGATTCGAGAGAGGCCGCCATGGCATCAGTGCGCTTCGTCTGGTTGAAATCGAGACAGAATATCAGATCGGCACCTGCCATCACGGCATCCGCTTCGGCGGTATGCTTGTCGTAACGTAATATTTTCTCGGTATTGGGCATCCACTGCAAATAGTCGGGAAAAAGATCCGGAACAATTACCAACGGCCTCTTTCCACGATAACGCATATACTCGGCCATGCCGAGACATGAGCCTATGGCATCGCCATCCGGATTGGTATGACAACACAACACTATGTTTTCCGACTCTTCGACAAGCGTCTCCAGCACGTCGCGCTCATCCTTGGACAATATATCTTTAAGCATAATGGCGCAAAGGTACTAAAAAGATCAGACTTTATACCAATAATGACAAGGAAGTATCGGGAAAACGAAATATTATTGAAAATGAGGCAAACATAAACAGCGTGCCGCCTGTATCACGAAAGCATGCACGCTGTTTATATTGTTCTTTGTATATGTAGATAATATATCCGTGGACTGTAAGAAAACGAATATCAGAACAGACCGGCCGGATATACCCCCTCGTCGACAAGGTTCTGTATCTTGTCGACCACAGACTGGCGGTCGGCCGAGTATGTCACGCCAAACCATTTGCTCGTGGTATCGAGCACTTTCACAGTGGCTGTCTTGTCGCAAATGAGTTTGTTGACCATCAGCGGAATGAAAAATTCGGCTTTAAGGTTCTCCATATTATTCTGGTCTGAGAGAAATTCCTTAAAATATGCCTCGCTGTGCTCAAAATAGTCGGGAGTAAATCCCCACATGTTCATGGACACGGGAGTGTTGTCGTCCACAGGAACCCACGAGCCATCTTCGTCCTTATAGCATATCGGACCATCGACACGCATAATCTCCGTGCGCTCGACAACGGTCGTGAGGTGCCCGGCATCGTCTTTCGAGCAGATGCCGCGGGCCACGCTTCCGTTCTCGGACAGGGTGTTGCCCACACGGAATCCTACCATCGCATAGTTGTTCTTGCTGCCCTCGGGAAGGTCGGCGAGAAACTTGCCGATCACCATGAATGCGTCACGGTTGTAGAAGTCGTCGCAGTTTATCACGCAGAACGGCTCTTTCACCACGTCTTTCGCCATGAGCACGGCGTGATTTGTGCCCCATGGCTTAACACGGTCGGCGGGGCACTCGAATCCCTCTGGCAGAGCGTCGAGACTCTGGAAACAAAGTTCCACAGGCACATACCCCTCGTATTTTTTGAGAACCTTCTCCCGGAAGTCATCCTCAAAGTCCTTTCGGATTATAAAAACAATTTTGCCAAATCCGGCCTTTATAGCGTCATAGATAGAATAGTCCATGATTGTCTCGCCGTTGGGACCCAGCCCGTCGAGCTGCTTCAGGCCTCCGTAGCGACTGCCCATGCCGGCAGCCAGGAGTAATAAAGTCGGTTTCATGTTTAAGTTATGCTTTGTTAGGTTATTATTTTTGTTTGTATGCAAAAGTAATAAATATTTCCGAAACGGAATAACGAATGTCATGTTATTTATAAGAAAAGCCGTAACTTATATAACGTATAAAACCATATTGGAAATAAATCATATTCAAACAATTTCCGTAAACAGATTTAATTGACATACCTGTTTTGTTTCTATCCTTTCCTTTACATCAAAATTAAAAATCAACGCTTCAACAACAGAACGACGATTTTCAAGCCGTGCACCATTATGATAGAAATGATCCTTCGTCATAACATTGAATTGTCTCCAATATTTATTGACCATATTATTTTCACGATAATCATTATGATGCCAAGTTGATAAAATAAACTTAGCTGAAGTATGGGACAATGCCTCAAAAAGACTTTGCTCGTCATTCTCTGTCCAGCCATTATAATAATCCACATAACGTCCGAAATACGGAGGATCGCAATATATAATATCACCCGCTCCCGCTTTTTCTATCGTTTCAATGAAAGACACATTATTAAAGCTCCAATCTTTTTTTCGTATAATCTGGGTTACACGTTCTATTTGGTTACAAATCTTTGTAACGTATGCCATAGAAAAACGATTCGCTTTTTTACAAAATGGAACATTCCATTCACCTTTACGGTTAAAACGCATCATCCCGTTAAAACCGGCACGAGAAAGAAAAATAAAATCATAAGGACTATATTCTGAATTAAAACGGTCACGGACTTCACGAAAATGCACATATCCTTCTTCTTCCGAGAATTTAAGTAAACTATTTTCACGTTCAAGGTATTTTCTCATAGAATAAGAACTTATTACTCCATTTTGTATCCCTTTATAGAAATTGATAATATGAGGATTTGTGTCACCTACTATATGCTGACCACGCATAGGCGAATTAAATCCAACTACACCTGTTCCAAAAAAAGGTTCTATCCAATTGGCATCCAACCGGATACCGGAACTAAGTATCAAGTCATTTATCCAAGGAACAAGTTTTGTTTTGATACCCTGTGATTTTATTGGAGGAATTATTATAGACATTATTCCAACTTTTTCAACAAATCTTGTTGTGTTTTCAAATATTCCTTATACGTTGAAATATTCGTATAATGTGGTTTTTCCATACCAGCATTACGCGCATCTACTGTATTAAAGAAATTTATCCAATAATCATCAAATATATCTTCACCTAACTCAGAAAACGTTCCTTTACCATTCACTAAATTATCCAATCCAAACACACTACCAATATTACGTGTATTGCCACTACCGGGACGGTCACTCGCAATTTTCCATTTGGGTTGAACAAAAAATGTAAAATCACGGATAACAGACTTTATCACATCAAGTTTATCTATACTATATAGAGTTTTCTCATTATATGTTTCAGTACATTGCTTATATAATATCCCCAATACTAAATGACATTTATACTCATTATATGGGTAATCCGTATTCTTCTTTTTGTCTCTTTGCCTAAAATATCCCCAATATGAACCAAGTGTAAAACCACATGAACGACCATTCGCATAAAAACTTGATTTGAAATCAAGCGCATAAAGATTACCTTCTATATCTTTGAATGTAATATCAGGATAAAAATTTTGCGCAGATGGCAACACTATCGACATTCCATGCCTCACGGCAAAATCATTCAATCGTGGTATTAACATTATCTCTATAATTTTAGATACTACCTTTGTGTCATTAGTAATAGTATAAACATTCTTATCTATATCTATGAATCCTTTAACTATCCAATCTCCACAATCAGTCTCCATAAGAGATTTATATGTATTAACTTCATCCGTAAGAAGTTGTAAAAAAGTATCCTTATCCATTTTCAATTTTATTAATTCAAATGCAAAGATACGAAAAAACAGATAATTTTCTCTAATGACAGACCTCAATTATTGGAATCATATATATTGGATGACAATATTTATCTATCAATCCAATTTCACAAACTGTAAAACTACAAAATAACTGGATAGCATATTTACGACTATGCGCATTTGTAAACATTATATCACACGATGCCCGGCACGGCAGCTCCGCATATTTATGCAAAACGGAGGGAAAAACGAACGAGAAACGAAGAAAACACTGTGATTATTGATACGAAAATCGAATGAAAAACGACAATACGACCGCCGTTTCGCAACGGGGCGGCCGCTATGACGCAACGGGATAGCGGTTGGCCGGCGTTTAGTATTCCGTTGCGCTCCATCCGGCGGCCAAACGCACGCCTGCCGCTATCCCTTCGCAATACAAAAAAGGCCTCATTTCGATGAAACGAGGCCTTTTCCGGCACGCACGAATATACTCCGTGCATATTCATGCGCCTGCCGAGGCGCACTGTCCCGCCCCGCATAGCGAGGCGAAAGACGCACATATAAATGTCACTTTACCCGCCGGGCGGGCTTTCCGCGCACCCAAACGAGAGGCCGTGGCACGGCAGCGGGAACGCATTATCAAATATCACGGGTGCCGGCAAGTGCATGAATATACATCCGGCACGGTTCGTTTTGTATGCTTTTTTCATTGTCATATCGCTTGATTTGTTATTTTCAGGCATCAAATATAGCTCAAAACGCCTTGAAAAACAAACTTTATCGCGATACACATCGCCATACATCCGTCAGAAAGGATAGCCTATGGCGAAGTGGAAGCCAAGCCCGTCTTTAAACTTCGGGATGTTGTAGTATCCGCCCTTGCCCGTATCATAAGGCACATGCAAGGCCACACCGAGGTCAAGGCGTAGCACTATGAAATCCATGTCGTAGCGCAATCCGGCACCGGTACCGGTGGCAAGCTGCCGCAAGAAAGTGGTAGGCTTGAACTCGGAGTCGGGGCGGTTTGGGTCTTTTTTAAGCAACCAGATGTTTCCAGCGTCGAGGAACACCGCCCCATACAGACTGCCGAAGAGATTGAAACGATATTCGAGATTGGCCTCAAACTTAACATCACCGGTCTGATCGAGGTATGAGTAGGTGGAGTTTGGTGCCACATACTTGCCGGGACCTATGCTTCGCACGGTGAAAGCGCGTATGCTGTTCGCGCCGCCCACATAGAACTGCTCGTTGTAAGGAGCACGCTCCGAATTTCCATAGGCCCACAGCACTCCTGCCGCCACACGCCCCACAAGTTCCGACTTATACCCGGTGACCCATGTTTTGCGCAAGGTGGTGTTCAGTTTGAGGAATTGTGCAAACGGATTTCCGAACATCCCTTTCTCCTTCTCGCTGAATTTCTTACCTGCCATGGCATATCCCGCCGAGAGGATATTGCCCGACTCGGTGAGGGTTATCTCCCATGCTATCGGATTTTTGTATGCCGCCGGACTGCTGTATATATATGTGTATTTTATCTTCGGCACAAACTGGTTGCGCATTGACACATATACGGCGGGATTGTCCGTCATTATCTGGTCAAACTTCTCCGTGGTGCTCTGTAAGTAATTATAGTCGAGAAGCAAGGGGCTGAACTCGTGTTTCGAATTGGCCGATGTCTGGAACTTATATGTCACGGCTCCCGTGACAGTGAGCATCTTGAAGAAATCAGCCCTGTTGAGCACGTTGCCCGACAGGGAGAACAACGTAGAAGGCGGGGTGAAGAACCGGCGCCGCCGGAACACCTTGAACGGTGTTTCGAGACGCGGATACTCAATCGACACATCGGCACCATACTCGTATGAGTTAATAGTGGAACTGCTACCGGCCACACGCTTCCCCGTCTGCCACTCGTAGGATCCTTTCAGGCTCACGCTCAGCTTCTCTCCTCCGCGAAAAGCGTTACGCTTGTTCATGCTGAGCACCAGTCCCGGACCTGTACGATCGTTACTCTTCAACGAGTAGTTTGCCTCTATCGACCCATCGTAAGGCTTGTCGAACACACAATTCAGTCTCATGTCGAGAGTATCACAGGTCGAAGTGGTATCGCGCGGGGTGAACGTGAAGTCGGAAAGACTGAACAATCCGAGACTGTTTATCACTCCCGAGGATTCCATGTACTCGTCGTAGCTGAACTGCTTGCCCCGTCTCAGCTTTATGTCGCGCAACAAGGTACGCAGACGGATAGGCGGTTTCTTGCCCGAGTAGTATACCGAAAGGTTGCGGTGCACGATAGAGTCGGTCAACGGTTCCATGACCGAGCGGCGCATCTCTACTCTCATCTTTCCGAGATACCAGCGACGCCGGGCCTCATCGGGCATGTCGGCGACAGGCTGCAAGCGCACCGCCACACGCCCCGGATTAGACACGGAATCGGCCAGTATGGCCGCATTGTCGGCACGATAATAATAATATCCGTTATTCCGGAACAGACTGTTGAGCCTATTCCTCTCGGCGTCAAGCTTAGCCACGGTGAACGCCTCGCCACTTTTGAGATAGCTTTGGTCGGCCGTGGCACGTATCAGGCTGTCTGCCCCGGCGGAAAAACCTATGTGTTGGATAGAATCGAAAGTATAAAGCCTGTTGTTGGTGACGGTATAACTGAGCTTTGCCTTCTTCGGGTTTTTCTGCGGTATGACACTATAGTCCACCTTGGCGTCGAAATATCCGTTGGCACGAAGCACGTTTCTGGCGACCAGCGCCCGCACCTCCGGATTGACAGAACTCATCAATACGGGTTCGTGTCCGAAAGATTTGAGCATCCACTTACCGAACCCTGATGTCGAGTTGGCATACTTGTTGTATATCCACAGTTTCCACTGAATGGGTGTGCGATAATAAGAACTGCCAAGCAAGGCTCCGTTCGGGGCACAGGCCAGTGCGGCCTCCACCTCCTCCTGCATAGTGACGTAATGCTCGTCTTTGGCCCGGTCGACATAGTCTATCTTCTTCAACCCCGTATACAGCACCTCGTCCTCGGGAAGATTGCTCGTCGTGGAGCAGCCTGCACACACGAGAGACATTGTCAGTGACAAGATGATTTTATCGCTTTTCTTCATTTACCTTTACCGTATCGTTTTCCAATGATTTTTCAGTTGTATTGTCATCGCTTCTGAAATTGAACAGTTGCCAGAACCGATCGGCTTTCTTCCTCCACATGAAACCGGCACCATACTCCGTGATACGGCCTTCAAGCATATCGTAGGCAGACTTGTTATAGAACATCCTTACATAACGCATGGCCGTCTGATCGAGCCGGTATTCGAGCGACACGTTGTCGATGAAGGTCTGGTCCTGTTCTTCCGGGCCGCTGTCGCCTCCACCGGAAATCTTTCCTCCTATCACGAAGTTCACCCTGTTGTTCCAGAAACGCTTGGCAAACTTAAACGAATAGTCTGTGTGCGTGTTGCCATACGCATCGGCACTCTGGTCGAGTCCGAGACTGAGATCCACAGTACGCATGGCACTGTTCGTAATACTGTTGATCTCGCTTTGCAGGAACGAGTTCAAGGCGCTGTTCATGGAGAAGCCTCCCGTGTTTCCATCAGCCAGGTACATGCCTGTCGTCAGCATGGTCACGGCAAGCTTGCCTCTCTGCTCCATGCTCATGGCAGCAAGCTCGTTCTTTATCGTCATGTCCTCGGGAGCGTCAAGCGTAAACTCCAATCCCATGTTGCTGAGCGTCTTGCTAACCTTCACTCCGCAATCGAACAGCACGCTGCGGCTGTTTCCCGTCTCCGCGGCCACAAGGGTCTTGACCTGCTCCGTGGCCGAAAGATTAAGCGTGGGGTTCATCACATCGCCGGTAAACTCTATGTAACTGCCCTGTCTTATCGTAAATGTCTTGAGCGGAATGATGGGCAACTCATACTTCATCTCGCCAGAATTGATGGTATAACGGCCGAAAAGTTGCAGATTATCAGTCGGATTGTATACCATGCGCAACTCGCCGCCACCCTCGATATTAACGTAGTTCGACTGGTCTGCGTTAAGGGCGCAGAATATCCTCGCCCCCGATTCGATGTTCATCATCAGAAGCATGTCGAGCCCTCCGGGTTCCGGGCGGTTCACCTTCACCTCGGCTGTGTCACGGAAGTCGGTGAACGTCACGAGATCTTTAAGCCTGTCGTCGGTGTTAAGCGGCGAGTCTTTAAGTATATATGTCATGTTGGTCTTACCGAGAACATCGAGCTGTCCACGCATTTTCAGGTCTGACAAAGCCCCGTTCAGCACGGCGCCGAAGTTGACAAAAGCCTTGCCGTATGCCACAGACTTGCGTGTTTGCCTGGCGTCGATAATCTGGTAATTTCGCGCCTGCATCCTCATATCAAGACGAATCTTATCGGGATTGGCGAAATTAACATTGCCGTTGATGTTCAACGGGCTGTCATTATGGGAATAAAGCGCGAAATTTTCAAAGAGAAGATTACTGCCCACAATACGCACCGGCTTGTCATTAGCCCTGAGATTGACACCGTACGGCACACTTATTACATGTGTAGAGTCGAGATATACCTCGCCGTCTACCTGCGGTTTGTCAAGCTCTCCCCTCACGGCAACACTTCCCTCGGCATATCCCTCAAATCCCATTATCTGATCAGGAATAAATCCGTTTATCATGGATAGCGGGAAACGGCTCATATCGAACGTGGCATCCAAATAACCCTTGTCACCATGCGTATAAGTACCGGAAAGCACACCTATGTCTCTTCCGTCGAGTATGAGATTGGCAGAGACGTAATGCGAGTTCTCGTCTTTCTGCATGTAAGAGAACTCACTGTTCAAATCTCCGATATAACAATGCTCGTATGTCATCTTGTCCACTCCCATATCGGATATCACCGTGAACTTCTCGTTGCGATCTTGCATCACGTGGAAGTCACCGTTCAGCAGTCCGCTCATGCGCGGCGCATACGGAATTACGGAAGTGAGCTTGTCCAGATCAAATTTATTAAGGCTGACAGTGATGTCCTGTAACATATCTCCGGCGTTGTCGTCGGAGTATATCTTCACACCTGTCCCGTCGTCGGCCACCAGATCTATGCCGGCCTGTATCCTCTTATCACGGCCGAGGAACACGAAGTTGTCCTTATTAAGATTGAACGCCTTATACCCGAGTATCGGTTTGTCGGGGAACAATCTGACGGTGATACCGCTGTCACAGACCTCGGCGCGCGCTCCGAGAGAGGCTCCGAGCCTGTCAGACGCATCGTAATACTTTACGCTAAGTTCAGCCCCGCGCTCCAAGACGGAGCCTTCAAAAAGGCTGTTGAACACAAACTGGGGATTTTTCTTGTTGTTGCGCACCTGCCCATAGAAGCGTACATTGGTGTCATCTTGCGTTATGGTCATGCTCACCGTGTCTATCTGCATACTGTCGGCAACAAGCGAATAGAGATGCATATTTCCTTCTATACCTTCCGCAGGCGATGTGGACAGGTCTACAAACAAATCATCAAACTCCACCCCCTTCGCTTTAAGAAAGCCGGCAAAAGAGTTCTCATTACCGCTCTTGAGGCGTATCTGCATTGTCGGGAGCATGGCCTGAATTGCCGGCTGGTCGATGGTCTTATTATCAATCTGGGTCGTTATCAGGTCACCGAGACGCTTTCCCTCATCCATAAGAGACTCGTAGCCTCCCGATGCGGTGAAGAACATTTCGAGATTGCCGCTATACAGTTTTGCCCAAGTAGTATCACGGTTGGTGGAAGCGTCGAGAACGACATCAGCCGGGCGATAGGTCCGCCGGGCATCACGCACCGTGAAATCGTTGAACAAGCCCTTCACCATGTGCGACTGTTTCAGATCCGACGCTATGTCGACATGAGCACACATAGCGGCGGTGAACGGCCGGTCTATGACACGGAGACGATAAAGGTCTGCTTTCGACAAGTCTGTACTCACTGTAGCCCGCACTCTATTAGGATCGAGCAGCGCATCTACGTCTATCGTACCGTCAAGAAGCTCATTCCTACTGTCAAGCCGCACCTTACCGATACCGTTGGCAATAAGAATGTCGGTTCTTATCCTGTCGAAATTCATGCTTCCGTAGCGGAAAGCGTCTACTTTTCCATTCGCTTTGAGGTGGCTTCCTTTGGCCAAGAGGTCTGTTCCATGCCCTTCTATGTCTATGTCGCACGTCAGATTGTAGAGCGAGTCTTTAGGCATGAAATGGTGAATATTGATGTCTTTTACTCCCACCGACGCCTTATAGCTCATGGACGAGGCATCGAAACGACCGTTCAGGTCGACCGTCCCTCCGCCCTCACGCACTCTCACATCGGCGGAGTAGCGGCGGCCGTCTGCCTTTACGTCACCATCAAGCTTTATTCCCGACGGGATATGATAGTCGGCCATAACCTTAGGGTCAAGCAAACAAGTGACAAAGCCGAGATCGAATGTCTGAGCGCTCAGTCTAACCTCTGCCTTGACGCGTTTCATGTCCGTGGGATTGGCCGCAAACCCGCGTGCTGACATATTGAAAGCTGTGGGCAAACTCACTTCAAGCCCCGATATATCCACACGCCGCATGTTGCCGTCCACCGAGCCACGGACTGTCAACGGGCGATTGGGATAGCGGCGTACAAACTGTTCGGGCATGCCACCGCAGAACATCATGATGTCCTGTTTACCTACAGAAGCGCGCAAACGGGCATATATCTTACCGGGATTTATGCTGTCGAGGGCATTTAGGTCCATCTTTACCTGCGCCTCGATATCCGAATCGGGAGTACGGAGAATTAGGGACGGAAGGTTCAGACGCACAGAGTCGAGACTCACGGGGCCTGACAGGTTGCTTATCTCGAGACCGCTTTTCTCCTTCATACGGCAATAAAGCAGGTTCATGCCGATGTCTGGAGCACTATATGACAAGCTGTCTATGCCTATGTTTATACCGGTGAGAGATATGTGATTGTAGTCCAGCCCATCCACCTCGGGCTCGAAACGGTTGTCATAATCTAGTGCGCCGTCATGCCAGAAAAAACGGTTTATCCCATATTTCTCTGTCCCGAGGTTTATATCTCCACCCCGTGCCGAGGCATGGCCGAGATATGCCCGGATGCCCATTGTATCGCCGGGCATGCGGACGGTAATGTCTGTACGATATATATTGAGGCTGTCTACATATATCCGCCACATCGTCTTGCTGGCCGACGTGTCCGGTGGCACCGTGTCGCTAAGCTCAATGCTGATGCGGGCATCGCTCAACCGGGTGTCGTTCAGATCCACTATCTGCCTGTTGAGGTCTATTCCACGGCTCGAAAGGCTCAACTTGCCGAGCGTGGCACACACACGGGCAGAGGCTATGAAATCGGCCGTATTGACTTTGACCCGGTTCAGTTCGAAGCTATTTATCACCACCTTGCCGTCCAGCAAAGGCATGAGACTGACATCAACGACCAACTTTCTCACATCGGCCACAGTATCGTTCACCTGAGGCAGCGAGTCGTTGGGTTGAACCATACAGAACCCGTTTATCCCGAGATCAAGCGGAAAGACAAGGTCAACCCTGTCTACCGTTATCCCATATCCGGTTTTCTCAGACGCATATTCCACCACTTTATCCACCGCCCAGTTTTGCACGGGAGGCAGATAGAGGGCTATTGTCAATATGATAAACAGCAGAATAGGACTCAAAAGGATGAGACCTATCCACAAAAAGATTTTTTTCATCTCGCTTACTTCAACACTACAACGTTAAACAAAACTGCAAAGTAAGCAAAAAATCCTCAGAAAGCAGGATGTTTTTACGAAAAAAAACAACAATTCTTTATTATTAGACAAACTCCCGCCACAGGTTGTCGGACGGCAGGGGAGCCTCCACCGACACGGTATTCTTGCTGACGGGATGTACAAACTCTATGCGACGCGCCATGAGAGATATGCTCCCGTCGGGATTACTGCGACGCGCGCCATACTTCAAGTCGCCTTTTATGGGGCATCCCATGGCCGCGAGCTGACAACGTATCTGATGATGCCGGCCGGTCATGAGCCTCACCTCCATCAGCGTGTAATTGTCGCTTCGGCCTATAACCTTATACATCAGCATCGCCTTTTTAGACTGCGGCACCTCACGGTCATACACATAGCTCTTGTTCTGCCGCTCATTGCGTACTATCCATCCCGTAAGCGTGCCCTCATCACGTTCAGGCGTGTTGCGGCTTATGGCCCAGTATGTCTTGTGTACCTCGCCGTCCCGGAACATCTCATTGAGCCTCGACAGCGCTTTAGACGTGCGCGCAAAGACCACTATTCCACTCACGGGGCGGTCCAGACGATGCACCACACCGAGAAATACATTGCCCGGCTTGGCGTATTTTTCCTTTATATATGCCTTGACAATATCCGACAGAGGCGTGTCGCCGGTCTTGTCACCCTGCACGATCTCCCCGCTCTCCTTGTTTACTATAATTATATGATTATCTTCGTAAAGAACCGTCATGCGCTACGATGATGTTTGATTTGTGGATTATTATAATTATCAGCCGATAAAATAAATATTACCTGCCGGAAATGTATGGGCGTCGTGCGGACAAGCGGCCAACGCTTCGTCAACAGATGTCCGGCACGGCATTAGCAGCCATATGCAAACGGCAGCACGTGCCATCCGCCAAAATATAATGGCCGCGCTGTTTTTACGGCGCAGCCATTATAAAACCATAAGTTACATATATCCATTGACACGGCATTACATGTTCATGCCGCCGTCTACCTGTATCACCTGGCCGCTGATATAGCTTGACATATCCGACGCGAGGAAAGCCGCGCAGTTGGCAATGTCATCTACCGTACCGCCACGGCGGAGAGGTATCTTGCTTGCCCACTCCTTACGGACATCGTCAGACAGGGCCTGGGTCATGGCCGTATCTATGAAGCCCGGGGCAATGGCATTGGCACGGATACCCTTCGGACCCATCTCCTGAGCCACACTCTTGGCAAGAGCTATCAGACCGGCTTTCGAGGCGGCATAGTTGCTCTGGCCGGCATTTCCATGAACACCCACGACAGATGCCATATTGATGATCGAACCGCCGCGTTGGCGCATCATCACCGGCACGCAGGCATGGATGAAGTTGAAAGCGCTCTTCAAGTTTACGGCTATGACAGCGTCCCACTGAGCCTCTGTCATACGGAGCATCAGACCGTCTTTCGTGATACCGGCGTTGTTCACCAAGATATCCACAGAGCCAAACTCCTCTTTCACCAATTTCACCACTTCCTCCGTCTGAGCGAAATCAGCGGCGTTGCTTGCATATCCTTTTGCCTTTACTCCCTTGGCGGCAATCTCCGCCTCGGTGGCTTTTCCATTTTCGTCGATTACAAGGTCGGTGAACGCGACGTTGGCACCTTCCTCGGCGAATTTCAGCGCGATAGCCTTTCCGATACCGCGCGCAGCACCTGTAATCAGGGCTGTCTTACCTGTCAATAATCCCATTTTTCTGTTTTTTATTATTGTTCGTTATATGAAAACTCTATTTTATCATGCTCTTTCCCAGCGCTCCGTATACGACCTTAGCCACCAACGGCTTGCTCATCTCCTCGGTCATTCCATGGCCTATTCGGCCGTAGATATACGGAACTTCGAGTCCCTTTATACAATAGTGGGTAATGTCTGCCACAAGATCCACATTATCTATGTCGAATTCCCCGTCGGCCTTGCCCTCGGCATAGACCTTACGGAAAAGCTCTATCTCGTCCTCGTCAAACTTCTTCCTCACCTTCTCCACCATCCAGATGTTGCGGAAGAACTCGGCACGCAGGTTCCCATTGCGCACCACCGTCTCCTTAATCATGCTCAGATGGGTGTATATCAATTCTATAATCTTGTCTTGCGGACGTATTTTCTTGCCCGCCACCTCATCGAGTTTGTCGGAGAGACGTTCGAGCTCGGATTCTATTACGGCGTAATATACATCTTCCTTGCTTTTGAAGTATGTGTACAGCGTACGGCGTCCCTTGCCCGAAGACATGGCGATATCGTTCATCGTCGTGTTTTCTAATCCGTTCTTGGCAAACAGTTGCCGTGCCACATCCACCAGTTTCTGTCTCGTTTTTGATATTGACATATATACGCCTCTCCTCTAAAAATACAATATTGCACATCGCAAATATCATGCGCAAATTTATTAATTAAATTTTAAACATACAAATAATTAGCCGATAAATCGTATTTTGTGGCCTTTTTTAGCACAGAAGGCAATCTGTGACCGACAAACACCATAAATGGAAACGGAAGACACATCCATCATTTACATTCACCGTACTCAAACACTAAAAGACACAAAGATTTATCAAAGAAAACAAACAGCCCGCCAAAGCGGTAAATAAATCCAACAAAAGCATTCTGAATACTCGGTTATTTTAAAATATAAATCCCGAGGCCGGAAAAACCGCCGTATTTCGAGCTTTTACGTAACAACCTGTCAATCAAAGTCATACATCCGCACATCCGGAAACAACGGCCAGCCATGCCATACCCGCCCATCCCGTTTTTTCCAATAAGCACCTTATTGGATTGCATTAAGCCGCTCGTTGTGTTGCATTTAGATACCCGTCGGAAGCCAACGGGATACTAAACGCCGAGCAATATGCCGCCAAACGCCTCCCAACGAGTATCCCGTTACAAAACAAGACCGCCGGAAGCACGATATACATATATCGTTGTATATCGGTTTCGGCTCTAAAACGGACTTTTCAGAACACGCTTTTTTCGGATAATAATATTTACAATTTATTACTGTATCAGACACAGCCGAAAACACATTTAATACGTATTGACAAATATTTCGCGTCAAAAAGTCATGCAAAAATTTGCATATAACAAAAAAAAGCCTTACCTTTGCACCCGCAATTAAGAAATAACATCGCGGAGTGGAGCAGTTGGTAGCTCGCCAGGCTCATAACCTGGAGGTCGCATGTTCGAGTCCTGCCTCCGCAACCAAAAACCGCTGAAAGTAAAAACACTACTTTCGGTGGTTTGTTTTTATGCCTATTTTTTTTGGGGGCAGGTTGGACATTCATGATTATTTAATCCATCGGAACGGCTGACCACACAAGAAAGAAAAGCACGCACAACCCAACTTACAATTTAAAAAACAAACAAGGCACACCGATTACACATTGCAACAAAACAAGACTGATACCAATAATTATATAACAATACATCGGATTTAAACAACAATATGCCGGACAACAGGCATCTTTTCATGTCATAATGTTGTAATTTTGCACCATAATTCCCGCATGATGCCGTTATAAACCGGCGGCAATAATGCGGAAAGGGGCTGCGATGACAATACAAACATATATATAATGGTTATGAAAAAAAGATGGATTATATTGATGACGGCCATGGCACTTACCGCCGTCACCGGCCTGTTTACAGACGAGCCTTCGTTTGAGTGCGACTTTTCCGTTATAAGTGCCGCCGATGTGGCATGGCTCATCACAGCCACCATTTTCGTCCTTATGATGACTCCCGGCCTGTCATTCTTTTACGGCGGAATGGTCGGCGCCAAGAATGTGATATCGACAATGCTCCAAAGTTTCATCGCCATGGGAGTCATATCGGTAATGTGGGTAGTGTTCGGTTTCAGCCTGTGCTTCGGCGATGACATAGGCGGCGTGATAGGAAATCCGCTGACATTCTTCATGCTCGACGGCGTAGGCGCCTCGGTATATACCACCGATACCGGCAAGACACTCGGAGGAGCAACCATCCCGCTGGCTCTCTTTGCCCTGTTCCAGATGAAGTTTGCCATTATCACCCCCTCGCTAATCACAGGCTCTTTTGCCGAGCGCGTGAGGTTCTCGGCCTACATGTTTTTCATGATGTTCTTTTTCGTGGCCATATACTGTCCGCTGGCCCACATGACATGGCATCCCGACGGACTGTTCATGCGCTGGGGCGTGGTCGATTTTGCAGGAGGAATAGTGGTACATGCCTCTTCCGGCGTGGCGGCTTTGGCAGGTGCCATATTCCTCGGACGCCGCCGCACGTCCACACGCCGCTCCACCCCGGCCAACATACCGTTTGTTCTTCTCGGCGCCGCCATGCTGTGGCTCGGGTGGTTCGGATTTAACGCCGGCTCGTCTCTCATGGCCGACGGCACCGCAATAAAGGCCTTTCTCAACACCAATACTGCATCGGCCACAGCCATGATGACGTGGATTTTCTTCGATTGCCTCCGCGGTCGCAAGCCATCGGCCATGGGGGCTGCCGTGGGATGCGTGGTAGGCCTGGTGGCCATAACGCCGTCGGCAGGTTATGTCAGCGTTGGACAGAGCATCTTCATATCGTTCGTGACCACCATAATATGCAACATCGCCGTATATTGGCGCAGCCATACACGCATAGACGACGCGCTCGACGTATTCCCCACACACGGCACCGGAGGCATTGTAGGCACCGTGCTTACAGGTATTTTCATCCGTGAGGGATTGGTATCCGGCTCATGGGAGGGAGTGGTAATATTCCTTTACCATCTGCTGGCCGTGGTGACGGTTGCCGCATATACGTTTACGATGAGCTATCTCGGATACCGGTTCATAGACAGCATGATTCCGATGCGGGTGTCGGCTGGCAGCGAACTTATAGGACTCGACATGAGCCAGCACGACGAACATTACGGCTTTGCCCGCTCCGGCGAGCGAGAGATAGCCGAATACAGCCGTGAGGAATAAACCGGCGCGCCGGAAAATGCGCAAAAGCCATGCCCGGCACCAAGATTAATGATTACGAACCGCGCCCCAAAAGTTTTCCAAAACCTTTGGGGCGCAGTTATTTCCGGACTCCAATCCATACCGTCGCGGACTTCTCTCTTTTTCCATCCAACTGCCGCCACACAAAACACGGTTGGAGCCATACCGCCGAGCCACCTTATCTTCAATAAACCAAATCCATGGCTTTGCTTTCTCCGTCAGTTGAAGCCCTGTCGACAACACACATTGATATTTGCAAATCCATAATGCGACATATCCGCTTTAAAGTCAATTTATGCTTTCTTTTCCGTTTCTTTTTCAATTTAATATCGTAACTTTGCGGACGACAAACAAAACAGTTTGAAAGCAAAAAATGGTAAAAGACGAGTAATACATAATTATAATGGCAAACAAACTAAGAACCGAATCACTCTGCATACGCGGAGGATGGAAACCGAAAAATGGGGAGCCGGTGGAGTTGCCCATAGTGCAAAGCACCACATTCAAGTATGACAACAGCGAAGAGATGGCGATGCTCTTCGACCTGAAAAAAGAGGGATATTTCTACACACGGCTGCAAAACCCGACAAACGATGCCGTGGCAGCAAAGATTGCGGCTCTCGAAGGCGGAGTCGGGGCGATGCTGACATCGAGCGGACAGGCGGCAAACTTCTACGCAGTGTTCAATATATGCGAGGCCGGCGACCACATTGTGGCATCGACCGAGATATACGGCGGAACATACAACCTGTTCGGAGTGACGATGAAGAAACTCGGAATAGACTGCACTTTCGTGAGCCAGGAAGCGAGCGAAGAGGATATTGAGGCTTCGTTCCGGCCGAACACGAAACTGCTTTTCGGGGAGACCATATCAAATCCGGGATGCAAAGTGCTCGACATTGAGAAATTCGCACGCATAGCCCACCGAAAAGGCGTGCCGCTCATGATAGACAACACTTTCGCCACACCGATAAACTGCCGTCCGTTTGAATGGGGAGCCGACATCGTGACACACTCTACTACAAAATACATGGACGGGCACGCCACGCAAGTAGGCGGCTGCGTGGTAGACAGCGGCAATTTCCAATGGGATGATTACGCGGAAAAATATCCCGGACTGACCTCTCCCGACGAGTCTTATCACGGACTGACATATACCAAAACATTCGGGAAGATGGCGTATATGACCAAGCTTGTGGCCCAACTGATGCGCGACTTAGGCTCAATTCCTGCACCGCAGAACTCATTCCTGCTAAACCTCGGTCTCGAAACGCTGCACCTGCGTGTGGAACGGCACTGCCAAAACGCACAGCGGGTGGCCGAATTTCTTGGCAACGATCCGCGCGTGGCATGGATAGACTACCCCGGACTGAAAGATGACAAATGCCACGACCTTGCCATAAAATACCTGCCGAAAGGCAGCTGCGGCGTAATGGCATTCGGCCTGAAAGGCAACCGCGATACGGCTATAAAGTTCATGGACTCACTTGAAATGGTGAACATAGCCACCCATGTGGCCGACTCGCGTACTTGTGTGCTGCACCCGGCAAGCCACACCCACCGCCAACTGAGCGAAGAGCAACTGAAAGAAGCAGGCATTGCCCCTGACCTGATACGGCTGTCTGTGGGAATAGAGAATGTCGATGACATCCTCGATGATATCAGGCAGGCTCTTGACAAAGCTCTCTGAGCTATCATGGTAACACAAAAAAAACTTACCGGACGGTTGTTCCGGTAAGCAGGCAAAAACATAGTAAAAGAGGCGGAGCCGACGCTCCGCCTCTTTTACTACCTAATCTTGTCAAATCCCTCACCGAACACACCCTGGCAGAACGACTGCGAAACAAGAGCATAAGGGTCTATGGCCTTAATCCAGTTGAAAACATCCTGCGACTCATACTTTCGGGCAAGTACAATGAGCAGTTTCACATCGCTCTTGGAATACCAGCCCTTGCCTTCTATCATGGTAACACCGCGACGGACTTTCGTGTTTATCGTGTCGGCTATCTTCTCGTATTCTTTCGATATTATTATAAACTGCACCGTCTGGCGGGAACCGTTGATAACATAATCACATACGAAACTGGCCACCAGGGTGAAAGCCACACCGTATACAATTGTCTCAACACTGTGGAACAGGACATAGGAAGAGCAAATGATACTTATATCTATGAACTGCATGGCACGTCCGAAACTCATACGGAAATACTTGTTAAGCAACGCTATGATAATATCCGTGCCACCGGTAGAACCGTTATGAGAGAACACCAGGCCAAGGCCGGCACCGCTCATGGCACCGCCGATAAGCACATGCATGAATTTATCCTCACCCGCCGTTATTATGGGGTTGGCAGAAAAAAAAGGCTGCAAAACACCGATAATCACAGACATTATCGTGACACCTATTATGGTACGCACCGTAAACTGACGTGTCAACGCACGGAAAGCGATCAAAAGCATCGTCACATTGAGAACCCATATGGATATGGCAGGGGGGAAGCCGAAGGCATAGAACAGCAACGCCGAAATACCCGACACTCCTCCCATGACAACCTGCTCGGGAAGGATGAAAGCCGTATATCCCACGCCATAAAGCAATATACCAAAACTGATGAAAAAAAGGTCTTTCTGTGCCTGACGCACATTCTTTAATATATGTTTGTCTGTTGTGCCGCTCATGATAATCACATTTTATTATATTAGTAAAAACACCTTTATTATATTAATAACAAAATCCCTGCCTCTCAATGAAAACGCAAGTATGACAACCCGAAAAACAGTCACGGATTGCCGTTGCAAAGATATATCAAATTATTGATAACAATCTATGTTTTTGCCATTTTTTACTATTTTACAAACACGTAGGCGCAAAAGGGTAAAACGGGTATCAGCATTTAACAATTTGTAACCTTACGGATATTTTTTCTTTGCTTTACTTTTGCCGTATGAGAGATTTTCACTATTTTTGTAGTGTACAAATAACATAAATGACAAAGAGTTTTTCAAACCTTTAAAAAATACATTACTATGGAAGTGGAAAAAATAATGCAAGCCCTGGAACAGAAACATCCGGGCGAGGCCGAATACCTGCAAGCCGTCAAAGAGGTGCTCGAATCCGTAAAGGACGTATACAACCAACATCCGGAATTCGAGAAAGCGAAACTGATAGAACGCATCGTGGAACCGGAACGTGTGATAACTTTCCGTGTACCATGGGTAGACGACAAAGGAGAAGTACACGTGAACATCGGCTATCGTGTACAGTTCAACAGTGCCATAGGCCCATACAAAGGAGGTCTCAGATTTCACCCGTCTGTAAATCTTTCCATTCTTAAATTCCTCGGATTCGAACAGACATTCAAAAACGCCCTGACCACTCTTCCTATGGGAGGAGGCAAAGGTGGCTCCGACTTTTCCATCAGAGGCCGTTCGGACAACGAAGTGATGCGTTTCTGCCAGTCTTTTATGACAGAGCTTTACCGTGTCATCGGACCAGACGAGGATATTCCGGCTGGCGACATCGGTGTGGGAGCACGTGAAATAGGCTATCTGTTCGGAATGTACAAGAAGCTCACTCACGAATGGAGCGGCATGATGACAGGAAAGGGGCTCGAATGGGGCGGCTCGCGAATACGTCCCGAGGCCACAGGATACGGAGCGTTGTATTTCGTAAACAAGATGCTGCACACACACGGACACGACATTAAAGGCAAGACTGTCGCTATCAGCGGATTCGGAAACGTGGCATGGGGCGCAGCCAAGAAAGCCACCGAACTGGGAGCGAAAGTAATAACGATATCGGGACCCGACGGTTACATTTACGACCCGGCAGGACTCGATGACGAGAAAATAGAATACATGCTTGAACTGCGTGCCAGCGGAAACGACGTATGCCAACCGTATGCCGATGAGTTCCCCGAGGCCACATTCGTTGCAGGAAAAAAGCCGTGGGAGGTGAAGTGTGACATCGCATTGCCTTGCGCCACACAGAACGAGCTTAACGGTGACGATGCCGACATGCTTCTGACAAACAAGCCGCTGTGTGTAGCGGAAGTATCCAACATGGGTTGCACGGCAGAAGCGGCAGAGAAATTCATAGCTGCGAAAACGCTCTTCGCTCCCGGTAAGGCCGTAAACGCCGGCGGAGTCGCCACGTCAGGACTGGAAATGACACAAAATGCCATAAGACTGAGTTGGAGCGATGCCGAGGTCGACGAAAAACTGCACGGCATTATGCACAATATACACGAGCAATGCGTGAAATACGGAAAGCAGCCTGACGGATACATAGACTACGTAAAGGGAGCAAACATTGCCGGATTTATGAAAGTAGCCAATGCCATGATGGCACAAGGAATAGTGTAAAACCAAAACCGTGAACGTGAACCACATAAGAAAAACGTTAATATTAGCAATATCCCTATTATGCCTTACTCCTCTGCGGGCACAAAACCCGCAGAAGGGTAAGGCTTCATATTATTCCAAAAGAGCCACGGGAGCGAGAACGAGCAGCGGCGAAAGACTGCACCATGACAGTCTGACCTGCGCACACCGCACCCACCCTTTCGGCACAAGATTAAAAGTAACAAACCCGGCCAACGGGAAATCGGTCATCGTAAGAGTGACAGACAGGGGGCCATTCGGACGCGGACGCATAATAGACCTATCATGGCGGGCGGCAAAAGAGCTCGGAATACTCGTCCAAGGTGTGGCAATGGTATCGGTGGCACCTGTGAATACCACAATAGTCCCGTTCAGGCCGAACGAGAACATCGAACTGCCCGAACTCGATTTCAGCAACAACAACTTCACGGATTGCATCAGGCCGGAATGGTACGAGATGAAAAAAACTATCAAAGAACGCAATCACACAATACCGAAAAAACGGAACATCCAACCCGCCAAGCCACAAATACAGCAAAAAACACAGGGAAAAGCGGAAAAAGCGAACAAAACAAATACCAACCAGGAAAAAGAAATAGACGAACTTAATACCAAACAGAACACCTCAAGAGTATATTCCAAAAGAAATAAAGGAATGCACGGGAACAAAAAACATTAGCTACTGACAAACTGTCAGCATATAAAGTGCGGGCATGTTTTTTGTCTCTTTTCTTACGACCCGGGATAATCAATAACACAACAAAAGAAAGGAGACAAAGACATGACATTGGAAAAATTTACCATTAAAGCACAAGAAGCCGTACAAGAAGCGGTCAACACCGCACAACGCGCAGGACAGCAAAGTATAGAACCGGTGCATATACTGTACGGAATCATATCGAAAGGCAAAGACGTCAGCAACTTCATATTTCAAAAGCTCGGCGTAAATGCCGCACAAATAGAAAACTTAGTAAACAATGAGATACAGCACCTGCCCCGTATCCAGGGTGGCGGACAGCCGTATCTAAGCAACGAATCGAACAATGTGCTGCTCAAGTCGCAGGACATAGCCAAAAGCATGGGCGACGAGTTTGTGTCGGTGGAACCGATAATGCAAGCCCTATTGGCCGTAAACTCTACGGCATCCAGAATACTGAAAGATGCCGGAATGACCGAAAAAGACATGCGAGCGGCCATCAATGAACTGCGGCAAGGCCAGAAGGTGCAGTCGCAAAGCGCTGATGACAACTATCAAAGCCTGTCCAAATACGCGAAAAACATCGTGGAGCAGGCTCGTGCAGGCAAGCTCGACCCAGTCATCGGACGTGACGACGAAATTCGCCGAGTGCTCCAAATACTATCCCGCCGCACCAAGAACAACCCCATACTAATAGGCGAGCCGGGTACGGGCAAGACCGCGATAGTAGAGGGGCTGGCCGAACGTATCGTGCGTGGTGATGTTCCCGAGAACCTCAAGGAGAAGCAACTGTACTCCCTCGACATGGGAGCACTCGTGGCAGGAGCGAAATACAAAGGTGAGTTTGAAGAGCGGTTGAAAGCCGTCATCAACGAGGTCACAAAGGCGGAAGGCCGCATTATACTATTCATCGACGAGATACACACACTCGTTGGCGCGGGAGGCGGCGAGGGAGCGATGGACGCCGCCAACATCCTCAAACCGGCATTGGCACGAGGCGAGCTGCGTGCCATCGGCGCAACAACGCTCAACGAGTATCAAAAGTATTTTGAGAAAGACAAGGCACTGGAGCGTCGTTTCCAGACCGTTCTTGTGGAAGAACCGGACGAACTGAGCGCGATAAGCATCCTCAGGGGATTGAAAGAGCGGTACGAGAACCACCATAGAGTGCGCATCCAGGACGACGCATGCATTGCGGCTGTACGTCTTTCGGAACGATACATCAGCGACCGCTTCCTGCCGGACAAAGCGATAGACCTAATGGACGAGGCCGCGGCCAAGTTAAGGATGGAACGTGACTCCGTGCCTGAGGAGCTTGACGAAATCACAAGAAAGCTGAAACAGATGGAAATAGAGCGCGAATCGCTGAAAAGAGAAACGGAGCATGCCGGCAGCGGGGATAAGATGAAGCAGCTTGAAAAGGACATCGCCGACCTGCACGACCAGGAAAAGCAGTTCAAGGCAAAGTGGGAAAGCGAGCGGGCGCTCGTCAACAAAATCCAACAGCACAAGCAAGAGATGGAGCAACTGCGCTTCGAGGCTGAGCGGGCCGAACGCGAAGGAAACTACGGACGAGTGGCCGAAATAAGATACGGCAAGCTAAAAGAACTTGAAAACGACATCGACAGGATACAGAGCCAACTGATAAACGCCCAAGGTGCCGAAGCGATGGTAAGGGAAGAAGTGACTGCCGACGACATCGCCGAAGTTGTAAGCCGCTGGACAGGGATACCGGTCACACGGATGATGCAGAGCGAGCGGGAGAAACTGCTGCACCTCGAAGAGGAACTTCACCGCAGGGTAATAGGACAGGAAGAGGCCATCAGGGCGGTAAGCGATGCCGTGAGACGCAGCCGTGCCGGTCTGCAAGATCCCAAACGTCCAATCGCCTCGTTCATATTCCTCGGAACGACAGGCGTAGGGAAAACAGAACTTGCCAAAGCATTGGCCGAATATCTGTTCAACGACGAAACGATGATGACCCGCATAGACATGAGCGAATATCAGGAAAAGTTCAGCGTCAGCCGGTTGATCGGAGCGCCTCCGGGATATGTAGGATACGACGAGGGCGGCCAACTGACAGAAGCAGTGCGGCGCAAACCATACTCGGTGGTACTGTTCGATGAAATAGAGAAGGCTCACCCGGATGTTTTCAACATACTGCTGCAAGTGCTTGACGACGGTCGTCTGACTGACAATAAGGGCAGAACGGTTAACTTCAAAAACACCATCATCATAATGACGAGCAATCTCGGCAGCCAGACGATAAGGGAAGATATCGAGAAAAACGGAGGAACGATGAGCGACAGCCAGACCGACGCGCTCAAAGCCAGACTGTTCAACATGCTGAAACAGACGATAAGGCCGGAGTTTCTCAACCGAATAGATGACACAATCATGTTCCTGCCGCTCACACAAAATGAGATCGCCGATGTAGTGAGACTGCAAATGAACGGTGTCAGCAGGATGCTCGCCGCACAGGGACTTGTCCTCAAAGTGACCGAGAGTGCTATAGATGCCGTGGCAGAAGCCGGTTTTGACCCGGAATTCGGTGCCCGTCCGGTAAAACGAGCCATCCAGAACCTCGTGCTGAACGACCTGTCGAAGAAAATCCTCTCAGGAGACGTGAACAAAGACAAACCTATCATAATAGATTCATTCGGAGAAGGGCTTGTGTTCAGGAACTAAGAAGCAATCTTTAATGTTATCAGAAAAAACATTATTGGCTTCCTCCAAACACTCAGCGATCTCCAATTACGGATCTGATCCGTAAACAATAAAAAATCGCTTGGACGCAAATGCGTGTCCAAGCGATTTTTATTTTAACGTCAGTCCGATTATTTACTTGAAGTATAACACCCCCAATTACAAACCGACGAAATAAAGGGCTATACAATTTTTCAGCAGGGCCACATTCATTTTTTCAACGGAAGAGTGAACACAAAGCGTGCTCCATTCCTGTATTCAGGATCCACGAATATCCTGCCACCCATCTTCTCTATGATTGTCTGACAGATAGACAGCCCCAATCCAGTGCCTTGCTTAAACTCATCCAGTTTCTCAAAACGACGGAACACAAGTTTCTGCTTTTCAAGCGGAATACCTATTCCCGTATCGGTAACCGAGAAGACGATCTCACTCTTTTCCTTTTGCAATTCCAGAGTTACAGTGCCCTCGTCCGTAAACTTTATCGCGTTATTGAGCAAATTGATGATAACCTGCTGCAAATAGCGCACGTCTATCATATACCACAGCTCATCGTAAGACGTTATGAAACGTAGTTTTACGCCATTCTTCAAATTACTCTGTGTCTCTGTCTGTATCAGAGAACGAGCCAGGCCGACGAGTTCCACACGCTCTGGATTAAGCTGTACCCTGTTAGACTCTATGCGTGAGAAGTCAAGAACGTCGTTTATCAATTTAAGAAGTAGTTGCGTATTCTGGGCGATAAGTCCGGAAATATTGTTAATCTCGTCTTCAGGCAATTCCTTGTAACTTGTCACTATAAGCTCCGAAAATCCCACAATGGCATTGAGCGGGGTTCTTATCTCATGACTCATATTTGCCAGGAATTTCGATTTAAGCATGTCCGCCTCCTCGGCTTTATCCTTTGCTTCCACGAGCTGTGCGTTCACCTGTTTCAAACGTTCGAGATTGCGACGTCGCGTATTGGTATATAACACGAGGAAAACTATTATTATCACCAATATCACCGTTACCGAGAAGAACAACATGAACTCCAGCGGGTTCGACTCGTAGAGAGACAACGGTTTGTTTATTATTTCAGAACCGGCAGGAAGCCGCCTCTTGTCTATACGCCACTTGCCAAGCAGATCGTAATCGAATGAATAATGGTTTTCCACCAGTTCTATCTTCTGTGGCTCACCGGTAGCCAGCCACCTGCTGACCATCTTCCCTATCCGCTCTCCCTGCGAGCCGTAGCGAGGTATATATCCTCCCATGCTAACATCACCGATACCCGTGGTGGAAATGGATATTCCGGGAATACCGCTGTTATACCCAAGCAGTTTCTTGGTGGTGCTTATAACGAAATAGTTTCCCGTCGCGTCTATGCGCCAGGAGGAAAACATAGCAATATCCTTCGCCGGGTTCATTTTACTGTAAATATTTCCGGCATTCTCGAACGTACACGAGCGACCGTCCACAATTCTGAAATCCGGCTTTCTTGCATTTACGCCGGTCTTTATCCAGTCTTCCACAAGCCCCAACAGATTTAATCCACCGAATGTATTGTCCACAAAAAAGAACATACGCTCCATCCTTGGAAACAGGTTTTGTGCCAACTTCACATTCTTGCCAATGTCATAATGATATGCCACAGCGCCCATCAGCCTGCACTCATCCATATCCGTAGTCAAAGAACGCATCTTCGGCTGCCACGTCTTTATGTCCACAGGCTCGTCCATTATCTCGACAATCTTATCGTTCACAAGCATCGCAAAGCACGGAACGGTTTTCACGAAATCGTCATTTATAGACAGGTAAGACGCCAAAGCCTCATTACCGAGAATCAAGACCAACTGCGGTTTACGATCCACGTATTTCTCTATTATCTCTTTCATGCGCCCCTGCCACTCGTTAAGCTCGCTAAGCGAACGGCAATTCATGTTCTCCACGACAAACTCCAAGTCAGGATGTCCACCATTCACCTCATGATAAAAATCATTAAGGTTCATCTGATATTTGTTCAACTCAACCTGAAAGGAAGTTATGATCAGGGCATATTTGCCGTTCTCGGCATACGATACCGCATGCACGACAAACACCAAAAACATTATGGCAAATAATCTGTAACGCATAAACAATGATCCGTTGATAGTATAACTCTTAAAATAACCGATGTTTTGTTTTTATGAATCAGCATGCGCAAAAGTACATCTTTTTGTTCATTCCGGATAATTAAATATGACAAAAGATATTAATCCATTACTGAATTTTAACAAAATTAATGCTTTGGATTTAATAATATCCGTATCTTTGTACCTGTTTTCGGTTTTTATTTAATTTTTTATTTTATGACAGCAACAAAGGTGAAAACCATAATGGCGGTAATCATGCTTTTGATTACTTCCGCAATCAAAGCCCAGGTCACCTCCTCGTCTATCAACGGTAAAATCACCGACGAGAAAAACGAAACAGTCATCGGCGCAGTGATCAAGGCTGTGCACGAGCCGTCGGGAACGACGTACAAGACTGTGACCGACAGGAACGGACGCTATTCCGTAACGGGGATGAAAGCCGGCGGCCCTTATAAAGTGGAGATTTCATATATCGGCTACCGCACTGCCGTCGTGAAAGGCATCACCTTGAAACTGGCAGACAACCAGACGCTTAACACATCGTTGCAGGAATCGGCAGAATTGCTCAACGAAGTGGTGGTGACGGCAGACAAAAGCATGAGAAGCAGCCGTTCGGGCGCGGTGACAAACGTGAACATCGAGCAGATTGCCGCCGTGCCTACAGTCAGCCGGAGCATGACAGACCTGATGCGACTGACACCGCAAGGCTCGGGCACCACAAACGGCTTTGCCATCGGCGGAGGCAATTACCGGCAGTCGAACGTGACTGTCGACGGAGCGCAGTTCAACAATACGTTCGGTCTCGGCTCAAACGTTCTGCCCGGCGGAGGAAGCCCCATTTCTATAGACGCACTCGAGCAAGTAACCGTTTCCATCACCCCCTACGACGTGCGGCAGAGCGGATTTACCGGCGGAGCCATCAACGCCGTGACACGCAGCGGTACAAACAAGTTTAAAGGCTCGGCATACACATACCTCACGAGCAACGACCTTGCAGGCAAAAAAGTAGGCGACTACGACAAGATGGCACTTGAAGACGCACACGCAAACACATACGGGTTTACTCTCGGAGGTCCCATAATAAAAGACAAGCTCTTTTTCTTCGTCAACGGAGAGTATGAAGACAAGGTGACTGCCGGCCCATCGGCCGTGGCCAATGGCGGAGTAAACGGAAAATTCGACAATACCAACCGCCGGCCGGTGCTCTCCGACCTCGAATCGCTGACCCGATACATGCAAAACACGTATGGATTTACCACCGGACCATGGCAGGGATATAACGCCAAGTCGCCGTCGTACCGTATCCTGGCACGCCTCGACTGGAACATAAACAACGACCACAAGTTCAACATCCGCTTCACGAAATCAAACCGTAAAGCAAACTCAGGCGCCTCAAACTCACGCAATATAGGCACAAACCAGCAAAATAACATATACAACGGCAGCAACTCTGCATACGGCAGCAACTCTGCTTACGGAATGAGCGCACTGTCTACACGCTACTACAGCGAGTACCGCTTCACGTCGCTGGCAGCCGAGCTGAACAGCCGTGTCGGCAACTGGAACAACACGCTCCGAGGCACATACTCTTTCCAAGACCAGCCGAGAAGCAACGAATACGGTGACCAGCCGACCGTGGAGATTGTCATGGACGACGGACAAGGCCACTTCCCCACATGGGCATTCATGGGTAACGACGTGTTCACGGCCGGCAACCTCTCACAGACCAAAAACTTCGTGCTCACCGACGAACTGAGCACCACCATCGGCAGGCATCACCTTTTCGCCGGATTGCAGTATGAATACAACAGGGCTGTGAACGGATACGCACAGGCCGCATCGGGATATTACGCATACGAGGCTACAAAGGAGCAGATCGACAACAGAGACTGGGCATCGGTGTTCGCCGCCACACCCCGCCTGTTCGCCATCACATACGGCAACAATCCCGGCCACTCCATGTTCGAGGCACAGATGTCTACCCATCAGTATGCCCTCTACCTGCAAGACAACATGGACCTGACCGACAACCTGAAACTGTCTCTCGGACTGCGCTTCGAACTGCCTCACTACCCCTCTTTGTCAGACAATTTCAACCAAGAATACTACGACCTCGCTTTCGGCAGCGAGCATTACCGCACGGACAACGTGCCGGGCAACAGTATCAGCGTATCGCCGAGAGTGGGATTCAACTGGGATGTCACCGGCGAGCGCAAGTACATTCTCCGTGGCGGTACGGGCATCTTCGTGGGCCGTATGCCGTTCGTATGGCTCGTGTCGGCTGTCGGCAACTCGGGAATGGGACAGACCACATACACCAGCGTGGCAGGAAACATTGCGTATCCGAAGTTCACAATGAACACCGGTGACATGCTCACACAGATAGGAGCCACGAGCAAGACAAGCGTTCCGGGCGGCCCCACCATCCTTGGCGACGATCTGCGGATGCCGAAGACATGGAAGATGTCGCTTGCGTTCGACGCAAAACTGCCATACGATATAGACTTCACGTTCGAAGGTATATACAATCGAGACCTCAACCCGTGCGTCGTGACCAACAAGAACGTGTACTGGGACGGCAAGTCTACCATATGGCTTGCCCCATTCGACGAACGCAAATACATGAGTACATACGGCAGAAACCAGGCTTACGTAATAGAGAACGCAGGCAAAAAAGCATACTACTGGTCGCTGACGGCACAACTCCACAAAAAGTTTGCTTTCGGTCTCGACATCTCGGCGGCCTACACGCACTCGCACGCAAAGAGTTACAGCGAGGGCATCGGAGACCAGGTTTCGTCGGCATACACCAACTACCGCAACTCGATAAACGCCGTGAACGACCACGAGACGGGCTACGCCACATACGTGGCACCCAACCGCGTGCTCATCTCCGCAAGCTACAAACTGAAAGAGGGACGCAATGCCGCCTCCACATTCAGCCTCATCTACGACGGTTCAGAGAACGGATACATGGGCAACTACTCTTACTCCAGATATTCATACATATTCAACGGCAACGTGACGAACGATCCCTCGGCACCAGGCAACCTCATCCGAATACCCGCCTCGCGCGAGGAACTGAACGACTGGAACTTCGCCGACAACGGACAGTATACCGACGCGGCTGGCAACAGGCAGACATACACGGCCGACATGCAGCGCGACGACTTCTGGGCATACATCAACCAGGATGACTATCTGAAAGACCGCAAAGGACAATATGCCGAGCGCGGCGGAGCGAAAATGCCGTGGCACCACCAGCTCGACTTCAAGTTCAAGCAGGATTTCAACCTAATGGTCGGCGGAAGGAAGCACACACTGCAACTCGGTTGCGACATATCCAACGTACTCAACATGCTCAACAGCGACTGGGGAACATACAAACAGATTATCGGAAACAACCTGCTGTCTTACCGTGCTGGCAACGGCAAGAACGGAAGCAACGGTTCGTTCACATACAACATGATGAACGGCGCACGCCATCTGACAACATATCAGAAATACAACAGCGTGGCATCTACATACAAGGTGATGTTCAGCATAAGGTACATATTCGACTAACACATCGGACAATATAATTAAAGATAGTTAATTACCGCATGACATGTTGTCGACAATACTCTTTCGGTACGGAATTTGTAAATTAACCATCAGATGAATATTAACTTTTAAAAATTAAACAATATGATTTCACAGAGATTACAAGACGCTATAAATGCGCAGATTACAAGAGAGATATGGTCGGCCAACCTCTATCTCTCAATGGCTTTCTACCTCGACAAAGAAGGATTCAACGGCTTCTCGGCATGGATGAAAAAGCAGTCTCAGGAGGAGATGGAGCATGCTTACACCATGGCAGACTATATAATCAAGCGAGGCGGCATGGCCAAAGTGGGACAGATAGACAACGTGCCAGGAGATTGGAGCACCCCGCTCAACGTGTTTGAGAGCGTATACGAGCACGAGTGCAAGGTATCGCGCTGGATAGACGAGCTGGTAGACATCGCCATCGAAGAGAAAGACAAGGCATCGCAAGACTTCCTCTGGACTTTCGTACGCGAACAGGTGGAGGAAGAGGCCACGGCTTCGGGCATAGTAGACCGCATCCGCAAGATGGGCGACTCGGCCATCTTCAACCTCGACCAGCAGTATGGCGGCAGAAAATAAGAACGCCGCTCAAGGTTGACAACAACCTACACGACATAACCGAAAGAAGGCAAGGGCATGCAACATGCCCTTGCCTTCTTATTATAAAAAGCCGGTGACCGAAGGCTATCACTTGGAACCACAGTAAAAAACAAACCGGCCATGACTTTCCGTATCGTCAAATGTATCGCGATAAAATTTGGCATTCGCTACTTTTTAATGTAAATTTGCCGGCAACAAGTAAGCTTTCACAAACAGACAGACATGTTGAAACTTCATCATGAAACAAGTTACAGACTGTTGGCAAATACATTCCGCAGAAAACAAATAAACAGACTTAAAACAAAAGAGACATGACATTTACATTACAATCAGCACCATTAACTCCGCATATTTATGCAATATCACAAACCATAAAATATGATATAAGTCAGGACTTACAGGTCTGACCGGGTTTCCTTTACTTATGACGCATCGGTATTGATTGACATGCATGTTTGCGGGGCCTCACCATCGTGTGATGCCCCGCAAACCGTTTTATGACGGAATGTATATTTATGCAAGACTCTTATCCGACACATTATGACAAGCAAAAAAGCCTTTCATTTGGATACCCGTCACATTCCATTCAGCCGCTCGTTGCGATGCATTTAGATACCCATTGCATTGCAATGGGTATCTAAATGCATCGCAACCACTATACTTACTGTAAAAAGTATGTCTGCCATCATATCATCATCGCCATACATATCAAATATCAAAGTCTCGCCACATGCAAAACGGCTTTTCTTGCATAAATATACAACAACGGCATGATAGTGAAACATACGAATAATGTTTACATTAACACAGGCATACAAAACTTTGACCGCAAGCAATAATAAGCATACGGCATAAAAAGCAAAGGGAAGACGAAAAGGGAAAGCAAACAGAAACCACACTTGGGAAAAAGCGCAAAAACAGAAAAAAGAGAGTCAGGCTCGTGCACCTGACTCTCTTTTATATATTCAGACAACCGGATTTTATTTCATATCCAAATACCAGTTGCTTTCAACCGTCAGGTCCTTGACAGGATTCTTGAACGCAAGTTTCTTGGCCAGCCAACGACCACCGAAATTGGCACCGTAACCGGCCGGACTTCCGGAATAGCCACCGGTTCCCTTACCGTTCTTATTACGCGCGAGGCGCGCAAGGTCGGCAAAGCGGCTGCCCTCGAAAGCAAATTCCATCGCATACTCGTCGCAGATGATGTCTTCGACCGCATTGATTACGTCTTGCAGGCTCCATTTACCGAGACTGTTAAACTCCTTGTTGAGTTTCGCAAGCCGTGCGTCAAGCTCTTTCAACCTCCGGGTCTTTTCTTCATCACTCATCGAAGCGTCATTACCAACCGCATCAATTTCAGCCTCGACAGCCTGAATGTCTGCGGCGCGATCCACTACACTGACATTCCACTGCTCCCCGTCGAAAATATCTTGAAGCTCGGCAATCTTTTTCTCCACTTCAACAGACATCTTGTAAAGAGACTTATCGCCGGATATACCGTACTGGTCGCTGCATCCGTGGCGATGAATACCATAGTTATGATTTGTGCCCGTTCCGCTGAAAAGCTGAGACTGCTCGCTTCTTCCATCATTAGAGCAGAAAGGGATTTCCGTGGTCAGCATGTTCCACGTCTCATCACGCACATACTGATATGAACGCATATTATCTGTAATGCCGTCTTTCAATATGGCAAAGGCGGCATCAGGATATCCCATGCGGTTCAAAGCCTCTGCCAAGTGCAACCAGATGGTTGACGGACGGTAAAGTACGACACGGGGCAAAGCCTTTTTGGTAATATAAGTCTGCAAAATCTCCTCTCTTACATTATCACGGTTGATAACATCTATACGAGCGCGGGCGCGCATGTCTCCCACTCTCTTCAATACACTGAGCTGCGGGTCGATGGGATCGTTTGTCTGATAATAATAATCGGCACTGTCAGCAAGAAGATTATATACATCGGAAGCCACAATCTGCTTGTTCTTAAGATACACGCTGTCAATAATCTGCTCTGATTCGGGGTGTGAATTATAGTAATAATAATCAAAACCGAACAACTTGGGTATCTCCGTCGTATATCCGTTCAGACTCTTATCCGCCATCGGGATATATGTAATCGCACCCGATGATGTACCGTTGACAGAAGACAGGGTTGTTGTCACAAGATCGGTCCTCGTTATCCATGTCATACCGGAAACACCTCCGGGAGTGAAATCATTAGGCAGATCCACGATTTCACCTGTATACCTTATATTAAACAACGAACGCATATCCTCGGCAAGAATCTTATTGCGGAACAGGAACTCATAATAGCATTTCGCAGCATCGGAGTAACGTCCCACCTCAAGATAAAGCTCTCCAAGAATGACATTTACAGGTATGCAGCAACGCTCCCAAATAAATTCATAATCTCCCAACTTAGATGTAGAGTTACTATAAGGTATACCTGAGTTGCGGAACTGTATAAGCTGTGGAGCGAGCTCATTTACAATACCCTCAATATCCAACATTGGAGAGTTGTCGTTCTCTATCTGTGAAAGAGAAGTCAAAGGATGAGTGAAGAACTTGACTTTCCCATAAGTACGGGCAAGCTGCAAATAAGCCCATGCACGATATGACAGAACAGCCGCATACTCGTCGAGTGTCACATTATATGCCCCGTCGTAAAGAGCGGTGTCACGATGAGCGAGATAATAATTGCAGTTGTTCACGACCTTATAATATACGTATGCACTGTCATACTTATTGGTGGTAGTGGCTGAGAAGTTTGCCAGCTCCTGCAAGTTCCTGTCAGAATGGACCGTTGTCGTAGCCAGATCGCCACGCATCTCATTCTGAATCACATAAACCTCGGCTGCCTGCTGCATGGCCTGCATGATTCCTGCCACATAAAACAGAGAGTCGGTCTTTTGGTTTATTTCCGGCATTTCCACCTGACGGCCGCCATCCACATCAAGCATATCATCACATGACGAGACCATGAGTGTCATCACGCCGGCAAAAAACAATATAATTTTTTTCATAATTCCTGATTTTGTTTAGAGGTTTATCTTCATTCCTAATGTAAACGCACGACCCTGAGCGAGGTTGCCGCAGTCTATGCCCTGATACATCACACCATTGTTGATGCTGAACTCCGGATCATTGCCCAGATATTTCGTCAACGTGAAGAGGTTCACCGCCTCTGCCCACACGGAGAGTCCTTGCAGCCATGTGAAGTTCACCGGAACACGGTATGCCAACTTCAACGTCTTAAGACGAAGATAGCTTCCGTCCTCAATCCAACGGTCGCTGAATCTATTGTTACCCATCGGGTCGTTGAACATCACACGCGGCATATCGGTAACCTGTCCCTCATAGCGCCAGTGGTTTGTCATGGCAACCTGCTGATTGTAGAAGTTGCTTCCCGAGTTAAAAATCATGCGCTGGTAATTGAACACATCGTTACCGAGACTGTAATTGAAGTTCATGCTCAAAGTAAAATTCTTCCAGTTCACGGTGGCAAAGATATTTCCGTATATATCCGGATTGGGGTCTCCGATGACAAACCGGTCGTTACCGTCTATAATGCCGTTACCGTCTTTGTCTACGAAATGTACGTCACCGGCCTTGAAGTCGTGGCGTTGTCCGGTATTGTCCTCAACATAAAGATAACCGTCCTTGCCTGCCGATTTAGCCGCTGCGTCATCCGCGAACACGCCGGCAGTCTTATAGCCATAGAACATTGCCACGGGATTACCGACGGAAGTAAGGATGTTGTTTTTACCATATATTGAAGATGTATAATCTCCGTCAGGCAGTTTGGTCACCTCATTCTTGTAATGGCCGACACTCGCTCCAAGCTCTACATTCCAGTTCTTTGATACAACGGGCTTCACCGATACCGCGGCCTCAAAACCTGTATTCTTCAACTCACCCCCATTTGTCCAGTAACTGTTTATGCCGGAAATAGGATCGCTAAACGATTTCATTGTAAGCAGGTTGGTGGTCTTATGAATATAGTAATCGAAACTTACGCCTATACGGTTGTGGAGCAAATAGCTCTGGAAACCGACATTGAACTTATGTGTCTTCTCGCTCTGGATCTTGTCGTTACCTATGTTTACCAACTGCAAGGCCGGGAAACCGTTATACTTTGTCATGGCATAAACGGTACGTGCGGCATTGTTCATGATATCGTCATTACCGCTGACATCATATCCTGCATTGATACGCAAGTAATTGATGCCTGCATTCTTAGGAAACCACTTCTCGTTTGTGGCAACCCATCCGGCCTGTACACTCGGGTAAAGCTCCCATTTGGTACCGAACATGTCAAGACCGTCACATTCCACGCCGAAACGGCTGTTCGCCTCACCCAGCAATGAAAGAGTAAGGAAATAGCGGTTCATAAAATTATAGTCGATATTGCCATACCACTGAATCTGCTTCCACACATCATTCGCTCCTCCGGAAGTGTTTATGTCGGAAGCACTTGCAGAGATATGCGGGTTCTTATCATCCTGGCGGCTTGTAAACTGGGTGCTTATGGCATCACTGTCGAACGAGAAGTAATTATAACGGAAACCGGCATAAGCGCTTAACGTGTGCGCACCGAAAATATGAGAGAAGTTCACCCTTGTATCGCTGACGATGTTATTCTCGTTGGAGAACAATGTGGAGAACTGATTGTACACCGTTCCAAGATTTTTCAATTCAAATCCGGGCACACCGGTACTCGGACGCGTATAACGCTGGGAATTACGATTCAGTACATAGCTGAACATTTCGGTAATAGACCAGTCACGACCCAACTTCAATGTCGGTGCTATCATCGTCTGGAAATATGTATTCTCGGTATAGTTCCTGTTCACGCCCTCGGCTTTCTCCAATATGGCAACAGGATTAGCCAAAGAATATCCCTTTCCTATAGCGTCGAAGAGGTCGTCGCTTTCGCTCAGCAAACTTGAAAATCCGCCAAGATGGGTATTATACTGATAAGGAGTTACCAAAGGCGACTTGATTGCGGCGAGGAACGTGGGAGAAGTAGGTGTCGCCTTGGAAAAATCTTCCGGCACGCCATCGTTCTGGGAGTTTGTCGTTGTACGGGATATAGACATGTTGAACTTTGTCTTCAAGTTCTTCAAAATATCAATATCCGTATTGAAACGCACATTCATTCTGTTATAGTCATTTCCCTTCGCGGTACTCTCGCCGTCAACATAACCTACAGAAAGATTATACATGCCGACATCGTCTCCTCCCTGCACGTTAATACTGTAATTCTGGGTCAAAGCCGTATGATAAACAGCGTCCTGCCAATCGAAATCATTATGGTATGTATGATAATAGTATCCGTTGGGATCATCGTTGAGGAAGTTAAGAGACGGGGTGTTCTTGTCGATACCGTCAATCGTTCCCAATATCTCTGTCGCGTAATTACGGTACTGTGAGGCATTCATCATCTTCTGCAATCTCGGAACGAGACTCAGGCCGACAGATATGTTGGCATCGATACGGGTTGCCATGCTGTGACCGCGCTTGGTGTCAATAAGGATAACACCGTTACCTCCACGGGCACCGTAAAGAGCCGTCGCGTTTTTGAGCACAGTGACCTTCTCTATATCCGAAGGCATAACATTCGCCAGCATATTATTAACGTTGCCGCTATGCAACATTTCACGTCCCAGCTGCATATCCATCTCAACGCCGTCTACGATTACAAGCGGTTGAGAGCTGGCATTGATGGAGTTAAGACCTCTGATAAACATATTGTTACCAATGCCGACACTTCCCGAACGTTGTATGGAACGGAGATCTCCGGACAGACGGTTTTCTATTTCCGTATCTATCGTGAAATTATGACCTCCTGTCGCCGTAAAATCACGTGACGCTGTTATTGAGGTTCCGTCATTATACATCGGGCGGAACTTGTCGCTGAGCATATACACGACAAGTCCATCCTCCTTATCAGCGTCTATACCTACCTGCTGGGCAGAAAATTCCTGTGCATAGACATACAATGAGGTGGTAAACACCGGTACCTTTATAGTGAATGTTCCGTCATCGTCGGACATTGCCGTGTAGCGGCTGTTACCGAGTGCTTTCACCTGTATACCGCCCAACGGCTTTTTAGTGACTTCATCAAGAATAACTCCCTTTACAGTCTTCAACTGATATTTCTCCTGCTCAACCTTAGGACGCTTGGGAGCGGCTGCCACCTCGTCACCGGCAAGTTCGTCCTGAGCGAATACAGGCATGGCCAAACCTACTGCAATGAGGCAGAAAGCGTTTCTATGAAACGACTTCTTAATATTAAATATAATGCTCTTCATAATCATTCTTCATTTTTTAAGTATTCGTCATATTCAACCGGACGGAGAATAATACCGGCTATTTTCAGTCTGTTGGTATAATTCTTCTCCTTGCTGTTATACTTGTTACGGTTTATTCGCAAGTGAAGATAAGGATAAGCTTCCGTTGCCGAATAAGAATAAGGGAATACAATCTCTCCCACATGGAACGTATCAACCTTACCCAAATTTACCGAATCGGTAATGAGCTTGGCAAACTTCTTTTCCACTATCTTACCTCCTTCGCCGAAGTAACTGAAATTAACGTCAAACTGAGTAATCTTGTTTTCTTCACTCTCACCATAAACTTCCGGTAACAATACGACATATGCGTTATATGCCGCAGACCTCACCCCGTTGTTAAGTTTGAAATACATTTCCGGCCTGGAACTGTCATTAACCGGATCCAAAAGAAGATACCGTTGGATATCAGGGCCGTAAGTACCGCCAACAACATTAAAATTAGTCGGAGGAGTACAACCGGAATACAACGGGCGAACATCCTGGCTGAAAATACCGACATTGATCTCGGGACACCATGACTCCCATGGATGAACGGCAAGAGTATCGACTATGCGAACATATCCATTACTCATTTTAAGCACGTCACCGACCGTATGCGACAGGATTTCAGGCCCATTGGACAGCAAATTCCATCTAGTGGAACACAGTGTATCACTCTGCCATACATTGCCATTGTCGACTTCCGGCATCCATGAGTTATACTTGTTGGTATGAGTGAATGGCAGATTGCCTGCGATCCTCAAGCGTGTAAGTGAGTCTGACACATACTCGGACTGCACGGTCACAGGCAACGCCTGTCCCACCATATCCTCCGTCAATGGCAGATACTCTATCTTTCCGGCACTCGGATAGGTATAGCAGCTCTTTATTCTGTCATAAGATTTTTTATATGCCTCATCTGTGGGTATAAGCAATGTATAGACACTGTCCTCATTTGTCAGTTCTGCATTGAGAAGACCTGTACGCTCGTCCGTAAGCCTGTTTTTCTTTATTATGACAGAGTCACTGTATGTCTGCTGACCCAACGAATCTATCGGGCCGATGACACTCTTGCTCTCGTCAAAGTACAAGTATTCAAAATGCTTGAAATAAGAAGCCAGACTGTCACTTCCCGATTCAAATATATATTCGTATATATTCGGATGATATTCCGCATAACCGTCGATAATATGCAAAATACCGTTCACACTCGGGATATTCTTCTTTTCGATATTCAATCCGCCGTAAGTGTTGTTCTCCATAATGATTGACTTCTCATTGAGGGTATATACACGGCGTTCGTCACCGGTAGAGATATTATAGTTGTAGTTGGCCACATGATTTTTAATGAACCTCTCCACCAGAGTTTCCTTGTCCATCGCCAATAACGATGTATTATCGTATGTTCCGTCTTTCGGCGCCCACACTGTAACAAAACGTGAACTTTTGAGAACCTCATCATAACCACCTTTTTTCAACAGTTCGGCAAACTGCGTCAACTCCGGGTTCCCTGAGATATTATCCCAAAGAGTCTGCTGACTTTCAGTATTACCGCCCGTATAGGCCTCGTTGTAATCATCGAAGTCAGAACATGATGCGGCAAACATTGTCGCTGCCGCCATCATGCAATATATCAATTTATTTCGTCTCATATAAATTTCTGTTAGTATTTTTAGAACCAAGATTAATACATATCTTCCAGATAACGATCATTCTGCGCTACATTAACAGGCACGAACTCGACATAATCAATCTGGAACTTACGTTCCTTATTACCGTCATCAAGAACGGTCTTCAACCTAAGCCAATAATCCTGCTGTTTTAAATCGCGGGTATCCAATATTCTGCGAAGCTGGTGTAATTTGAATCGTGAAACAATACTGTTATCATTTTGTCTCCATATACATAGTGGTGCCCTCATGTACTTATGGGTGCGCATCACCCTGTCCGATTCAAGGCCTCTGTCTTCTTTTGCATCGGGATCCGCATAGATATCCACACATCCCATATCCACCACACGAGGATCATTAAAATCATTTTGCGGTATACGCATATCCAGCGGGATGTCGAGAGGCTGCATTGAAGATATGTCCGGTGTTTCTCCGAGATAATATTGAAGCATCGTACCGTGCATCATACAATCCAGGTTTATGCGAAGCTCATAAAGACCATCCGGAACCGGCGGCAATTTGATCGCAAAGTCAAATATACCCATACCCTGGAAACTGTCTCCCCTATATAATGAGTAGTTACTGTCGCCGGTCTTTGCAATAATATTCATGTCGATTTGAGTATTATTGCCGTTATAAACCTTGACATTATCAAAATAGTCCACGGGGAAACGCACACGGCCGGCGCCTTTACCGCCATTCAACACTGTAAGCTCATCGGTGTGCATTCCACGGAATCCGTTTGTGCATATTTCGGGAAGCATGGTCAATGCGTCAATACGTATTCTCTCATTCAGGACTCCCATAGGAACCTGAGAATTATAAAGCAGAATGTCGTCTATCGGATATATATAACCGTTAAGAGGGGCTATCAATGAGTCTGTCTGTATTTTACAACCTTTATATATGAGCCTGTGCATTCCATCCGAACCGAGTGTCTCCACTCCATCGGTAAGAGTGTTGTTCTCTACATATCTGTTGATATAAATCTTATTCTCTTTCTTCACTTTCCACGTCTTCATCAATGTCTTGGGAAGCATGGTCTCATAATAGTCATATACGTCTCCATTATATCCATATCCAGTTACCGTATTGTGATCCAAGGCCAAAATATCCTTGGACACCGCCGCCTTCAAGATATGGTATCTCATAAACATGTTCAACACATTGGTTTCTTTCGTATAATCATTACCTGTACTGACTGTTATACCGTTATTCCTGTAATAATCATACCAGCCTTCCGTTTCTGTTCTCTTATCTCCGGAAGCGGACTTTCCATACCATTCCTTCGCCTTCTCAACCAGATCGTCAAAAGTATGGATACCGTTTTTGGCAAACACGGCATCTGTCTCGGCAAACACCGTGAAGCCGACCTTGCACTCTGTCGGAGTATAATAGCCACTCACGGGAGCCGGTTTCTCTGCTTTAAGCTCTTTGTTCACGGCATCCAACTCATTAATAAGTCCTGTTGCCTCCAACGCCTTATAGAAGATGCTGAATCTGGCGGTATCCAATTGCAACTCTCTGACAATGGTCTTATTGGAACGAGGTATCACATGGTCAATGACATGTACGACACCATTCTCCACTTCATAATCACGCATGATTATAGCGGCCACTTCATTCAACACCGTAAGACCGTCAGCCCGTGTCGTTGTCGTGACGGTACGGCCGAGCAGGGTCCTGACACCAGAAGCGTTCATGTCTGTTGTCAGCTTCTTTGTTCCCAATATATGGAATAATGTAATATCGGCGCAAAGGCTGTCCGACAGGCCTTCAATGGAATTCTCAGTCATTCCATTATGCTCTATTTTACTCTCCTTATCGTTATAGAGGCTGTCAATATATCTCTCCACTGCCGCATTATTCGGAGCGAAACATGTATAATATTGCTGTGAGCCGCTTCCATAAGAACTCAATATTCTGTCGTAGCCCGCTCTCTTCAATATATAATTGAAATTGCTGAATGCCGTATCGTTATTTACGAGAAAATCCTCAATTGTCTCACCGGTAAAAGTATAAAGGTTTGACTCATCGATGTCCTCGCTACAAGATGACATGGTAAGGCAAACGGGAAAGAACAATGCCCCCGCAGCCTTTAACAATGATTTAAATATATTCATTTTCATAATTAATTGTCATTATTAATTCTTCACATAAGCATCATTCTCCTTATACGCAGGATTTTGCTTCAATAAGGAATTGACCTTTATCTCACTATTCAATACAGGGAAATAAAGGAATGGTTCTGTCGGCATCTTGAACATTGCGGCGGCATTGCCCTCGGACATACCTCTTGTCATAAGTTCCATCATTGGTCCGTAATTCTTTACCATCGCTTTTGCGTCAGAACTGATATTTGCTAAAATCTTATCCGCCTGTATACCCTCTACGTGACGGTAATTGTATCTCATCAGATCGAAATAACGCTTACCCTCAAAACACAGCTCACGCAAACGTTCATCCAAAACCAACTCTTCCATTGCGGCCTTGGTATTATATGTGCTGAATTTCAAAGTGTCGGCATCGCCAAGAGTAGTCAGCGCAAGCGAACGCTTATTAACTTCATTGACAAGTGTAAATGCTGTCAGCAAGACATCCGCCTCTCCTACCGCACTCTCCGAATCGTCCTGAGCGACTTCCGCCTCAGGCGCGAGCTGTACAAGCGCCTCCGCTTTCATCAGCATAACATCGGACAGGCGGTAGACAATCCAGTTCTGGCCGACATCGGCATAAGGACGTGCAACCTTTGATGTCACAGGCTTTTGGGGTGTCTCATCATTACCTGTAGTTTGGGTTGATACCATTTTGAAGACATCCAATTCCGTCTGGTCGGAAGACTTCACATTATAACAACTCTCATACCATCTGTAATCTTTATCCTTTATATAAATATAATCATCTCCGGCTTCATTGAAATTTAACGACGCTCTCATCAAACCATTTGAACGTGCCCTCTCATCATAATTCCAATAACTGTTACGCAGACCGAAATTATCATCATTACGTCCGTCCATCTGCAATTCGAAGATACTCTCACGGGAATTACCCTGAATGAACACGTTACGATATACTTCTGAGCCATTATATATGAGGTTGGGCCACTTACGATCCTGCAACATGAAATCGTCAGAAGTCGACTGCTTCTTTGAATTTAGGACGACATCACAGTACTCGACACACTTCTGGTAATCGCCGGCATCATGAGTCATAGAGCCTCTCCACAAATATACATCCGCAAGCAATGCCGCGATACCTTCACGATTAAGATAACCGACACGGCGCCAGTCTGTATATCCTAATGGTGACAGAGGTGTCTTTATCGCCTCTTCCAAATCAGCGATACACTTGTTCAATACGGTAACAGGCGCCTGCTGGGGTATCTCGAAGCTCTGACTGCTCACAAAATAAGCACCCGGCGTAACCGGCACATCGCGGAAAGCCCTCACAAGGTAAAAATAACACAACGAACGCAAAGCAAGCATCTGCGACCTGTCAGTATTCAATGTGTTTACCGTATAAGACGGGTCTATGTTCACCACACCGGGAGCACGCTCCAATACAAGGTTGCACTTATTGATCACATTATAGAAACTCGCCCAATCCGCATACAGGTTGTTATGGGTCATGTTACCGGCTTTTATGTCTCTAAGAGCTGTTTCCTTGCCGTTATTGAACGTCTGCACGATAGGATTCAACTCGTCTGAACGGAAACTACCCCACACGATGCAACGCTCTATCACACCTTCCGAGCACATGGCCTTATATGCGCTATTAACCATGGCCGACACATCATCCCTGCTCTTCCACATGTCTTCACCGATAGTAATGTCATCCGGCAATACTACAGTGTCTATACAAGATGTTGTCAAGAACCCGGACAATATGAATAATATATATTTTTTCATTGTCTTCATCTTTTCTAAAATTCAAGTTTATCAGAACCCTACATTAATACCAAGCGTGAACGATTTAGCACGAGGTGTCTTTGCCTTATCTTCGGCAAATCCCCAGCCACTTGCTGAATGTTCCGGATCAGAACCGCTGTACTTGGTCCAGCAATAAAGATTATTTGCAGAAGCGTAAATCTTGAATGTGTTAAGACCTAACTTCTTTGTCATCGTTTTCGGCATGTCATAGGTCAACTGCACATATTGGAAACGGACAAAAGAACCGTCTTCCACATATCTGTCGGAACCCATCCAGTTGAAAGCGACCTCATTACCATACATTGCCCGCGGTATCGGAGTGTCATCTCCATCCTTACGCCAACGGTAATTGACAGTAGCGCACTGATTATAAGCCGTTGACATCTTTTCCAATTCCATACGCGCGAAATTCACGACTTTATTACCGAAGCGATAGTTGAAGTTGGTACGCAATGTAAACCTGTCATAGCGGAAAGTAAATCCGAAACCTCCATTTACCTTAGGCATCGAATTACCAAGATAAACGACATCAAGACTGTTTATCTGTCCGTCATGGTTGACATCCTCATAAATAGCGTCACCACCCTTGAACTCATAGTTTCTTGTGGCATAGTCGAAGACCATGTGCATAGGTGTCCCGTCTGCATTCATCAGCACCTTTCCGTTCTTGTCTCTTGCCACAGGCGCAGTATTGCCGGCCGCAAGCTGCTGATTGATCCAATTTTCAAAAGAGGCGTTGGTCGGGAATTCAGAAGGATGTTCCTTTCTGTAATTTATCAAATACTCATAAGAATACTTATAAACTCCCTTATATCTGTAACCGTAAATAGAACCGAGCGGGTTACCCACCTGGACACGATTCAGATAAAGTCCGTTCTTGTTTGACCATTCCGTATTTACGGATGCCAACACCTTGTCATCCATCTCAGTGATTTCATTGAAGTTCTGAGACACGTTTATATTGGCACTGGCAGAGAACTTACCTGCCTTTATGATATTATTCAGACTTACATTCAACTCCCATCCCTCATTGCTCATCTCGCCGACATTCGAATATGCCAAGGTTGCATAACCCGCGGTAGAAGGAATGCGCACGTCTTTCATCAGCAAGTCTTTTGTTGTCTTCTTATAGTATTCAAACTCAGCCTCAATCTTATCGTCGAGCAATCCAAGGTTAAATCCTAAGTTATAACTTGTCGTTGTTTCCCATTTGAGGTTATCAAGTTTCAAACGCAACATTGTTGTCGTGGGAGCACCGGAACCTGTACCATAGTTTCCGGCGGCAGTGTTATATGCCTCGTAGAACAAAGATTCCGAACTCGGTGCATTACCAACCTTACCCCAGCTGGGACGGAAAGCAAGCATCGAGACTACCTTACGAATAGGTTTCATAAACGGTTCGTCAATAATGTTCCAACGTCCGGATACACTTGGGAAATAAGCCCACTTGTGCTCAGGACCGAATTTTGAGTCACCGTCCGCACGCAACGTAACGCCAAGTGAATAACGGCTCTTGTAAGAGAAATGGCCCGTATAGCTCCAGCTTTGCGATTTGGACTTGCCGGTACTGCTACTTGTACCATCATCAATAAGCACACCCAAAGATGGCCTGTCGAGTCCCGGAGGAGTCAGGTATCCCGTCTCATATTGTTGGCTGCTCGTACTTGTTTTTATCTGATAACGGAACTTCATTGTTGCCGTCCAGTCCTCATTCTTGAAATGCGGTGTGAAAGTAAGGTCATTTGTGAAAGTAAATCCCATTGAGTTACTCTCCAAATTATACGACCTGTTATAGTTCTTTGAATCCATGTTGTCTGTTGACAACTCCGCCGGATAATAACTGGGCTTGCTGTTTGCGTAAATATCAAAATACACGTCGCCCTTATATGTTAGACGGCTCTTTCCCTCCTCTATTCCAAGCAATTCATATTGCAGACTGAAATCCGGGTTTACACGATAGACATTCTCTTTTGAAAATGCAAGATTTGCTATTGCGACAGGATTGCCAAGGGCACGTATATCTTTCAACTCCTCCGATGACGGATTACGTACGCCCGAACTCGGATTCATTATATAATACTCATTCGTATCCTCACCGTTGGCATCCTGACGATATATACTCATATTGGGAGCCATCTTCTGGGCCAGACCGAGCAAGTCGCTGTAATTCTTATTGTTATTGGTATAAGTGAAAGCAAATGTTGTCATGAACTTGATCCGCTCACTTACAAAATAGTCAAGGGCAAGACGTGTCGTAAAACGATTCAATGTCTGCTTTATGATAGTACCCGTCTGATGGTCATATCCGGCTGATATACGGAAGTTTGCTTTCGATCCACCACCCGTGAGGTTCAGGTTGTAGCTATGCATCTGTCCGAACTGGGTGACAGCGTCTACCCAATCCGTATTGTTGTTCCAATTCTCATAGTCGCCCCAACTCTTTACATAGTTCAACTCATTGATATTAATCGTAGCGTCAGACTGCTGCGTCGGATTATATATTTCCTCCTTCATAAGCATGGAGTAATTGTCACCATTGAGAAGCTCATATCCCTTGGGCTGCCAGTTGCCGGTGAACTTATACGAGAAATTGACCCTTGTCTTTCCGCGTGCGCCACGCTTTGTCTTTATCTCAATTACACCGTTTGCGCCGCGCGATCCCCAAATGGCAGTGGAAGCGGCATCTTTAAGGACCGTGATACTCTGGATGTCTTCCACATTCACTGAAAGCAGAGAAGCATAATCTTCGTCAGTAGCATTTTCAGCATCAAAATCAGGAGCGTCATAAATCTGGTCATCAACGACAATCAAAGGATTCTTATTACCATTGATTGATGTCACACCACGCAAACGCATCTGGGTACCGGAACCGAGGTTACCGGAACCGACCACAATATCAAGACCCGCTATCTTACCCTGCAATGCCTCATCAGCACTGGTGAAGGAAAGTCCTTCAACATCGGCCATATCCATTGTCTGCTGAGCCACGGAGACTTCGCGTTTCGGAATGGAAAGACCGCCGGAATTAGACTTGCGCTTCGCGACGACCTTCACTTCTTGCACTGTTGTCTGCGAAGAGAGGTTCTCATTAAATTTCGTACGTGTACCGATGGACAATACTTTCGTCTTGGCTCCCACATAGGAAATAACCAACTTGTTTTTCGGATTCTTGACAACCATAGAGAAATTACCGTTGACATCCGTCACCGTTGCCGTCACGATACGGTTGTTGGCATCACGCTCAACAACATTCGCCATCATAACAGGTCCGAAATTATCTGTTATCGTACCTGATATTCGTTGCCCTTGCGCCATCACAGCCTGTACCATGACAAGCAAAATGGCAGTAAGCATTAATTTTATCTTTGGCATATTATATATCTTTACTTTTATTATTTTAGATTTATTAATCTACAATAAATGCTGCGCCTCGGCATAGTCAAAATAAATTTTGTTTCTGCTCTCGGCTTGCGATTTACTTGTGATTCTTTGAAGCGGAAACTTCTGTACTTCCCTTGCTGTAATCAACAGCCTTGTTATAGCTCAGAGGTTTCGTAAGTTCATGAACGACAGCGAACGAAGACGAACTTGCATACGATGCCTTGGAAGTATTTTCCATGACAAATTCGAACTCCCGGGCCATTTCATTGACAAGACCGGTCGATGCCGATATTACCTTTCGCTCATCCGTGGCATCCCTGATTATTATCTGTCCGTTGCCGCCACTTATACTCAATTCCTGACTTATGCTATTGTCATTGACAAAGAATGTAATGAAATTACCTGTTTCAACCTCATTATCTACATAAACGGAAGTATTCTGGAAATGATAACGTGTAAAAGCCTTTATTGCCTCAACCATGGCCCTAACCTCTTTTTTGGCCTCTATGGCATCATCCGTCTCTTCTTCCTGTTCCGCAAACTTGACATACAGTTCGTTTATCGTTTCCCACTTAGGCAGACCATGCTCATAAGCGAACTTCATGGCCTCATTGTTAGGCGCGAATACAGTATAGTTATAGCTGTTGAAGAATTTTACATTCAGGTCTATACACCCTTTTTTCGCATTACGCTGGTTAGGATTGTAGAATACCTTATATCTGTCAACGGCATAAATACCGGTTTGCGGATCTTTCGATTTGGAAATTCCGGCCCAGTCAAGAATATCATCATCGAAACCGTTACACAACTCGAAGAACTCGCTAAACTGCGGATTCTCGCTCAATACACCGTACACGCTCTTTGTCGGGCCTTGTATAAGCCTGTCTATCGAATATGAACGACCGTTCTTCTGGATATATTCTTCCGTTATGTTGGATACCGGCATCACGCCATTAATCTGGTTTCCTGACACGACTGTCTTATTGTTCATATCCACGATAACAGTACCGCCGTGCTTGGTCTTGTAATACTTATTGTTTCCAAGCACCTCGCCATCCTTCAATACCACAGTGTTATACTGCACGATATCAGACAGGTGTGACTTGACAACAGGCCAGTTTGTCTGGTTCGCCGCACCTTCTATTTCGAATATGACGGAGTCAGACGCCACACCTGTCTGTATGTCATATTTCCACCTGGAAACACCTATACCCGACTTGGAAGTCGGAGAATAATAATAATGATATACGTAAGGAGAACCTGCCAACTGTCCGTTTCTTTTTATCAAAGATGCCGGGTCAAGATAATAAGCGTCAAAAGCCTTGTCAGTCGGAAGGAACAAGGCATAGTTTGATGACGTCGTCAACAAATAGGCATAAAAGTCCAAACCAAGGGCGAATGCGTTATTAAACGTCTGATTCTGTATGATCCAGTTTATCATGTGCATCTCTTTGTTAAACAAAGCCGGTGCCGAGACCACAACATAAGCCTTCGGGCCAAACACTTTATTGGTCGTATAGATAACACCGTTATTGGCAATCTTTATATCGTAACTGTTATCATCCTTTTTCTTGATGTCATCAAGTGTTATACCCATCAGGTCCTTTGCGTCATCAACGATAGAGTTGAACTTACTCGGAACTGCCGCGGCAAAAGATGTTCTCAGCATATTGGATATGAACTTCGCAAGGATATTCATCGGAACATCGTCAAGATTGCGCTTTAAGTTTTCTTTCGTATTAGGCAGTGAGCCATAAGTATCTATTATAGATTTGCCTTCATCCTCTGTAAAATACTTTATCAGGGCCTCATCTTCCGGAGCAAATGCCACGGCAAGATCCGTAAGGAATGTTTCAGGCTGGCCGCTTTGCGTCGGCGCTACATAAAACTCGTTCCATCCCGGATCAAGATTCAACAGATATTCATTTATCACGTCAGCGCCATTCACATCTTTATCAAAAGCGGCGTTTCCTTGCGACAAGCGGCTTTGGTAACGGACTTCAAATATCGAATCGGGAGCCATCTGGTCGGCCGGTATGGCACCTATAGCTTTCTGCGAATTATACCAATCGGCATAGTCATTCGTCACCTTCTGGTTGAATACCGGTACTGCGAAACGGTCAAGCATGTGACTGAAAAGAGACAAATTGGGAGTCCTCTTCAATACCTGCGCCATGTTTCCCGGGGGTGTTATCACATCCTGCACCTGATGTATATATCCGTTCTGGCAGGTAACATCCTGTGCGAGCACTCTTTCTCCGAATATGTAGGCATCACCTTCCTTGTAGTCTCCTCCGGTAATAAGCGAAAAATCGTTATTAGAGCCGGCAGTTGTTATACTATTGTTGAGCATATACTCACGGGTGAAATGCACCAACATGGGCTTTGTCGCGTCTGAGACCACGGCCACTCCTTTCTGAAATCTTGTCCAGTTAGGATTATTCTCTCCGTAAGCAGCCAAAATGGCAGGAAGTGTCTGGTATGAAGTAACGGTATCGATAACACTTGTAGATGTGGCATGCTTCAACGCACGTCCCTGAACAACACCCGTGGAAGAGCTTGTATTGGATAACATACCGATGAGAAGCGCATTGTCAAGCATCGAAGAATACAGAAGCATTTTCTTCTGGGCTGCTGAAAGGTCTTCATATCTTTTCACGCCCGGCCATGTCTCACTGGCGAAAAAGCGGGCAAAAGCCTCGTCGTTTGCCGGGAATACGGTCTTGCTACCCGTACGACTCAACGTCTCGGTATATCCCAAATCATCGACCAAACGAAGATATGTTTTAAAAGAACCGGTAAGTCCCTTGCCGGGATCCGGATTTTTCAACTCGCCGTATATACTCGAGCCAAGCCATCCCGGTAACGATTCTTCATCCACAAGTTCGTTCTTGTCCACACAAGAAGACAATACTCCCATGCAGACAAAAGAAAAACAAAAGATGAGTTTTCTCATAAAGTTTTAATTAATAAGTTATTATTTTATTGCAGTAGTTTCAAGACGGGCACAATGCCCCCTATAGATTTAGCCACAAAGATAATATAAAATAAATTCATAAACAATAAATTTTTATAAAAAATAATATATTAAACGAACAACGCTCAATATTATCAAAATATGATTATCACAACACTATTATTATCTTATCAAACGCACAAAACAACGTCAGAAATTATCATAGTTAACCACCCCATGAAGCATCGTACATTCCATAACTAATCATTGTGTAAAACAGATAAATAATAATAAAGTTTTTTCATTGCCCAGGTTTATTCTTAATATAAAAACTTAAATAAAAAGGCGGGGAAAAGCAATGCCTTTACCCCGCCATAAACTCAAATGATTATTAATGGCTTATTATAATCCGAATTTATTTTACAACGTATTTCTTACCGTTCATGATGTAGATACCCTTAGCAAGACCTTTGAGAGATGTTGCATTGGCACGTACCTTAACACCATTGAGGTTGTAGATGTCGCCACGGTTCATGTTTTCAGCGGCTGTTACATCAGAGATACCTGTCTCATAATCCTCGATAGAACCGAGATAGTAGAGATGTGAAGAACCGAAGTAAATCAGACCAAGCTGAACGGCATTCTCTTCTCTCATTGGCTTCTCCAAACCTACACGGATTACACCGGGAGTCTCCAACGCATTAATGTCGGCAATCTTAGTTATTATGGAGAACTTGGTTACATGACCCGGGAAAGCCATTGAGTTACCATCTCCTATTCCGGGAGTATACACCTCAATAGAATCGTTGTTCATAAACAGGTATGTATCAGAATGTACGCCTGTTGTATCAGTCCAGCTACTATTGTTTACGGCACACTCGGCGACATACATGTATACACCGTTTCTCGGAGCGTCAACATCCTGCCAAGCCCACTTGTAGTCTGTCGCTGTTCTTCCTCTGTTGAAGTATGCGCAATATCCGTCTGTAAAATCTCCATTTGATTGGAACTTCCAATTAGATTTTCCGGGAGAAGACGCTCCTCCGTCCTCTGTCCAACCCTCGGTATTCTTCTTTTGGAATGAGTTGTTTACCAAAACAATCTCTGCCGGTGTTTTAACAGAAGCATTAGCCAAACCGTAAGCCATGCGGGCCTCTATCAAAACAACATCCTGTCTTACAAGCTCTGCCGAGTCACGGCTTGTCTCTATCTGAGCTTTATAATAATCCTCAGCTACTTTAATGGCAGCGCCGAATTCTTCCTTACCTTTCGGACGGTTTTCGTCCGCGAGTTCGTTTTTGCACACCGCTATATCATTACCGAGCTGAACATACTCTGTGTTAAGAGTATAAAGAGCACGGATAGCGTCACGCATATAGTTCATCTGCTTATCCAACGCGTCGATACATTCCTGTGTAAGATCCGTGTTTGCGGCATAAACAGCCTCTGACACAGCGATGGAGTCACGAAGAACAGTCTTGCCGAATACATACATATCCTTATCGGCGACAACGATTGCAGAGTCTGTCATCACTCTCAGAGCATTGCGTGAAGCGGCAAGTTTTCCTTTAAGGAAATAACCCTGCAATTCCGCCTCAGACATACCCAACACACGAATCTCGACATTGTCAAAGTCTATACGGCCGCCACCGCTGTAACCTTCATAACTTCCTGATTCGCATTGACCTATTGTCGGATATGTGAAACCGATTGTCTTAACACCGTCCTCATTAATATCAAAAACGTGCATATATACGTTGGCTCTTCCACACTCAACGTTCTCCATCGCGATGGTATCATTATTGATAAAATACTTCAAGCCGTCAACAGGAGAATGGAAGTCTATATGATAATAGTTGCTTTTGCTACCTTTTCCGTCCTGGAAATACTTGTTGGCCATACCGCGGACTATATAAAGATATTTGCCTGCGGGAAGATCCTGACCTTGCGAGAAAGAGCTTGTATTCAAAGCATAGTTCGCGCCTATTTCGGCAACGAGGTGATTGGTCGTCAAGTTATACTTCGGCTCTGCGACGCCCCATCTTTCATTACCTGTCGATGATGTCCAGCCCTTAGCGATACCTTTACCGGGATTGATTTTAGCCAGGTCGTCGAAAGTGAAGTTGGTAAAATAAGGAGACGCGTCCGCCGAGTTGGCGTTAAGGAATTCGGATACGGGGCCACCCTCACCGAATATTCCATCCATGAAAGACTCTACGTCAGCCACAGTCATTTCCCCCCCCACTAATCCTTTCAGGTCGGCAAGCGGCTCTTCGAGCAAATCACGCTCATTGGGGAAGTTTGCCTCGTCATTCTTATAAAACTCGATCTGGCTTATCGCATCCTTGATTATACGGTCGTCACCTACCTGCTTGGCTTCATATATACCGAAGTCAGTATAAGAGTCGTTTACGACAAGGTTGAAGAAGAACACGTTCAGATACACGGCAGAATCAGCCCTGTAATCCATCGTCCTCTCGTACCAGTCGGCCGAACATGTCCCGAAGCTGAATATGCTGGCCTTGATTTTCGCTCTGTCTTCATCATTTCTTGTCATAGGCCATGCCCCGTCATCGTTTACAAACACATTCTGGTAGTTGTTGTTACGGTCAAGCGAGACAGAGGAGATACGCGGCGTGACAAAAGCCTTTGCCTTGTAAGTCACGATATAAGTGGTGTTCTCCTGTACAGCGACAGACTGTCTGAAGTTTGTTGATGTGGCAAAACCGTCAGACTTCTGTATTCCGCCCGCAATGGCCGTCAGGCACGCCATACCGCCGGGTCCGTCGTTGCTTACCGCGAATGTATCGGCGGACAACGGCTCACCGCCCGCATTTGTCCAACCTTCCATGCCCTTGGAGAAATCTCCGTTTGTCAACAGGTTCTTACCGATGATTTGGAATCGGCCATTGGGTGTGTACACATACTGACCCACCTCATAAGCAAACGATCCCACCGCACCAATAGCTGCGGCAAACATTAAAAGTAATCGTTTTTTCATTTTGTTTTGTTTAATATTTAAGTTAATAGATAAATTGATAATAGTTGTAATGAATAATATTCGGTTGCAAATATATGATTTTTTATCCGTTTACACCACCGAATTTTGCTTTTTTAACTTTAAAATCACACATCCGTCAATGGTCCTTGCCTATGGCATCAATGGGCACGCAATGTGATTTAAATAAAAAAAGGTTATTGCCGGCAACCGCCTAACATTCAGTCTTACGACAATAACCTTTTTGTACTATATCATCCGTGACAATCCGGAGTTCCTATCTTATCACCACCTTGATTGCCCTTGTTGCCTTGTCTGATGCCGCACGCACTATATACGTACCCGGTTCCAGTCCGAGTTTGCGCGCTTCCGCGACCACATCGGCGGCTTTTGCCTCAAATTCGCCCACAAACAGGCCGCCGGCAGTGTACACACGGCAACGGACGGTGGCAGCGGAACCTATCGACAATATTCCGTCAGTACCTTTCACGCGCAACAGGCCGCTTGGCTTGAACAGTTCCGCCGTATCCCATTCATAGCCTTCCGGCAGTGCCGGCAGGTTCAACATAGGATTTCCCGCAAATGCGCCAGCCGTCCAAAGTATTATCTCATCGCCTGCGGCGGGTCGGTAGCTCTCGCTCACGCTGATATTCAGCGTTCCGTTCAGAGTCAGCGTTCCGTCTGCTTTCAGGAACGAGCGTGACGAGGCCGAGTTTGCGGCGTTCTTAATATTGAGATTTACCACCGAGCCGGTGTTTGCCGTCAGATTGCCCTCTGCGGCTATGAATCCCGACACATCGGCAGTGGTGGTCCGTCCGGGAGTGATTGTGCCGCCGCTGTTCACGTTCAGGGTACCCACCGTTCCCGAACCGTTTATGGTACCGCCGTTGTTCACGTTTATCGGGTTCTTGCCCACAAGCGATGCCGTCGAGTTATAGGTATTCAGATACAGATAACCTCCGTCCACATTTATCGTTCCTATGTTTTTCTGCATCGTCGTATTAGACAAAGTCCATGTACCAGTTCCGGCTTTTCTCACCGGAGAAAGTATCGAGCCTTGGAACATTATGTCCTCACCCGTTCCTCCGATAATATAGATACCCGTTCCGCTCAGTGTTCCCTTGCCGGTGATGTTTGCCACAGCCACATTGTTGCCGTTATTCTTGAACTCGATGCCCTCATTCATCTGCAATGTGGCCTTGCCGAGTCCTTTCGAGTTGCTGAAGTCGAAAGACGGGTCGTACGTTCCGCGCTTGCTGTAGCCCGGAACTATCGTTCCTTCGAAATTGCTCCAATCGCCCTTGAAGTAATTACGCACTCCGGCCGCATATATATAGAATGTGCCCGCACCGGTGAGCGTACCGCTGTAATCGCACCTCGGGTCGGCATACAACGTTCCGGAATATCCTTCCGTTACCACGAAGTTGGTCCTGTTCTTTGTCCCGGGTAATCCCTCGCTGTTAGGATCGTAAAGTTTGCCGCCGTGGAATTCCACCGTGGCGGGAAGCTGTGTCACCTCGCCGCTCTCCGATGCGTTCACCACTCCGCCTGTAATCAGAAGACGTGACACACCGTTGCCGTTGCCGAGATTGAGCGTTCCTCCTCCCGACTTGGTAAGAACGGCGTTGCTTGCCGCCGTCTTTATTCCCGAAGCCATTGTCAGGGATATGCCGGTCGGAATGTCGAGCGTCGCTCCACCCTCGCCCACGATGACGGTCTGCCCCGATGTCGAGTTCGCGCTGACACCGAGAGTGGCGTTTCCAGATATGGTTATGGTCTTGTCTATCATTCCCAACGAGCCGACATCCTGTCCTATCGCGTTGGCAAGTGAGGCCACTGTAAGCTTTCCTCCGGCAATCACCGTGTTGCCCACACGGTTCAGATTATTTATATTCACCGTTCCGGCACCTGTCTTTGTCACCGTACCCTCACCCACGATACTGTCGCCGGTGATTGTCAGCGTCTTCGTCTCGTTTGCGAAAACGACGCTCTTCGGAGCCACCGTACCCGACACGTTGACGGTAGCCGACTGTGCGTTATCGTCGAAAATAACATTGTCTCCCGGAACGAACGAACGCTTGGCGCCGGTTCCTTTCTCCTCAAAATTGGCCGTAACGTCCACATCCCATGTTCCGTCCACGCTTCCGATCCATGTGACGTCGCCGGCAACATAGTTCTCTATCACCACATACAGCTTTCCGTTCTCGAAAGCCAAAGTGGCTTTCTGGCTGTTGAGCCCTTCTATCTGCACGTCGGCGAGATTGCCCGCCACTTTCTCCACCTCACCGATGAGGTAGCGGCCGTTGGCCACATTGCCCTCTCCGGCAGCCGGATGCTTCACAAACCTGAATACGGGAGTCGAGTATGCCGGACCGTTGGTCCAGTTTTTCTTCTCTATCACCATCGTCCTGGCTTTCACCACGTCTGCCGTCACATCCTCGCCATACAGGTCGAAGAGTACCACCGAGCCGAAGTTAAGCCACAGCGAATCGGTCTCTATCGTTCCTTTCTTATTCTTTCCACCGGGTACGATGGTCGCATTGTAGTCGGCCTTGATGCCATTCATGAACTTTCCGCCGTCGGACACAAGCGTGGCGTGACGGTTGAGCCACACGCGGCTTGCCTGCATCGTACCGTCGAAAGCGAGCGTTCCCGCCCAAACGTTTGTCTCTCCCGTATATGTCTGTGTCACTTTCGGCAGCCGCAGTGTACCGTCGCCCTGCTTCACAAGCCGCATTCCGCCTGTGAAAGCGCCGCCCGTAAGCGTGTGCGTGTACTCGGTTGTGGCTATCCTGTCGTTGTCGTCATTTCCCTGGACCCATGTCGGGGCGTTGTCGGTAAAGATATAAGGAGCGGCACCGTCGCTCACGGACACTGTCATGTCTCCCGTCTCGCACATCATTATATGCTTGTCTGCCTCACCGCCGCCTATCACGGCCCCGTTTTTAATCTCGGTGCGTCCCGTCATGGTAAGCGGGGCGGGAGCCACCGTTATTCCCTCCAGCTCACCGAGGAAATAGCTTGTGTGGGGCGGCTGGTTGTAACCGCACATCTGCCACACCATCGCCTGACGGTACTGATGGTCGTGCCACAATGAGTAATTGCGCCACTTAGTCTCCACATCCGTGGTATATATGCGTATGTTGTTAGACGCGGTACGCATTATCACCTCCTCGCGCCAGTCTCCGAAGATGTCGCCCTGATAACACGGCGTACCTTTCGTGTCGTTGTTTGTCATACTGCCGCCGAGCGTGGCAATCTTTCCGTGTCCCGGCTTGTATATGGCACCGGCAGTGTTCTTGCCGTTCTCATAGTTGAACGTCTCCGAGCACAAGTCTCCGTCCCAGTATATACGCATGTTCTGCGCTATGTCGGCTTTAGAGCCGCCAGGTATCGCCGCGTGTGTCACCGAACTTATCAGCGATCCGTCGCGTGACGATGTTCCCTGCGCGCCGGGATAGCTGTTGCTGAAATTGCCCATTATGGCACGTCCGTCGTCTTCCGTTGCCGAATAGCGATAGTAAATCTTAGATGTCGTGGCGTCACGGAAATTGTTTCCAGGACGATCTTCGTTGCAGGCGAAAATCTCATGTCCGTGTATGTACGGGTCGAAATCGCTGCAATGCTGCGCGTCGCCGTGTCCCAGGCCTGTGGTAGAGAGTCCCTTGCCGTTATCGTCGATAACCATCGAGCCGAATACGATCTCATCGCGTCCGTCCCAGTCCACATCAGCAATGCCATAGTTGTGATAACCCTGTCCGAACCACGGCGAGCCCGGCGTGTTGCAGTTCCAGCGCCAACGCTCGGTCAGTTCGTGCGTGGCCGGATTTACGTCGAGCGCAATCATCTTATGCCGGGTATAAATACCGCGTGCGAGGAATATGCTCGCCTTGCGCCCGTCGAGCACCGGCGCTCCGAAGAAGTGCTTCGTAGAGCGGTGTCCGTAGCCGTCGCCCCAGGCCTTGTTGAGGTCTGTCTCTCCCGGTTCGAGGCGTCTCAGCGGGTATTCCATCACCTGATACGGTTTTCCTGTAGCTCCGTTCAGATACAGCAGAAACTCGTCTCCTTCGTGCATGAAGAAATTGACGCCGCCTCCGCCGCTTGCCGGACGGTAGTTCTTGCTCTTGTCTCCCACAACGTATGTTGTGCCGTCAGCCATGTGGATGGTGGTGCCGTCGGCGGCACGCAGCACGGCCTCCGCCTTGCCGTCGCCGTCCCAGTCGTATGCCACGATATTGTTCTCGTTGTTCTGGAAGTCGGCCATATTGGGTCCGAAGTCGAGCCACCACAGTTTTGTGCCGTCCAGCTTGTACACTTCCACTATCGCGTACTCACCGTTATGTCCGTTCGGCTTGTATCCGTTCTGGATATCGTTCTGGTTGTCGAATTTGAGCAATATCTCCAACTGTCCGTCCCCGTCGACATCGGCCACGCAGGCATCGTTTGGTATATATGTACTCGTGAGCGCCCCGTGATTCATCTTCACTTCGAGATAGTTGCTCTTCCACGGTGTCACGGGAGCGCACTGCCCCTGCGACTTGCCGCGCACGATGGCTTCCACCGTGTATTTGGCGGTGCTCGTCCCGCCGTTGTCACGATAGTTTGACACCGTCAGCGGAGTATCGTTCAGTTTCTTGCCGTCACGATATATGTTGTACGTGACATCATAGTATTCCTCTGCCGGAATACGCCAGCTGCAATACACGCCGCCGATATATTTCACGGCCACAAGCCCACGGTCAATCACGTCCGTGGCACGCTGCGCCCATGCACCGACAAACGCCATGCCGAGCAAAAGTAAGAGAGATAGTTTTTTTCTCATGTTATCGTTGGTTAGTTAATATTTTAATTGTCAGGATATAAGGGATTATCGAGTGGCGGCAGGCACGTGTTTCCGTCAAGGTACCACGCCACAAGAACGGTGACACTTCATCGAGCCGCAAATGTAAGCATTTTTTTTCAATCTACGGTTGCTCCCTGTCATTTTTTAGTTTCAAAAAAACAAAAAACACACCTACTTCCAATATACCATAAACCGTCCGTCAGGGGTTATTCCCGCCACGGATATTTTTAAGGCCGAGGTCTTGCCGTTGTTGAAAAGCCTCAACCTCAACCGCCCGTCGGCATCGGCATGGGCATTGGGATTCCAGTAGAGCGTGCGGCGATAATCGGCAGGCTCAGCCGGACGCGTCACGCTGTAATCGGGATTATAGAAATCGGCCGGTTCGTTCAGACCGGGCAATATGATGTGCCGGTCACGGAATGCCGGCTGAACCGCGTCATCGGCAAAGGGCACCATCTCGACAGTAACGTCGGCATTATACCGGTCTTGCTCGATCGGAATGTCCTCATTGCGCGGCTCATAGTCGCTGTATATCCTCACTTCTCGCAGCCGCCGCAACCCGAGGTCGTCCAACAGCGCGTCCTCATTGCGGTTTGTCCATGCCTTTCCCGCATCTTCCATATCGGGAACATAGCTTCTGAAATAGGTATATCCGTCTATCCGCGAGTCGATGTTAAACCTGTTCCGCCTCCCCATGTTGCCGTAGAGGAAACGGGCCACCTGCACCGGGAACATACGCCTGTCGAACATCCCGTAGCTCAGGCCGTAGTCAGTGATGTTGTTGTACAGTTCGTATACGTCGGTCACGCACGCCGGCTGTTCGAAGTCGATGCCACGCCTGCCCCGCCGACGACCGCTCACGCTGACATTGCCGAGCATGTGCACGCCGCGCTCCATGGACAGCAGAGAGTCTCCCGACCCGTCAGGCATCGCCCCGCCACCGTAATTCTCAGGAGCGTGTGTACGGTAATAGTCGTACTTGTCCGAATATATCGGGTAAAAAAGATCTCGCTTCACATAGTAGTCCGGCATGGCGGTATCATCCATCATACCCTTGACTTTCCTCGATGTCATGCTCTGCCTCAGCGAGTCTTTCTCCTTATAGGCTTTCATCTTCAATATCGCCTCGCCGTAGTATGGCGGTATCTCAAAGAGATAACGTCCGCCGTCGTGCGTCAGTTGCGTGCCGCCGAGCACCTCGGTACCGAATATTATCTCGGCCTCCACCAGTACTTCTTTTTTCAAGTCGGGATGGTTCACCCCCAGATGCCCGTTCACCTGCGATATGTCGCCCAGTTCGAAATTCTCATTCTGCACGCCCACGGCGGTATCGGTGGCTATGCCCACATTAAACTGTCCGTACCTCCAATTCCTCGCCTCTCCGTTCTCCACGTCGTAAACAGCGAGAGACTTGTGCGCGCTACCTTCCACTGTGAGTGTTTTTTCAGGTGTATAACGCAACGGCCGGAACACCGTATCGGCATATTCGCTCCACTTATACCGCCGCCAGCCCTGCACCATCATGAGAAGGTCGAGAGCCGCGTCGCGCTCGGGAGTGGCCTCGGCAAAATAATATGAAGGATCGGCCACAAACCCGCGCAACTCGCTTCCAAGCAGGAGATCGGTCATTATGTTTCCGTTGTCGTACGTTGGCTCGTCGGTACCGGCGTCCCGCACGGACACGGACATCGGCGCCCCGCCTGCCGTCCGGTCGCAAACAAGGTCGAGCGTGATTTCCTCATATTGTGAATATGTCGCTTTGATATTTCCATCCACAGCCACACGCACTGTCTGCCCATCGGCCGGACGGACGAAGAAAAGACGGTCGGCGAGTATGCGGCCGCTCCCGTCGAACAGCGTCACGTCGTTCACACCGGCCGGCAGGCTGTCGGGCAGCGTCAGGGAGGCATGCTCCGAGGCACCAAGGGTAAAGGTGGTGAAATGGCGCAACACGCCTCGGCAAAGCACAGACAGCCCGTATTCGCCGGCAGGCATGCCGGAAGAGGAGATCTCGACACCGCGCCCCGACAGGCGGAGTGACACTCCGGCCGGCTCAGCGGCTGGCAGGGCAAACGAGTAGTCGCGTCCCTGCCACGAGAAAGACGCTCTGAGGCGACCGACCGCAGGAGTGACGGAAAACACGCCGCGCCCCATGTATGTGGTGGAAATCTCCGTCGGGCTGATTCCATCGCCAGTCAGTTTACCCTGTATGTCGACAGCGGCTCCCTGCTCGTCTGTAAGTTCGAAAGCCACACGACAGGGCACGCCGACAGTCATAGTGCCGCCCTCAGGAAAAAACACGGCTTTCAATGCCGGCTTCGATGCTGATGATATACGTTGTTTATGACGACTGTACATCCGCTTGAAAGCATAGTCGCCGGCCGAGTCGGGACGCTCGTATACGGGAAACACACGGGAGTAAAGCCCCTCCCAATGACGGAAATAGTCGGCCGCCATCCTGTTGTTATAGAAATAGTGTGCGTCGTCTTTCGTGTATCTGTGCTCCGTCACGTTGAAATTGAGCATCCACCGGGTGTATGCCCTGAGTTCGTAATATCCGGAATATAGCGAGTCTTTAATAGCGAAATTACCGCAGGTAAATCCGTCGGGGCTGACGATGACGCTCTGACGCTCGGCCACAATACCGTCGGGCGTGAGCAGTTCAACATAAAGTATGCGGCTCATGTCAGTGGGGCGGAGATCTCCCGCGCCCACCACATACGCCTTATACCAAAGCGTGTCGCCTATGAAATAGCACATATTGTCGGTATGCACGTACACTTTTTCCTGCAATCGGCTCACCGACGACCGCTCCAACGCCCTGCGTATGGCATCGAGCTTTTCCGACGCCGACAACCGCACTGGCCAAAGCATGGCAAGCAGCGGCACGGCAATGACAGCCATATAACGAGTCATCATATATGTAAACAATACGGTTTAACAACCACAAATATAGGGATTATATATATAATAATGTGTAAAAAGGTGTTTTTTATACCTGTGGTTAATCTTTTTTAAGCATTGGCGGCTATCTGTTAAATATAATCAATAATATTTACAAAAGTGTCTGTAAAAACCTGCCCGTTTGAAAATAAAAAGCCGAAGGCCGAAAATAAGCGTATTATGAGCGGTTTTTACGTAATCTCCAATGTATCAACCCAATACGCCCGCCACAATAATTTCCCTTACCAAATCCACATCGCCTACCCGACAGATTTTTTCCGTTTAGCGTCCCGTTGCCTCGCGTTTAGACGCTAAACGGAGGCTAACGAGTATCTAAACGCAACGCGATTAGCAACCAAACGGACTCCGACAAGCGTCCCGACGCAAGAAAAAGACAAGATTATCGACTGACAAAAACCACTCTATCGCATTTCATATCGCGACATGTATCGCATACGAAATTCTATTTCAACAAAAAAGAATGTGTTAAATACGTGACATTATGTTTACAGGGAAAAAACTTTTGTTATTCTTAGGATTATGAACAGTTTAATATAACGGTATGAAGAATTAGCATTTAACGGAGTATTTGAGGGACAGAGGTAACGAATTGGCGGCCGTGCGATTTTCAACGATTTGCGGTGCTATGCTGTCAAATAACTCTTTCTTATGCAAAAGTATAACAATCCTCGGAAAAGACAATATCTGCTATCGGATTTTTATTTCCCATCTTTGTAAATTATTCATCTGGAAAGAGATAATCTCGTGAATTATAGCTACCTTTACGGCTGAAAACCAAAGCATAGCCCCAATGGCAAAGATAACGGTTCAAAATACCCGAATAACAGCTCTACAATGGGAAGAACAGGATTATATCTCTCTCACAGATAGGGCTTCTGCCAAAGATGGAGACAGTCGGTCTGCAGATATAATCAAGAACCGGATAAGAAATCGCCATACCATTGAATTTCCCGGGACTTGGGAAGTGATTCGCAATCCGGATTTTAAAGTGGCCGGATTTGACCACTTTAGAAAAAGTGCGGGTTTGCCTTCTTTTGTACTTAGTGCTTCAGAATGGATTGAACGCACAAATGCGATAGATAGGGCTTGTTGTGAGAAAAGGGCGATATGGCGAAACGTATGCTCATAAAGACATAGCTTTTGAGTTTGACTCTGCAATAAACGGCACTTTCTTCACCGGCTGCCGGCAGGATATCCACTAAATAACATAAAACAATTAAATACCAACTGACAATGAAAAGACTGATAAGACAGTGGGGCATGGCGCTCGCGGCGGCAATGTCTCCACTTATGCTCCCGGCGCAAAACCTGCAAAAGGGAGACTACGGCTATCTGTACTGCCACATGAGCGGACGCGGAGAGTGGACGGCATACGCCCTGAGCCGCGACGGCCTGCACTTCCACGACCTGATAAACGGCGACCCGGTGTTCCCGCCGTCAGAGCACGCACGCATAGAGGGCGGCACACGCGACGCCTACATCTGCCGCAAGCACGACGGCACAGGCTATCTGATGGTGACGACAGACATGTGCGTGGCGAAGAGCAAGAAGTGGGACAACTACGGAATAGACCTGCTGACGAGCGACGACATGATTAACTGGAAGTCGGTGACTTTCGACTTCCGCAAAGGCCCGGGCATATTCAGCGACCCCGACTCACCGGACGTGTACAAGGACTGGAGCACGGTAAACCGTGTGTGGGCTCCGCAAATATTCTGGGACCCTACGTATGAGTGGGGCGACGGGCGACGGGGCGGATACTTCATTTACTACTCGTTGTGGAACAGGGCCGAGGAGAAATATGACCGTATGTACTACTCTTACGCCGACGAGAGCTTCACCACGCTGACAAAGCCGAGACTGATGTTCGACTGGGGATATGCCACGATAGACGCCGACATAAACTATCTTGAAGCCGACGGGCTGTTCCACATGATGATAAAGAAAGAGGGCGGACAGCCCGGACTGTTCACCGCCACGGCAAAAGCGCTCACCGGACCGTGGAGCGAGCCTGTGGCTGACGACTACATAGACTTCGAGGGCAAGAAAAAATGCGAGGGTGTGTCGGCGTTCCAGCTCGCCGGCGACTCGACATGGCGCATCGGGTACATCGAATATTCGTCTAACCCGAAACGCTACCGCATCTGCAAGGCCGACAAATACATGCGCAATTTCAGCAATCCGCAGGACATAGAGGGTGTGAACGGCCCGCAGCACGGATCGTTCATGAGACTGACGAAAGATGAATACGACCGGTTGCAGGCCTGGTCGGACGGGCTGCAAAGCAAGCACGTGGCACCGAACGTGGAAAATCCGGTGATACCGGGGCTGTTTGCCGATCCCGAGATAATGTATAGCGAGAAGACAGGCAAGTACTATCTGTACCCCACGACGGACGGTAAGGAGGGCTGGCAAAACCACGATGCGAAGGCATACTCGTCGGACGACTTGAAGAACTGGACGGACGAGGGCGTAATCTTCGACCTCGAAAAGGACTGCGCATGGGCAAACAAATGCCTCTGGGCGCCGTGCATCATAGAACACAAGAAAGGAAAGAGGAAGTTTAAGTATTACTATTACTTCACGGCAGAGGGCAAGATAGGCGTGGCGGAGGCCGACAATCCTACCGGGCCGTTCCGCGACGCGCTGGGCAAGCCGCTGCTCGACAGCAGGCCCGAGGGCATGAAGGGCGGACAGGTGATAGACCCCGACGTGTTTCAAGACCCTAAGACGGGAAGGTATTACCTCTATTGGGGCAACGGTTTTCTCGCCGTATCGGAACTGGGCAAGGACATGAAGAGCATCGTGTCTACCAAGGTCCTGATAGACCGCAAGGACAAAGCGAGATACAACTACAACGAGGGTACATACGTGTTTGAGCGCAACGGGGTGTACTACTTCATGTGGTCGGAGAACGACACACGCAGTGCCAACTACCGCGTACGCTATCTTATCAGCGACTCTCCCACCGAGTTCACACGCGGCGGCAAGCCGGCACGGCAGGAACGCACAGTGATACTGAGCCAAAACCCGGCAAAAGGCATTTTCGGCACAGGGCATCATTCCATACTGCGACTGCCAGACTCGGACGACTGGCGGATAGTATATCACCGGTTCGCACGTCCGGAGGCCATAAAATTGGGATGGTCGGCCGGTTACAACCGTGAAGTGTGCATAGACAAAATGGAGTTTAACGCCGACGGCACCATAAAAGCGATAGATACGACACTGTGATATAAGCCTCGCTTGTATAAGCAAAGTGTCATTTAGGGCATAAACAAAAAAACTACGCGCCGCCATACGTATGGCGGCGCGTAGTTTTTTTATATCCGTTTATAACATATCAAACCGCTTATCAGAGGTTTTTAAGAAACTCTATCTCGATTATCTTCAAGGCGTTGTTGCCGCGTTGCTTCTTCTCATTGTTCTTGCTGTCAAGTTCCTGCACCGCCCCGAAAGCGTCTTTCGTGGTGCTCGAACCAAGCGAGCGGATTGTGTATACATTCGATACGGGAGCGTCTTTGAGCGGTATGTGGATGTAGCTGAGCGACTTTGGCGTCCAGCCCTCCCACACCTTGACATCGCCTGCGTAAACCGCTATCGGGTAAGTCGTGGCCCGGAATCCTTTCATCTTGATGCAGATATCGTCTATCCGTGTGTTCTCGGCAAGCGTATAGGTAATCCATGCCTCGTCGAGCTTGTTGCCGCTATCCCACGAGGTGTTCTCAAACGTATCGTAGCTGAGGCGCGGGTCGTTTCCGCTTCCGGCACGGGCCGACTCTATCGCCACACCACGGCGCCACTGACGGAACGACGGTGCAGACGGTGTCTCGCCGCGGTCGAGCACACATTTGAGTCCGTCTGACGGCATATAGGTGGCAAGTCCGCCCTCGACGGCAACGGGATGCGTGGTGAAAGTGATCTTGGCATCGGCCATTCCCTCGGCTTTGGCCGTCAGCGCGACGTTGCCGGCTTTGGTAAGAGAGCGCAGCATCACACGGTTTACACCGCACTCTACGGGCAATGTGTCGCAGAACACATGATTGTCCTTGCCTTTCGCCACACCGCCCCGCCACTCGGCAGGACCGCTCAGGCTGAATTTCACGAGGCGGTTATCGAGCGGACAGCGGCGTCCCTGCCTGTCGACAATCTCCACCTGAACAAGAGCGAGGTCGTGGCCGTCGGCTTTCCATCCCGTGGGATTTTCAATGGCGGTGAGCTTTATGCTCGCCGGTTCGCCCGCCGTCTCGAGCGAGCATACCGACTCTGTATGTCCGTTCCTGTCCATCGCGGTGGCCGTCAGCTTACCGTCTGTATACTTCACGTTCTTGAAAATATGCAGGAAGCGGTACTTGTGCTCGTCGGCGGTGATAGTACAGCCACCCTGCGAGAGCGTGACACTGTCGCTCGTAGACACCACATAGACAGTAGGTACCACCTCACCCTGCGTGTAATTCCAGTGTCCGACGATGTGTGTTCTCGGTTTCAGGTCGTCTACCCAACCGTCCCACATCACCTGATGGGCGTAAAACGCATCCTTGGGAACGCGCATAGGGTCTACAACTCCGCTCACACGGTAGTTATCGGCAGAGCGTCCGTGGGTCTGTGTATCGCTGAACACAATCTTCACACCGCCCGAATTGACTTTAGTTCCACTACCGGGACGCTCCAACCAGTATTCATACCAGCGGTTGACAAGCTCACGGGCAAACTCATCCTGATTATGATTATACGCGTCTGCGGGTGCGTTGCGGTACAGAGGGCCGTCGCCTTCCTTGTGATACGGGTAGCTCCAAGAGTTCCAATACCAGCGCAAGGCTTCGTCACGGCAATATTCCATCATCCACATCGGCTTGGTGTCGCTCTTGTTCACATAAAGCATCTCGCCGCCATACTCGGCCTCCGGCCGGTCAAGCATCTCACGGCTGCCTATCGCACGGCCTCCGTTGGGGTCATACTTGTCTCGTATCGCCTTCATGGCTACCATGTGCCCGGCGGATATGCGCTGGTTTCCGCACTCATAGAATATGATACTCGGATTGTTGCGGTTGTATATTATGGCATCGCGCATAAGCTCTTCGCGCTGTTCCCAGCGACGGCCGTCGACATCTTTCTCGGCATCGCCGGCCGGCATGGCCTGTATCAGGCCAACACGGTCGCACGACTCGACATCCTGTTTCCACGGGGTGACGTGCATCCAGCGCACCACATTGCCGCCGCTCTTGACCATGAGATCGTTAGAGTAGTCGCTGAGCCATGCAGGAACAGACATTCCCACGCCCGGCCATTCGTTGCTTGTGCGCTGAGCATAGCCATGCACCATCATCACACGGTCGTTCAAATAGAACATTCCGTTCTTGAACTCGGTCTTGCGGAAGCCCGTAACGGTAGTCACCTCATCGGTGACGAGAGGAGAAGAGGAGGTCCTTCCCGTGTACCGAGGACCGGAGGCTGAGGATTGAGACTTGCCGGCAATCTGTCTTCCCGAACCTTTCACGCCGCCATTCTCCATCCTCAATCCTCCATCCTCAATACCTGGATAAACCCAATTATCCACCAAACAAGTCTTTACCTTATATAAATATCCGTATCCCCAACTCCAAAAATGCAGGCCGTAAGCACGGGATTGCGCTTTAAGCACGGCGGTACCATGTGCCGGAATAACCACAGGCTCACTGCTGAAACCACACACCTCACGGCCATCCATCTCGGTAAGAGAAACCTGCAAACGCCTGGTTACAGGCGCATCGGTCTCATTGCGCACCTCGCTCTCTACGAAAACAGTGGCCTGACGTCCCTGAATATCATGGTCTTTGGCATATACATATATACCGGTTGTCTTCAAATTACTGTAAAGCGGCAGCGTCTGATACACATTATCGGTGATGTGGAGCTTCACGTTCTTGGGCAATCCGCCGTAATTTGAGTTGAAATTATTGTTGTTCCATTGGAAACCCGACTTCGTGGCACGCTCATGATAGTGCCAATCGTTGTCCGTACGCACCTCTATCAGATTCCTGCCTCTCTTGACATACGGCGTGAGGTCGAAGCCGAAGGCCATCACCCCATTTTCGTGCAGACCCACATTCTTACCGTTCACAAACACCTCGGCGGCCTGGCGGGCTCCCTCGAACTCGATAAACACACGACGTCCCTCGGCATTTTTCGGCAGAACAAATGTCTTGCGATACCATATAACGGAATCGCTCATCTTGTTGATATACACTTTATATGCCTCATTCTCATTCCAGGCATGCGGCAGAGTCACGGTCTTCTTCTGCTTTTCAATTCTCCATTCGGAATTGAAATTGTAAGTTTCGCGTGCATTGGCACCAATGGCAACGGCCATGAGTGCAACAGTCAGTAGATGTTTAAAAGTTATTCCCATATTTCTTGATTTTCAAACGCAAAATTACGACTTTGCAAATCAAGGAATATGGGAATATCGTACAAAAACTGTGACTATCGTACAAAATTACGGTCAACGGCTCGTAAAAACGCCATATATCGCTACAATGACGGAAACTCACTGCCGACGACACGATGAACAGTCGTAAGCCACGAACTATCTTTTCATCATCTTACGTGAGAATGTACCCTCAGAAGATTTTACCTTGAGTATATACGCACCTCCGGCAAGCCGTCCGAGACCCATTATCTGCAGCGGAGCATTGTTGCCGGCAAAGTGATTGACGCCATATACCTTTGCACCGGTGATGGCATATATGCCTATCTCGACGTTCTGAGGTCTCTTAAGATTGAAGCCCAGCACTATATTATCCGCCATCGAGCTGCCGCTCCTCAAACTTACCCACTCTTCATTTTGACCGGCTACGATGCCGTCAATACCGTTCTTGTCCATACATGTGACACGGATGGTATCGAAACGTGTGGACTTGTCCACTACATTTGAACCGCTCTTTATCACAAACTCATACGTGCCGACGGCCGACGGCTTGCCTTCGAGTACCAGTTTCTGCTCTTTTATGGTACGTGTGAACTTGAAACCGTCCATCACCTTGCCAGGAACCTCCGTCCCGTCGGGATTTATCGACAGGTAAAGACTGGGCGTAGTGCAGTTCTTGTAATTGATAACGACGGGCACGATGCTGTCGCCGAGACTCACGTTCTGTTCCATCGCACCGTCGCCCGCAAGAGTATAGCGTGTGAGGAACATGTCGGGCAGGTAGTATCCGAGGTGAGGAGGCTGGTTGTATGCCGTGTTCTGCCATGTTATACCCATGCGATACGTATGGTCGTGCATCAGCGTGGGAACACGGAACTTCGTCTCAACGTTTGTAGTGAAGATGTTCAGATGAGCCGCGTCGCTGCCATCCCACAGTATCAGTTCCTCGCGCCAGTCGCCAAGAATGTCGGCAAGCAGGTTTGGAGTTTTCTTGGATCCGTTGCATGTAGACGAGTGAGCGATGTCATAGAAATTCTTTCCCGACTTCGGGTATATGCGGCTTGTGCCGTTACCGGTCCACTTGTCCATCTGGTTTCCGTCGAGAAGTTCGTCTTGCAGGTCGCCATCCCAGTAGGCACGGAAGTTAATGGAAGTTCCCTTATCGCTGATTGCCTGCCCGGTCACGGCACTACGCTGCGACCTGTCTGCGGCCGAGCTGAACTCGAAACCACGGTTGTCAGCATCTATATCGGCAGCTATTCCGCGGCCGTTATCTCCGCCGGAGGTAGCGCTCCATATAATCTCTCCCGTTGCGGCATCGTGCAAATCCCATCCGTAGGGACTGCCTTCATGTACCTGGAACACCTCAAGCCCCGGACGATCGGGTATCAGGTCGCTCAGATGTATAGCGTCTCCATGTCCATAGCCGGTGGCATAGAGCAGCTTTCCGTCGTTGTCTATGGCGCAAGAGCCCCATATTATCTCGTCGCATCCGTCGCCATCGACATCGGAACAAGAGATATTATGGTTTCCATTGCCATAAGCCGTCTTGCTTCCGGCTCCCCCACGGGTATTCGTATTATAGGTAAAAGTCTCCTTCTTTCCGTCGGCATCCGTCAGTTCGACCGTCGTCTGCGACTTGGAGTAATGCAGCCATTTCTGCTTCAGGCGCTCGCCGTCGAAATCAACGGCCCAAAGAAATGCGTATGTATAATATCCGCGGCACATAACGGCACTCGGGTTCTTGTCCGGACCGTCGAGATATGCCACCGTGGCAAGATAGCGTTCTCCGCGGTTTCCGTACGATCCGTTATCGGTCTTGCCGCTCCGATCGTCCCAGTTGAACGATCCGGGCTTGTCTCCTCCATACTGCGCGTTGCGGTTAGGGTTATAGAATATGGTATGTATCGCCGCTCCTGTAAGGCCGTCGAACACAGTGAGATACTCCTGCCCGCTATTGATCCGTCCTGCCGAGGTGCGATGGTCTTTTGAATTGTCGGCACTCTTTATCTCGTCTTCCGTGGCAACCTGATTTACGTATGTGCCCGTCCCGTCAATGCTTCCGGGAGCTGTCTTGCACACAAGCTCGGCCTTGCCGTCACCATCGAAGTCATATACGAGAAACTGGGTGTAATGTGCTCCGGCACGGATATTAGTTCCAAGATCTATCCGCCACAGTTTCTTACCGTCGAGTTTATAGCAGTCGAGAAATACGTTTCCGGTGTATCCGCTCTTGGAATTGTCCTGCGAGTTGGACGGATCCCACTTCAATATTATCTCATAGTTTCCATCGCCATCCACGTCTCCCACGCTGCAATCGTTGGGAGTGTAGCTGTATGTCTGTCCGTCGGGCGATTTCCCGTCTGCCGGTTTGTCAAGCGGCAACGAACGGTAAATGTCTCCCCACGACGTAACAGCCTCCGTGGTGTCTCTCACCCCTCCCTGTTGATATGTCACAACCTGATACTTGCTGTTCGCATACCCCACAGGATCGACTATCGACGTTGTTCCGGTGATATTCTTTTTCAGCGACTGTCCGTCGCAAAGTACCTCAAAAACGGTGGAGTCGTTGTCAGTCCCGAGCATTCGCCAACTGACGAAACGGCCGTTACCGCTGCTTGCCGGCACGACCACCAGTCCGCGGTTGAGCTTTTCCATCTGGCTGACCGGTGTGTTCTGAGCGCCGGCACCCATAGGCAACACAGCCAACAAGGCTAATCCTAAATGTCTGAATCTTTTCATATCAGTAGTAATAATTATAGTTTAATGTACAAACTTACGACAAAATAGCTAAATTAATAACCTTTTGCTGTTTTTTAACATTTTATCCTCAATATTTCCGTTTTCCCCTTTCATTATGACGATTTGTCTATGCAGACGTATTCACTCATCACTTATATTTCCGCCACACAAGCCATACGGGCAAACATTGGCTTCGCAAATCTCTGCATACCGGTATACCGGTTCTCAAGACTGTCACCACTTCACACGGCCGTACTTCTCTTTATACCACAGTTGCCATGCGTTCACCATATTCTGCCAAATCACGTATGCTCCCGGAGCAACGGCCGCGAGAGGATTGAGAAACGTGACAGTGAGCCATATCGCCACCACAGTATTTTTCTGGCCGAGCGCCTGACCTGCACTGATATTGTCGCCGTATGGCCGTCCTACTCCCTTGCCGAGCGAGAAAAGCACAAGAGCGACCACAAGCGGCAAGGCAAGAAGACCCACGAGTACGACACCTGTCACCGAAGAATAGAGAATGTTGTGCACCGTAAGTCCGGTGACTACAGCCAGATTAAAGCACCACATATAGAAACCGAAGTTTCTCGTGCGGCAGATGCGTTCGTTGAGACGGGGCAGAAATTTACGGGTGAGCACGGCAAGCACCAACGGTGCCACAAGCACCGAAGCCACATTGCGCAATACAAGCAGCGACGTGGCCACGAAAGGTATGTGCGCCTCTTTCTCGACAAAAGGGAAAAGAACGGGGATGATGAGCGATGTGACGAGATTGTCGATGATAGTGAAAATCGTCAGCGAGGCTATGCTGCCACCAAGTTTCTCGGTCACTACCGCGGCAGCGGCGGCCGTGGGACATACCACACAGACGAAAGCGCCTTCGAGAACGAGTTTCAGACCCTCATCGTCGACAGACGTGATGAGCCACACGAGAGCTACAGAAATGGCTACACGGGCTATCTGGAGCCACAAATGCCACGGCCGCGGCTTCATGTCACGGAGTTGTATCTTACAGAACGTGACATAAAGGATAAGAAACATACCGTAAGGCAGCGTATCAACCAAAACCGGCCCGACGGTGTAGCCAACAGGTTCAAGCAGCTCCACGTTAGAAAAAAGCAGATAAAATACCGTGCCAACGCATATTGAAACGGGTAAAGTCCATTTCTTGACAAAAGAAACTATGCTCATAACGGATGCAAAGGTAGCAAAATAATGCGACTAAAAACGGTTGACGACAGAAAATATGCATAGGGATATGTATCGCTACAATGCCTGTAACGAAATATTTCTCTGATGTATATTTCCAATAAGAGAAATAACAACCCTACACCCAAACCATGATAAATATTTTTCTGTCAAACTGTCTTTTTTTCATTTTTATTGCTATCTTTGCCGCCCGCAAGGTAAAATCCTGCGGTTTTTATTAACATCATTTATTAACTTTATGTACAAGACAAACTCAAACAAGAGGGATGTGTTCAAGTTCCACCGTTTCGGACACAAAGGATACTCTCTCTTTGCCAGCTTGGGTCGCGAGGTGCTCATCGGTACACTCAGCGTTGTCACACTGTCGCACGCAAAGGCCGACGGAGTGAGCGTCGAGCCTGTGACAGCCGATACCACCGCGGTGCGTACCGACAGGGAACTGTCGCTCGAAGAGGTGAACATCACCGGATCGAGGGCGCCGCTGACAAGAAGCCAGGCAGCGAGAATGGTAACCGTACTGGAACGCGACGAGATCGCGCAGGCTCCGGTACAAAGTATTAACGACTTGCTGAAATACGCCGTGGGAGCGGACGTCAGGCAGCGCGGACCGATTGGAGCGCAGACGGACATCAGCCTCAGGGGCAGCAACAACGAGCAGATCACAATACTGCTCAACGGCATCAACATCTGCGACCCGCAGACAGGCCATAACACTTTCGATTTCCCGGTTGACATTAGTGAAATCGAACGGATAGAAGTTCTCGAAGGACCCGCCGGACGTGTATATGGCACATCATCACTACTCGGAGCAATAAACATCATCACCAAAACACCGGCACGCAGCAGCATCGACGCCCATGCGGAAGCGGGGTCGTATGGTTATGCGGCTGCGGGAGCGAGAGCAAACATTGCACGAGGCAAATGGAACAACCAGCTATCGGGAGGATATACCCGCAGTGACGGATATAGCCGCAACAAGGCCGGAGGACTGAACGCCGACTTCAGTGGCGGCAAGAGTTTCTATCAGGGCAACTATACCGATGACGACATGATCGTGAAATGGCACGCAGGAATAAGCACGAAAGATTTCGGCTCAAACACGTTCTACGGCGTGAAGTGGGACGACCAGTTCGAGCACGTCACCAAGACATTCACAGCCATTCAGGCCGAGAACCGCAGAGGACGTTTCAGAATAAAACCGTCCATATACTGGAACCGCACGGCCGACCGGTTCGAGCTGTTCCGCAACGCACCTGAAAAATCGAAGTTCAACTATCACCGCTCCGATGTATTCGGAGTGAACATCAACAGTTATTTCGACTGGGCACTGGGACGCACGGCCATCGGTGCAGAGCTGCGCAATGAGGACGTAATCAGCACATCGCTGGGCGAGCCTCTAGACAAGCCGCACCACATACACGGCACAGACCGCGACTATACCGGCGGACTGAACAGGACTAACATCAGTTTTGTGGTCGAACACAACATCCTGCTCAGACGTTTCACACTTTCTGCCGGACTCGTGGCGGCGAAAAACTCATGGAACAACATGAACATGCGCGTATACCCGGGCATCGACGCAAGTTACCGGATAGGGCACGACTGGAAAGTATATGCCTCGTGGAACACGTCGCTGCGCATGCCGTCGGTGACAGAACTCTACTACACGCAAGAGGGATACAAGGCTGACAAATATCTGAAACCGGAAGAAATGTCGGCATTCGAGGCGGGTGTCAAATACGGAGGACGCTGCGTGACGGCAAGCGCAAACGTATATTACAACCACTGCACAAACCTCATCGACTGGATACGGCACACTGACCTTGGCCCTGACGCCCCATGGGAATCAGTGAACTTCACTGAAGTGAACGCCGTAGGCATGTCAGCATCTGTACGTGTCGACTTGGCACGGCTCATGCCAGGACAGCGTGTCCTGAGGTCATTCAACGTGGCATACAGCTACATAGACCAGTCGAAAGACGAGCAAGCGAACATACAGAGCAAGTACTCGCTCGAATATCTGCGACACAAGGTGGTGGCATCGATGCACGCCGACATACTGCCATCGCTACGGCTCGGAGTGTACTACCGCTTTCAGGAACGCACCGGAACATACGCAGACGCTGCCGGAACGGTGCTATCATACAGCCCGTACTCCATCGTCGACACGCGCCTGTCGTGGCACGCCTCGGGATACAAGCTTTACGTAGAGGCCAACAATGTATTCGACAAGTCTTACGTTGACTATGGCAACATTCCGCAACCAGGCGCATGGATAATGGCCGGCGCGGTATTCAACGTGAAACTGTAAAGACGACATAAAACAAGAACTCCATGCTTCATGCCGAACAGGCACTACGCATGGAGTTCTCATTATATATAAAAGCCCTTAAAGTTATATTCCTTTCCGCTTATTCACTTACCGTTCTCCGAACGATTGCTTAAAAACCGCCAATCGGCTACCATAACGCCTTACTCACTATTATCATGACTTAACCATCAGCGACTTGCCGCTCACTTCTTCAAACGGAACGAGTTTTCGATACTGTTAAGTTCCTCCACAAAGGCTTTATCCACCTTTAAACGCTGCTCAACAGTGGAACAACTGTGGATTACGGTAGAGTGATCGCGATTGCCGATAAGCTGCCCTATGCGAGAGGCCGGCATCTTGGTGTATTTCTGAGCGAAATACATCGACACCTGACGCACTGTCACATAGTCGCGCTTACGGCTGCGGCTAAACACGTTCTGTTGAGTCACGTTATAGTGAGTACACACTTTTTCAAGAATATCATCCACGGTAAGAGGGCGGTTGTCTACCTTCACGGCACGTTTGATGACCCGCTCGGCCAAGTGCATGTCTATATTGCAGTTGTATACCACCGAATAAGCCATCAGCGAGTTAATAACCCCTTCGAGATCACGCACGCTGCCATTGGCCGTCTCGGCTATAAATCCGATTACATTATCAGGGATTTTAAGACCATCGCGGCGGCATTTCGATTTCAGAATGTCTATGCATAACTGCACGTTGGGCTTTTCAAGCTCGGCAATGAGTCCGCAACTGAACCTGGTAAGCAACCGGTCTTTCATTCCCTGCAACTCTACCGGCGGGCGGTCGCTTGCCAGTATTATCTGCTTTCCGTTGCGGAAAAGATGATTGAAGATATGGAAAAAAGTGTCGAGAGTCTTCGGAGCCGTCGCCCACTCCTGTATATCATCGACGATGAGCACGTCGATAGACTGATAGAAATTGATAAAGTCGTTCGTGGTGTTCTGCCGTGTGGAGTCGGTATACTGCACCTGAAAAAGCCTTGCGCTTACATAAAGCACGCGCTTGGCAGGATACATTTCCTTACAGCGCACACCGATGGCATTGACAAGATGGGTTTTCCCACATCCCGAAGGTCCGTATATGAAGAAAGGATTGAATGTAGACTTCCCCGGATGCTCCGCAATGGAAAGTCCCACCGTGCGCGGCAACTTGTTGCTCTCACCCTCTATATAGTTATTAAAAGTCTGACGAGTGTTCAACTGCGGATTAAGTTCCTGCGAAACAGCGGCATTTGCCGTCCTCGCTGCCTCACCGCTACGTGCCGTAGCCTGCGGAGCACTGATCTCGGCAGGCTCTTCCGCCTCCACCTCCTGGGCTATATTGTGGGCCTTGTCCACCACTATGCGATAACGCAACTTAACGCTTGTGCCGAAACAATGTGTCAGAACCTTGCCCAGAAGACCTATATAATATTGCTCCAAGTACTCATAAACATATTGACTCGGTACCTGAACCAACAGCGTCCGTGCCTCAACGGAGTAAGACTCGAAGACTATCGGTTGAAACCAAGTGTTGAACTGCTGCTCCGTGACATTCTCCTTAATCAGTGTAAGGCACTTGTCCCAGAGCATCTTATGCTTATTTACCATCAGAGTATATTTATCGTTATTATATAATCCGATAAGGATTACATCATTATTAGCGAATGCAAATTTCGCTTTTTTTTCCGAAATAGACAAATTTTAAGTTTCGAACTTTACATGTCCGGCAACACGTAAGTCACTTATCCACGGCACATTAAGTGTAAACCAGCCATTTTTCATGTCTAAATAAGGACACTTACCACCAACCCACTGTGTCTCAGTCGTTTAAAATCATAAAACCATCAAAAGACATTTAAAGTGCTTTCAATGGCTTTTCAGACTTAAAACCCATATTCACAATACATTCCGCATAATCCGGAACATCATGACATGCGTCTTCATACAATTTAGACGAAATAAAAATCAGGCAATCCTTATTTGGCTTTCCGTCCGAATACGGAGAAATGTACGTATCGCTTGGGATGCTGTTTGAGATCTATCATCAATGAATCGGCATCGCGCATGGTGGCCGTCAGATTATTATAAAGCTCCGGATCACGCATGAGCAACCCGAAAGTACCCTCGTCGCTGTTCATCTTCTCCGTAAGATCATGCACATTTGCGAGCGTGGCATCAACCTTTGCCATGGTTGAGGCAACGTCTACGGCTGTCAATTGTTCGGTCAGTTTGTCCGTATTGTCGAGCACTTTATTTGCTTTTTCCATCATTCCGGGTACGTTTCTATTCAGACCGGCCATCAGCCTGTTGGTCTCCCTGGTGGTAACCATAAGTTCCGAGGTTATCTGATCCACATTATGAATAGAATTTAAAAGCGCCTTATCGTACAGAAGCATATTCAGACCGGCCATTATCGAGTCGAGCTTCGGCAACATCTTCTCCACCGTAGGTATCATCGCCGCCGCACGTCCGAGCATTCCGGCATCCTTGTTTCCGATGATAGTGTCGCCCACGACCAGGTGCTCCAACGGATTTCCGGTAAGCATCAGGTTCACTTTAATATTACCGAGCATGTCACTCTCTATCTCGGCTGTCGAGCCTTTGGGCAGCCGTAAGTTCTTGTCAAGTCCCACAACGGCTATTATCTCGCCCGTCTTATTATAATTGTATATAATGTCTTTCACCACACCGACCTTATAACCTGCGGCATATACGGGACTCGACGCAGACAAACCGCTGATGTCATCGAATGCCACATAATATGTATCCTCGTTTGAATAAAGGCTCAATCCTTTCAGGAATTGCAGTCCGAAGAAAAGAACCACAATACCAGCTATGGCCACAAGTGCTATCTGCACTTCCTTATTAAAGAATTTCATAACGTCTGTTTTTTATTTCTGTTTTGTTTAAACTCACGTATCGCCTCGACCACATTCACTTTCTTTCCGCCCTTGAAAGCTATGATGAAAGCCTCGGGAAACTTCTCTACAAGTTCTTTCCTCAGGCGGTATATGGCGTTATAGTCCGCCGACGCTCCGCAAGTATACTTATACATGCCGTTCTCTTCGTAACAGTCTATGTTTTCAGCGCCCTTGAATTGCTGGCTGTCGGGACGCAGATTGCGGTTACTTGCAAGTATCTGGACCTTGAATATAGGCTCGTCAGCGCTTTGCTCCGTGGTGCGTATTCTTATTTCATGTACGGCATTGTCTTGCTTTCCGGTCGTGCCAGCCGCTTGCTTTACACCGTTTGCCTGCTGTTTCGTATTGCCTGTATGCTGTCCGGCCGCAACTGTCGAATTCTGCCCGGCGTCATTTTTCCTCGCTTCCGCCTGCTCATCACGGCCGGCCGCTGTCCGGAGGGCATCAGGCAGATGTCCGCCACGGGCATCCCGCAATTCTGCCACTATGCTCTCGGCATCCGTATTCTTCTTTTTGGATTTGCTTTTCTTTTTCTCATCTTTCTTATCCTCATCCGCTTCGGCCGCCTTTTTCTGCGCTTCCGACATGTAAGGAACGGTTATCGACTTATCATATTTCTTACGATAATCCAGAAAAGCGTTGTATATGCCTCTTCCAAGAGCGTCTATTCCGTTCTCCGTATTAAGAAATCTCTCTTCCTCGGGAGTGGTGATAAATCCCAACTCTATCAAGCAACCCGGCATCGATGTCTCCCGCAATACAAGGAACCCAGCCTGCTTGACACCTTTATTGGGCCTTCCCGCCGCCGCACAGGTGCGCTGCTGGACATATCTCGCCATGTCTACGCTCTGTGCCATGTTCCTGTCTTGCATGAACTCAAACATTATATAACTTTCCGACGAACGCGGATCAAACCCCTCATAATGCTGTTTATAGTCTTTTTCTATCAAGATTACCGAGTTCTCGCGCTTAGCCACGTCAAAATTGTCAGATGCCCGGTGCATACCGAGCGTATAAGTCTCCAACCCACGCGCTATCTTTCCTTTCGGCAGAGCATTCGTATGCACAGACACAAACAGATCGGCCTTATTGCGGTTGGCTATGTTCGCCCGTTCATGGAGAGTTACGAACACATCCGTCTTGCGCGTATATATAACTTTGACATCAGGACAGTTACGCTCCACGTACCTGCCGAAAGCCAGAGCGACATTAAGGTTGATGTTTTTCTCTTTCGAGTATGTACCCAGCGCCCCAGTGTCATGTCCGCCGTGCCCCGGATCTATGACAAGGGTAAAGCGTTTCTCAGCAGCCCAGGCCACCGAAAAACACATGGCAATCAATAAGGATAGAATTGTTCTTTTGCACATACTGCCTATAAATTGGTGCAAAAATAGACATTTTCCGATAAAAACTCAAATATATCAAATAGTTTTATCATTTATTAAATGTATATCAATCAGATTACCGGCGCAGGAGTTTTCTGTATCGGAAAGATATTGTAATCAGCGGGTTACCGCTTAGTCCCTTGTCAAATGCACCTCCACACCCGCCCCACGGCAGTCGGCTCCCATAGGAGGATTGCACTTTGTGACACTCAAATCGACACTTGCCAATGCCGGAAACTCGGCGAAAAGAGCCTTCCCGATACGTCCGGCGACATGTTCCAGCAATCCGGACGGGCGCTTCATCTCGCGCTTCACGACTTCAAACACATCCGCATAACTAACGGTATTATCCACATCATCGGTCAGCATGGCATGCGTAATGTCGTATCCCACACGCACATCGACAACAAAATCCGCCCCAACCGTCCTCTCCTGGGGCATCACCCCGTGACTGGCATGAAAACGGATACCGTTCAAATAAATATAACTTGATTGCAATTTCATTATTCTTATGATTATAAACGAGATTTCAATAACCGGTAATCAAGTGTCTGTGATGAGAAAAACTCGTTTGAAAATGATTTGCGGAGTATTGGAATAACTGAAAGTTCGGAGCCGGTAGTGGGACATGCCGGATAAAGGCATTATTAATCAATGGCGCTCCCACTACCGGCACCGAACTTCCAGTTATTCCAATATCCCAAAAACCATTATCCGCAACGCGATGCCCCGCAGTTCTTGCATATCAGGCAGCCCTCCTGATACAGCAGCGTTTCCTGTCCGCAATTCGGGCATTTCTGTCCTTTTGCCTCCGTACCGTCCACGATATACTTTTTAAGCGCGCGCTCAACACCGTTTTTCCATGTGTTGATGCTTTCGCTTTTGAGCTGAAGTGAGCCTACAAGCTTTATGACATGGTCTATCGGCATACGATAACGGAGCACTCCACTGATAAGCTTGGCATAATTCCAGTACTCGGGATTGAACTTCTCGCTAAGTCCCTCTACCGTCGTCTTGTATCCCCGCTTATTTTCAAACTGGAAGTCATAACGCTTGCGCCCGTCCTCGCTTACGCTCTTCACAATCTTTCCTTTGGTAACGGTCTTGGGCAACACTATACCTTCCTCATCGTCTTGCAATCCCGTGAATATCTCATACGGATAACCGTTGAGCAGTCCGACAAACGCCACCCACTTCTCCTTATTATTCTGGAAGCGCACCACATCGCATTCAAGCGTCCGCGGCCTTACCTCGGTAACCTCAGGATGCTTGCACGGCTTAGCGTCTCCGTCGGCTGTATGCCCGTCTTTCTTCTTGTCTTTCTTGGATACGGAAATCATTACTCCCGCACGGCTGCCGTCACGATATATCGTGCAGCCTTTGCATCCCGAGCGCCATGCTTCCACATAAAGACGGTTTACAAGAGCCTCGTCCACGTCATTGGGCAGGTTTACCGTCACGCTGATAGAGTGGTCCACCCATTTCTGTATCATGCCCTGCATGCGCACTTTCATGAGCCAGTCCACATCATTTGCCGTGGCCTTGTAATACGGCGACTTGGCTACAAGCTCGTCTATCTCGTCCTGTGTATACCTCTTTGCCGTGTCAAGACCGTTCACTTCCATCCAAGTGAGGAACTTATGATGGTATACGATGTATTCCTCGAACGAGTCTCCTACCTCGTCCACAAAATCCACATGCACGTCCACATCGCCCGGATTGACCTTGCGGCGACGCTTGTATACCGGCATGAACACCGGCTCTATACCGCTTGTGGTCTGAGTCATGAGGCTTGTCGTGCCGGTTGGTGCGATTGTAAGGCAGGCAATGTTCCGGCGACCGTATTTCACCATGTCTTCATATAACTGCGGATCGGCCTCTTTCAGGCGCATGATGAAAGGATTTGCCGCTTCCCTTGCCGCGTCGAACACTTCGAAAGCGCCGCGTGTCCTGGCCATGTCTACCGACGAACGGTATGCCGAAAGGGCCAACTGCCTGTGTACATCGACAGAGAAGTCGGTTGCCTCTTGTGTGCCATAGCGCAGGTTCATAGCCGCCAGCATGTCGCCCTCGGCCGTTATTCCGACACCCGTGCGTCGTCCCATACCGCTCTTTCGCCTTATTTTTTCCCAAAGATAAAGTTCGGCCCCTTTCACCTCTTCGTTCTGAGGATCGCATCCTATCTTTTCCATTATGGCGTCTATCTTCTCCAATTCGAGGTCTACGATGTCGTCCATTATGCGTTGCGCCGCAGCCACGTGCTTGGCAAACAGCGCATAGTCGAAACTCGCCTCAGGGGTGAAAGGATTGCGCACGTATGAATACAGGTTTATTGACAGCAGCCTGCACGAGTCGTAAGGACATAGCGGTATCTCTCCGCATGGGTTTGTAGACACCGTGCGGAACCCCAGGTCGGCATAGCAGTCGGGGATGCTCTCACGCAATATCGTATCCCAGAAGAGCACTCCCGGCTCGGCACTCTTCCATGCGTTGTGCACTATTTTCTCCCACAACGCTTTGGCGTCGATCTCTTTTTGGTAGTCGGGTGTGGCGCTGTCTATCGGAAACTTCTGCATATACGGTTTGCCGTCTACCGCCGCCTGCATGAATTCATCGTCGATCTTGACTGATACGTTGGCGCCCGTCACCTTGCCCTCGGTCATCTTGGCGTCAATGAAAGCCTCGCTGTCAGGATGCTTTATGCTCACCGACAGCATCAAGGCGCCGCGCCTACCGTCCTGCGCCACTTCACGTGTCGAGTTGCTGTAACGCTCCATGAAAGGCACGAGACCCGTTGAAGTGAGCGCCGAGTTGTTCACCGGAGACCCTTTCGGACGTATGTGGCTAAGGTCGTGCCCCACTCCGCCGCGACGCTTCATCAACTGTACCTGCTCCTCGTCTATCCGCATTATGGCGCCATACGAGTCGGCATCGCCATCGAGACCGATTACGAAACAGTTGCTCAGCGAGGCCACCTGATAATTGTTTCCGATACCCGTCATAGGGCTTCCGGCAGGCACTATATACTTGAAGTGGTCGAGCAACTCGAATATCTCCTGTGCCGACATCGGATCGGCGTATTTCCGTTCTATCCTTGCTATCTCATTGGCTATGCGGCGGTGCATGTCTTCGGGCGATTTCTCATATATGTTTCCGAAGCTGTCTTTCATGGCATACTTGTTCACCCACACACGGGCCGCAAGCTCGTCGCCGCCAAAATATTTCTTTGAGGCCTCGAAAGCCTCGTCGTTACTGTAAGTTTTCTTGTTGTCCATTACGGTGATATTGATTTCGACCGACAAAGATAACTACTTTATTCGATACGGCAAATAATTTTCACGGAAAACTTTTTGCTCCTCACGAGGCGATGAGATCATCCGAAAAAGGGAACCGAATGGCTTTGCGAAAGACGGTTGACGTACTTAAAAAGAAAGCCGTGAAGATGCCTGCATTTGCATTGTCACACTTTTTTTACTACCTTTGCGCCATCAACTAAAACAATCAATAAATCATGATCAAAAAATTCTTCAAATGCCTTGTGCCGCTTGCTGCGCTGACGGTGATAACCGCAGCTGCCCAAGCCACATGGAACGACACTGCCAATGGTTTCGGGGCTATACGCAACGACGCTTTCCGGCACACAACCGACGGCAGTCCGCTGTTCAGTCACGGCGGCGGAATATTCCGCTTCAAAGACCCTGATACTGGCACAGACAAGTACTATTGGTACGGCGTGCGCTACCGAGGGTCGAAAGAGTACATGGCCGACCCGTCTGTGACTGTCGAGCACGCCGTATTCGACGGAGTGACATGTTACAGCTCGACGAACCTTACCGACTGGAAGTATGAAGGCGACGTGCTCGACAGAAACGAGATTGCCGCCCACGAACATGTGTCGTGGGTCGGACGGCTCGGCGTGGCATATATAGACAGCATGCGGTGCTATTCGCTAATAGTGCAGTGCGGCAACGGAGTGCTGTTCACCACATCCCCCACTCCCGCCGGCCGTTTCCGCTGGCAATGGAAGCGAGACATGACCGCCACCATAGGAACCCCGAATACCGGCGACCAAACTGTGTTCACCGATGAAGACACCGGCCGGTCTTACCTCGTCTACTCATACGGACGCGGGCGAAACAAGATTTACATATCTGAAATCGGCGTAAGGGGTGACAGCATAGACCTGCTTGACTGCACAAAGATATTCCACGGGGCAAGCCGTGAAGGCAACTGCATGTTCAAGTACAAGGGTCGTTACTACATGTGCGCGTCCAACATATACGGCTGGGACGGCTCTTACGCCTATTACCTCATGGCCGACGACATACGCGGCCCCTACACGCCGACAAACGACATGCAGATAATGCCTGGATGCGAGGCCGACTACGCACACGTGTCGCAGACGGGATTCTTCTATACCGTGCGGGGCACGAAGCAGGAGACCGTAATTTACTGCGGTGACCGGTGGGCGTGCTTCGCCGGCAACGGCCTCGGCTACAACCAGTGGGTGCCTCTGTCGTTCGACAACGCCGGCAAGCCCTACTTCAATTCGCTGTCCTCATGGTCTCTGAACGAAACTACGGGAGAATGGCGGGTTAACTCCGACAACAATTATGTGCGAAACGGCAGTTTCGACGCCGACCGCCGACGGATACCCAATCCAGTGAAACCGCGGCAGGAACATCTGCTCGGCTGGGACACAGAGATAATCAAAGGCCGTGACGTGGCTGTAGACGACAGTCTGTCGCCGAAACTCAACCACCCCAACAGTCGCGACGACCGACGCCACGTGACAGGCGAGTTCAGCCTATGTATCAGCGACGGCGAGGCTTTCACACGCCGTGTTTCGCAGGTGGTCGAGTCGTCTCCATACGTGCCACTGCCCGACGGCATATATACACTCAGCGCAAAGGTGCGCCGCACAGGCCGCTTCTCACGGCTGACAATGTATGCCGAGAGCGGAGGCCGCAAGACCGAGCGCAAGATAAAACCGTCGGCCAAAGAATGGACGACCATATCCATTGACAATATAAAAATAAGCGGGAACCGCGCCGTGGTAGGCTTCTATGCCGACGGAGATGCTGGAGCGGAGTGCCTTGCCGACGATGTCGTGCTGACACCGAGACACTGAACATGACGAGAGCATTACTCAACAGTACATTCAGGTAAGGGTCAACGGCATTACAGAATTAATTTACAAAAAACGACGATTCATGATTTTTCAAGGTTACCACACCTTGCAAAATCATGAATCATTTTTACATTCATATCAGTTTTTTCAACTTTTACGGCTTTGTAAAGGCTCCGGCACGAAAAAGCGGAAAAACGGTAAATATCTGGTTTTCTTCATATTGTCCTGCATTTGGATACCCGTTGCAACGCATTTAGTATCCCGTTGGAGTGCAACGAGCGTCCCGTTGCACTCCAACGGGTATCCAAATGCAACGCAAAAAGCCATAAAATTCGAACCAACGGGATACTTATTGCCTCAAAAAAGGATTACCAACTGATTTCGACTGGCATATTTTCATGCTCCCAAACGTTTTTTTTCGTCCGGAAATGACATAGAAGACACACTCTTTTTTGTCACTTTACTATACAATACGATACCACTGACTGTAAATATTTACTACTTCAGATTCGGAAATCCGGAGTAACCGCACACGCTTTTCACCACTTCCCATATCCTGTATTTGTTTCTGATTACAGAACAGCCCACCATTTGTGGCCAAGCAGCCAAAATACATATTGCATCATACAAAAGAGAAAACGCCACAGCCTACGTGTTATCCGATCGCAAAGGTGCTTTGTAACACCATCCGGACGGATATTTCATTTCAATAAACGCACAAATGAGAAATACGCCCAAACAGGGTTGTCCCGTATCGAAACCCGTTCCGAGCTTTAAAACTGATAGCAGACATTTATGTTCGTTTTCACAATATCCAAAAAACAATTGGCTACCCATCGTACTAAAAAAACGTTAATTTTTAACTCTTTTTGCATCCGAAAACCATATCACAACGTCTATCATTCAAATGCGCCATATACGTCGGTCTAATGAGGCAAATCCATGTACGCAGGGCATCGGAAAGACACGACATGCGCTGATAACACAACGAATATTTTAATAACGTAAAATAAAGTTAACGTGTTTTAAAATCGGGGGGGGTAATTTCATTTACCCATAATTGTTTATCTTTGCACGAAGAAAGCGATAAAAATCTGCACAATGAAAGTCGCCGTACGCAAAAACGTGACAATATGTAAACCCTTAGAAAACGGACAGAACATCAAAAAAGACAATAATGAGAACAAAAGGAAAAATCATGCTCATGGCTATGGCGATGCTGTTGACAAGCATCTGCGCCATGGCACAAGCAGGAAAGACAGTTGAGGTAAGAGGTACGCTGAAAGACTCGCTTACCTCAGAAGGCGAACCTTATGCCACAATCAAAATCACGAAGAAAGGCAATGACAGCAAACCGCTGAAAATGGGCGTGACGGACAAGACGGGAAAATTCATCCTGAAAACATCCGGCACGGGCGAAATGACGATAACCATCAGTTCGGTGGGCCGCAAGCCGGTGGTAAAAGACTTCACCGTGAAACCGGCAGATAAAATCATAGACCTCGGAACGCTGCTCACAAGCGACGCAGGCAACGAACTGCAACAAGTGGTGATAAAATCGCAGAAACCGCTTGTAAAGGCCGACATCGACAAGATCACATATAACATGGAAGACGATCCCGACTCGAAATCGAACACGGTTCTCGAAATGCTGCGCAAGGTTCCGCTCGTGACCGTCGACGGAGAAGACAACATCAAAGTGAACGGAAAATCATCGTTCAAGGTTTACGTGAACGGCAAACCGAACAAGATGATGAGCGACAACCCGACGGAAGTGCTCAAAAGTCTGCCGGCGAACTCGGTGAAGCACATCGAGGTAATCACCAATCCCGGCCCGAAGTACGATGCCGAGGGCGTGGGCGGAATACTGAACATCGTAACGGTGGGCGGCGGGCTCGAAGGATACACCGCCACGCTGAGAGCCGACGCACGGAACCAAGGACTGGGCGGAGGCGGATTCGGCACGGTGAAAAGCGGAAAACTGACCGTGAGCGCACGCTACAACTACAACCACCACGACAATCCGAAAAACTACTCGGAAACCCGACGCACCACGATAGGCGAGATTACGGGCAGCTCATCAGACCTCGCAACGTCAAGCGAGACCAAATATAAAGGCAATTCGCACTCGGGAAGCATCGAGGCGAGCTACGAGATAGACACGTTGCGGCTACTTACAATGGAGTTCGGACTATGGGGAAACAACAGCGACTCGCACACCCTTACCACATCACGCGGACTGATGCCCGGCACGGGGGCCGAGCTTTACTACGGACAGGCAACCGTCGGCGGTAACAACTCGCGCTTCTCGATAAACGGCGGCATAGACTACCAACGGCTGTTCAAGGTGAAAGACAGGATGCTGACACTGTCATACCGGGTGAGCACCAGTCCGAGCACGAGCGACTCATACTCCAAATACTACGACACGAGAGCCGCCGACCAGCAATGGCAGGACTTCGTCGACAAACTGAAAGAACAGCAGACGGACGGGAAACAGAACACGGCGGAACACACTTTCCAGGCAGACTACACCACGCCGATAGGCAAGGCGCACACAGTGGAGGCCGGAGTGAAATACATACTGAGGAACAACACGTCGGAAAACTACCGCCGGCAGAAAGATTTGGCCGACGGAGAGTTTGAAGACGATATGGACCACAGCTCGCACTACAAGCACCGCAACGACATACTCGCCGCCTACACGGGCTACGGACTGAAAGCGGGCAAATGGTCGGGACGGCTCGGACTGAGATACGAGCACACCCTGCAAGACGTCAAATACCTGCTTGGGCGGGGCACGGATTTCAGTAAAGACTTCGACGACATAGTGCCGTCGGCAAGCATCGGATACAAACTCACGGAAACATCAAACCTCCGGTTGGGCTACAACATGCGCATATACCGACCCGGAATATGGTATCTCAACCCTTACTTTGACGACACCGACCCCACATACATACGCCAGGGAAACCCCGAACTGACATCGGAGAAGACACACTCGGCAAACATCAGTTACAGCAACTTCGCCCAAAAGCTCAATTACAATATACACATCGGCTACTCGACGACGAACAACAGCATCGAGAGCGTATCGGAACTCGTGTCCGACCTGACACTCGTGGACAAGGGTTTGCAAAAGCCCACGGGGAAAGACGTGATATACTCTACATACAAGAACATCGGAAAGTCGAAAAGCCTGGACATCAGCCTGTACGCAAACTGGAACGCGACAAGTTCCACACGTATATATGCCAACACATATATACGCTACGCACACCTCGAAGACGGCATGACACTGCGCAACCACGGATGGTTCATGAACGCCAACGGAGGCATACAGCAAAGCCTGCCGAAGGAATGGCGGATAAGCGTCAACGGCTTTTACCAGTCACCGTGGATAATGCTCCAAGGAAAGGGCACCCCGTGGTTTGATTACAGCATAAACGTGAACAAGTCGTTCTTGAAAAAGCGACTGACGATATCGGCCTTCGCAAGCAACTTCTTCAATAAGTATGCCTCGACAGACTGGTCGGAGCAAAGCGCCAACTTCATGAGCCAAAGCACCCACAGAATGCAAAGGATGCGCTACGGGATAAGCCTGAATTTCAGGATTGGAGAGCTTAAAGCGAGCGTGAAGAAAGCCGAACGCACCGTAAGCAACGACGACGTCAAGAGCAGCGGAGGAAAAGGAGAGTAATATTTCAACAGGATAACACGAAACGCAGGGATCAAGGACGCGGACATGCTTTTTGAATAAACGGAAATCAACGGCTATACATTTGAATATGCATCATTTGTAAATCCAGAACAAACATATTCACATTTTATTCCGAATACAAAAGCATATCCGCGTCCTCAATCCCTATATTCCATATTCTTTCCAAAGAATAAAAAACATCCCCACCCGCCACACCATCCACTTTGCAACCGGGTTGCAAAACCATTGTCTTATTTTTGCATTCTAAATAATAAGACAATGGGAAATAGAGCATATTTATTTGTTTTCGCTTTATCCGGCATAATCGCTGCCGGATGCCACTCGGACCACAATGACCACAAAGAGCCGGAACATGTGGATGATAAAGAAAAGCACGCAGACGAGATTGTTTTCACACATGAACAGGCAGAAGCCGCAGGACTGAGAACGGAGACAGTAAAGCCGGCAGAGTTCCGGTTCGTAATAAAGACCGGAGGACAGATACTCGCAGCCCAAGGCGACGAACGGACAATAGCAGCCACGGCAAGCGGAATAGTGACATTCGCCAAGACCACGACAACGGAAGGAAGCGCTGTAAAAGCCGGTGAGACCGTGGTCGGCATATCGGCAAAGACACTGCAAGACGGTGATCCGGCGGTAAAGGCGAAAGCCGCTTACAAAGCGGCTAAGAAAGAGTTGCGACGTGCCGACAAGCTCGTCTCAGACAAGATAATATCGGAAAAGGAATTTGAACAAATCAGACTGGCATACGAGACCGCAAGGGCCGCATATCAGGGAACGGCCGGAAGCGTCACGGCAAAAGGCGTATCCGTATCTTCACCGATAACAGGGTACATCAAAAGCCTGCTCGTGAATAACGGGGAATATGTCAACGTGGGACAGGCCATAGCCGTAGTGTCTCAAAACAAACGGTTGACACTGAGGGCAGACGTACCGGAAAAAGACTTCAAAGACCTGCACTCCATCAAAAGCGCTAACTTCAAACCGGCATACGAAAATACCGCATACAGCCTCGACAGACTCAACGGACGATTAATATCATACGGAAGGACGGCAACGGCAAACAGTGCCTTTATCCCGGTTACGTTCGAGTTTGACAACATCGGAAGTTTCGTCGCCGGCTCATACGCCGACATATACTTATTGTCAGACAGACGGGATAACATCATCAGCGTACCATTATCGGCCATTACGGAAGAACAAGGCCTGAAATACGTATATCTGCAAGCGGGACACGACATATTCAGGAAGCGGGAAGTGACAACAGGCATGAGCGACGGAAAGCGCATAGAGATAACGAAAGGGTTGAAAACGGGCGACAAAGTAGTGACGACAGGCACTTACCAGGTGAAAATGGCTGCCTCGTCGACATCAATACCGCAGCACAGCCACAACCATTGATAATCGCAAAATAAAGAGCACGACATGTTAAACAAGATAATAAGACTATCGCTCAACAACCGTATGGCCGTAATCGTAGCTGCCGTGATACTGATGATTACAGGACTGTATACCGCCGAGAACATGGAAGTGGATGTTTTCCCCGACCTCAACGCCCCGACGGTCGTCGTGATGACCGAAGCCAACGGCATGGCGCCCGAAGAGGTGGAACGCCTCGTGACGTTTCCTGTGGAGACTGCGGTGAACGGAGCAACAGACGTGCGCAGGGTGCGTTCGTCGTCTACGACGGGATTTTCCGTCGTATGGGTTGAGTTTGACTGGGGAACGGACATATACCGTGCACGCCAGATCGTGTCGGAAAAGATTGCGGCAGTGAAAGAGGAACTGCCGGCAAACGTGAGCAGTCCGACGCTCGGCCCGCAGTCATCGATACTCGGCGAGGTTATGTTTGTGGCCCTGACGGCCGACACCACATCGCTGCAAGAGTTGCGGACGATAGCCGACAGAACCATAAGACCGCGCATACTCGCCACCGGCGGAGTGGCACAGGTGACGGTTCTGGGCGGTGAGATAAAGGAATATCAAATATTGCTGAGCACCGAAAAAATGCGCCACTACGGAGTGGGACTGGACGAAGTGTACCAGGCCGTGCAAGACATGAACCGCAACGCGGCGGGTGGAATTGTCAACGAATACGGCAACGAGTATATAATAAGGGGCATCGTATCTACAGACGATGTGAGGGAAATAGGCAAAGCCGCCGTCAGGACAAGCACAGGCAGCGTCATACGCCTCGACAACATTGCGGAAGTAAAAGTGGGAAACAGCACCCCGAAGATGGGAACTGCATCACACGATACCAAACCGGCAGTGATGATCACCGTAACGAAACAGCCCAACACGGGAACCATCGGCCTTACGGAGAAAATAGACAACGCTCTTGCCGAACTTCAACAGACACTGCCCGGCGACGTGAAGATGTCTACCGACATATACAGACAGGAACGGTTTATCAACAACTCGATAGACAACGTCAAGAAATCACTGTATGAAGGAGGGTTCTTTGTGGTTATAATACTGTTTGTTTTCCTTATGAACGTCCGCACGACCGTTATCTCGCTCGTCACGATCCCGCTGTCTCTCGTGGTCTCAATACTCACCCTGGACCTGCTCGGACTAACCATCAACACGATGAGTCTCGGCGGAATGGCAATAGCGATAGGCTCACTCGTGGACGATGCGATAGTCGACGTGGAGAATGTTTACAGACGGTTACGGCACAACCGGAACTTGCCCATACAAGAACAACGGCCTGCACTGACCGTAATCTTCGAGGCATCGAAAGAGGTGCGCATGCCCATTCTCAACTCAACACTGATTATAATCGTGAGCTTCGTTCCCCTGTTTTTTCTCACCGGTATGGAGGGCAGGATGCTCGCACCGCTCGGAATAGCGTTCATCACGGCTCTGTTCGCATCCACCCTTGTGGCGCTCACCCTTACTCCGGTAATGTGCAGTTATCTGCTGGGTGACAAAAAAGAAGACGGAAAGACCGTCAAAGAACCGATAGTGGCGCGTAAACTGAAAGAAATATACTCAAAAGCGCTCGACAAGGCACTTGCAAACAGCAGGAAAGTACTTGTAGGCACGACGGTGGTTCTCATAGCCTCACTCGTGATTTTCGCCGGGTTGGGACGCAGTTTCCTACCGCCGTTCAACGAAGGCTCGTTCACAATAAACATCAGTGCCATGCCTGGCATCTCTCTCGAAGAATCCGACAGGATCGGACGAAAAGCGGAAGAAATACTGCTCACCGTTCCCGAAATCAAGACCGTGGGCAGAAAGACGGGCCGGGCAGAGCTCGACGAGCATGCTCTCGGCTCGAATGTATCCGAGATAGAAGCCCCGTTTGTGCTCGACAAGCGGTCGAAGGATGAGGTGCTCCACGACATCCGCGACAAACTAAAAGCCATACCGGGAGTAAACATCGAAGTGGGAGCACCGATAACACACCGCATTGACGCCATGTTGTCCGGCACTCAGGCCGGCATCGCGGTAAAACTGTTCGGCAAGGATCTTAATAAGATGTATTCGATAGGCAACAAGATAAAAGAGAAAATCGAACATATCGACGGTATAACAGACCTCAACGTGGAGCAGCAAGTGGAGTGTCCGCAGTTGAAAATAATTCCGAAACGGGACATAATGGTAAAATACGGTATTACCATGCCCGAGTTTACATCCGTCGTCAACACACTGCTCGCCGGCGAAACGGTATCTTCCGTATATGAAGGAAACAGGACTATAGATCTCGTACTGAAAGTAAACGATGACAGCAGATCAACAGCCGAAAGGATAAAGAACATCATCGTGGACGTGAACGGAACGAATGTACCGCTCGGCAACATAGCAGATGTGGTGTCGGCAATGGGGCCTAACACGATAAACCGGGAGAACGTGGCACGCAAGATTGTAATATCGGCAAACGTATCCGGCCGTGATCTTATCGGAGTGGTAAATGACATAAAAAAGGAAATCGGTGAGAATATCACATTGCCCGACGGATACCACATAGAATACGGCGGACAGTTCGAGAGCGAACAGACAGCGGCACGCACACTTCTGGCCACATCAGTAATCTCGATACTAATCATTTTCATGCTGTTGTTCAACCAGTTCAAAAACGTCAGGCAATCGGTCGTAATACTTCTAAACCTGCCTCTGTCGCTAATCGGCGGCATACTGGCCGTGAGCATCACGGACGGCGTAATCAGCATTCCGGCAATCATAGGTTTCATATCACTATTCGGAATAGCGACACGAAACGGGATGTTGCTGATTGCACGCTACAACGATTTGCGCTCGGAGGGCATGAGCCTTACGGAAAGTGTGAAAACAGGCTCTGCCGACCGCCTGAACCCTATCATAATGACCGCCCTCACATCGGCACTCGCATTAATACCGCTTGTAATTGGCGGCGATCTGCCAGGCAATGAAATACAAAGTCCGATGGCAAAAGTCATTCTCGGCGGACTGTTTACATCCACACTGCTCAACGGTTTCATCATTCCGATAATGTATATAATAACCAACAGGAAACAGGCCGGAAAAGAAACGGCAACAACCGAACACCAATTACAATAATACAATAGAGAGATGAAAAGACTACCGATAATAATAATGGCCATAATGACGGCAGCGGCACTGCACGCACAGAACAAAATAGCCGATGTGCTGAACGTCATCGAGCAAAACAATACAACACTGAAGGTTCTCGCTGAGGATATGAAGACACAAAAAACAGGCAACCGCACCGACATGACGCTACCAGACCCTGAGATTGGTTTCGGGTACCTTTGGGGCAGTCCGAAAACAGTCGGCATAAAAAAGGACGTGAGCGTGTCACAGAGCTTCGACTTCGCAACAATATCGGGAATAAAGAGTAAAGTCGCAGACAAAAAAGACTTGCTTGCCGAATGGCAATATAAAACCGAGAGAATGAACATACTGCTCGAAGCGAAACAATGCTGCATAGACCTCATTTACTATAACGCCATGCTCAAAGAACTTACCGCAAGAACAGAACATGCACGTGAAATGGCGACAGCGCAAAAGAGACGGCTCGACAGCGGAGACGGGAACATAATCGAATACAACAGTGCCTTGCTCAATCTGACTGCCACCGAGGCCGAACTTACAAGAATCGAAACAGAGCGTGACGCCACCGCCACACAGTTGGCGAGACTCAACGGCGGGGAAGGCATCACCTTGTCGGACAATGAATTCGAACCAATCGCAATGCCCAAGGATTTCGACGAATGGTATGCGACAGCCGAAAAGAAAAGTCCCGCACTGGCGTATGTGAGACAGCAAATAGAGGTCGGCAAAAAGGAAGTAGCCTTGAACAAAGCCATGGGACTACCGGCTTTCTCATTAGGATACCAAGGCGAGTTTGTGAAAGGAGAGCGTCATCAGGGCATTACCGTAGGCTTTTCGATACCGTTATGGGCAAACAAAAACAAAGTAAAACAGGCAAAAGCGGCCGTCCGTGCGGCAGAAGCGAGGGAAGCTGACGCAAAACAGCAGTTTTACGGCAATCTGAGAACATTGTTTCACCGCACCACCGGCCTGAAAGTCACCGCCGACAAATACCGTTCGGTACTAATATCGGCCGACAACAGCGTACCATTGAAAAAAGCCCTCGATGCCGGACAAATATCCATACAGGAATATCTGACAGGAATAAGCCTTTATTATGACTCCAAAGATCGGGCCATTGAAGCGGAACGTGACTATCAGAAAGCATACGCCGAACTATCGGCCGCAGAACTATAAGTTCTCAATCAACCCGAAATAGTATACATAAAATATATCAACACACGTTTGTTTGGGTGGCAAACATAAATCCCTCAAGCACATGAAATCACTTAAACGGCGTTTGTTTAAGTGATTTTATATTTATTTTCCCATAACGCCAAATACCCCAATCCTACCAAAACAGAAACTCGGTTAGCTGTGATTTGCTTTAAAATTTGTATATTTGCAGTATGAATGAAAGGCATGGCAAACAAGCCGCCATACATTTGGCCCAATCCGGCAATACTATTAAACAAGGCCGGTCATATATCAAATAAAAACAATTGCACTATTAAATAAAAGCTATACGATAATCAAAACAATTATGCGAATGAATACAATAAACACAAGACGCAGTATACGCAAATATTCCGACAGGGAAGTGAGCGAAGAGTTATTAAACAAATTGCTCACCGAGGCGGGACGCACCCAGACGATGGGCAACCTTCAACTTTACAGTGTGGTTGTGACGCGCTCGGAGGAAGTCAAAAAACAGCTTGCGCCCGCTCATTTCAACCAGCCAATGGTGACGAACGCACCCGTGGTACTTACTATATGCGCCGACTATAACCGAACAAGTACATGGTGCCGCAACCGCAAAGCGGAACCTGGATATGATAATTTCCTCTCGTTCATAAATGCCGCGACAGACGCTTTGCTATATACACAGACATTCTGCAATCTCGCCGAAGAAGCCGGGCTCGGCCTGTGCTACCTCGGAACGACGGTATATATGCCGCAAATGATTATCGACACGCTCAAATTGCCCAGGCTCGTAATGCCCGTTGCCACGATTACCCTCGGTTGGCCCGACGAGAACCCACCGCTCACAGACCGGTTGCCGACAGATTCTTTCGTACACCAAGAGACTTACAACGACTATACCCCGCAAGACATCAACCTGTATTACACCGCAAAGGAAGCGTTGGAAGAAAACAGGCACTTCTGCGAGATAAACAATAAAGAGACCCTTGCACAGATATTCACCGACATACGATATACCAAGAAAGACAACGAGGCAATGTCGGTAGGATTGGCCGAAGCCCTGAGACACCAAGGATTTATGTAAAACAGACATATAAAAATGAAGTCGCATCTCTTCGATGCGACTTCATTTTTATATGTCTGTTAATTCGGATGTTACTCCACGACGATTGGCTTGTATTTCGGCACGAGTGTCTTCATTATCGTCCAGCCAATCAAATAAGCCACGGCACAAATACAGAATATTATCATATATCCCGCAGGTTTACCCTCAAACCCTAAGAATGAGAATGCCGCACCTTGATTTTCAGCGTATGTAAACAACATACCCGAGCCCGAGTTAATAAGAAGCGAGCCTATACCTCCGGCCATGGCGCCAATTCCCGTGATTGTGGCAATAGTGCTCTTGGGGAACATGTCACCGATAGTAGAGAACAGGTTGGCAGACCATGCCTGATGCCCGGCACCGGCAAGACCGATAATCAATGCCGGCCACCATGCCGGATCGATTGGAGAACCGCTCCAATCAGCCAACGGCTGGGCGAAAAGAGCCAGTATCGGGAAGAACGCGAAGAGCAACATGGCACGCATACGGCCGGCATAAGCGCCCATTCCTTTTTTCTCTACGAAATACTTGGGCAGGTAACCGCCGAATATCGAAAGCACTGTAACTATGGCATAAAGTACGAATATAAGCGCCTGGCCCATACCTGACGAAGACTTATAGCCGAACTGGTCCGAGAAATAGGCAGGAGCCCAGAAAAGGAAGAACCACCATACACCGTCTGTCATGAACTTGCCTACAATGAAAGACCATGTCTGACGATATGTGAAACACTTTCCGAAAGGTATCTGCGGACCTTCGTCATGAGCGTCTTTCGGGTCAACGTCTGCCGCTGTGTCCTGATTGATATATGTAAGCTCAGCATCGTTCACATAAGCGGATTTGCTGGGTTTGTCGTAAAGGAACACCCAACCGGCCATCCAGATAAATCCGAGCGCACCGATAATGATAAACGCCATCTCCCAACCGAGATGCTCGGCAAGTGTGGGAATGGTGATCGGAGCTGCCAGGGCACCCACCGAAGCGCCCGCATTGAATATTGACGTAGCGAAAGCACGGTCTTTCTTGGGGAAATACTCTGCCGTCACCTTTATGGCAGCGGGGAAGTTTCCTGCCTCACCGGCAGCAAGCACGCTGCGGCAGAAGAGGAACAGATATACGCTGAGCGTAGCGATGGAAAGCGCCGTCGCTGAGCCTGCCTCCACCGCTCTGAGAGCCTCCACCGACTCAAGCCCTTCCACCTGCATTGTCACCCAACCGCATCCTGCATGCAGACAAGCGCCGAGCGACCATACGAAGATTGCCCAAAGATAACCTTTCTTTGTGCCCATCCAGTCGATAAACTTACCTGCGAAGAGGCAGAATACCGCATAAAGAATTGAGAACGCACCGGTGATGAGTCCGTAGTCGGCATCCGTCCAGTGAAACTCGGGAGCGATAAAGTCCTTCCATGTAAGCGAAAGAACCTGACGATCCATGTAATTTACTGTTGTCGCAAAGAACAACATCGCACAAATGACCCATCTGTAATTGGTCATTTTGGTAGTCTTGATCGAATTCATTTGTTATTAGAGATATTTTTGTTATGTTTTCAGTGCAATCAGTCCTGCTTGCAAAGATACACTATTTTTTCTTATTCTATTAACTTATCATGTATTTATTTCACCTGCATGACGCTTTTGACAGCTTTGTCAATCCTGATAATACACTTTCTTCACTCTTCCGCTTACGCTCGTGAGCACTTCGTACGGTATGGTACCGAGAGAGTCCGAGAGCACCGTCACCGGCAGATTACCGCCGAAAATCTCCACCGCGTCACCCTCTTTGCAGTCTATTCCCGTCACGTCTATCATAGCCACATCCATGCATATATTGCCCACGTAAGGTGCCCTGCATCCGTTTACGAGACAATGGCACCGCCCGTTGCCGAGACGCCGGTTCAGTCCGTCGGCATATCCGATGGGTATCGCCGCTATGACGCTGTCCCGTTCGAGTATGCCTTTACGACTGTAACCCACCGTTTCTTCCTTAGGCACATTTCTCAGTTGCAGGATTGTGGTTTTAAGAGTGCTCACCGTATTGAGCACTCTGTTGTCACGGCTGTCTATTCCATACAGTCCCAGGCCGAGACGGCACATGTCGAGCTGTCTTTCGGGGAAGTGCTCTATGCCTGCCGAGTTGTCCATGTGCCGCAAAATCTTATGGTCGAACGCCGATTGCAGACGGCCGGCGGCCTCGGTAAACAGCGTGAACTGCCTTGCGGAAAATTCATCGAAGCCGTCGCTGTCGGCCCCGACGAAATGTGAGAACACCGAGCGCGGTATGATCGCGTTCTGCCGTTTCAGCCTGTATATCACCTCTTCCATGTCTTTCTCCGGGTCGAAACCGAGACGGTGCATGCCCGTATCGAGCTTTATATGTACCGGATAGCCCGTTATCCCCTCACGCTCGGCGGCCTTAACGAGAGCGTCCATCAGCCTGAAACTATACACCTCCGGCTCAAGGTCATAGTCAAACATTGTCTTGAAAGCCGTCATCTCGGGATTCATTATCATTATATTGCTTGTAATCCCGTTCTTTCTCAGCGTGACACCCTCATCGGCCACGGCCACCGCAAGATAGTCCACGCGGTGGTCCTGCAACGTTTTAGCCACCTCCACAGAGCCTGTGCCGTAGGCATCGGCCTTTACCATGCACACCAGTTTTGTCTCGGGCCGCATGAACGAACGGTAAAAATTGAGGTTTGCCACCACCGCGTTAAGGTTCACTTCGAGTATCGTCTCGTGAACTTTCAGCTCGAGCAGTTCCGTTATGCGGTCGAAACCAAACATCCTCGACCCTTTTATCAATATAACCTCGTCATGTAACGATCGGAATACATCACTGTCTACAAATTGCGCCGTGCCCGTAAAGAAATACTTTTCCGCCACGCCTATACATGCCGCACACGACTCTATATCCTTTCCTATACCGATAAATTTCCGCACCCCTCGCTTCACCGCCAGCTCCGAGACTTCCTTGTATAATGCCTCGGGGCGCTCGCCGCTCTGGTGAATGTCACTCAGTATCAGCGTGCGCTTGCGTCCGTTATGATCCGGACGGCGGTTCATGAAATCAAGAGCAATGTCAAGCGAGTTCACATCAGAGTTGTAAGAGTCGTTTATCAACGTGCACCCGCCGTTCCCTTCCTTCACTTCAAGGCGCATGGCCACCGGTTCGAGACGGCCCATCCTGCTGTCGAGCTCCTCCGGCTCCACTCCAAGATAAAGAGCGGCGCAGGCACAGGCGAAAGAGCATTTCACCGAGGCCTCATCAATAAAAGGCAGATGATACTCGCCGGCCACACCTTTATATATATAGCACACCCTCACCGACTGGCTGCCGTCGGCATCCTGCCGTTCTACGGATATATCCTTGAAATACATCGGCGCGTTACTATCCGTCGTGCTCCACCCTATACGCTCGCCCTTGAAATCAGCCCTACGGATATTGCGGCTCACCACAGCGTCATCCGAATCGTATATGACTACCTTGGCATCGTGAAACAAGGATATCTTCTCGCCGCACTTCTCGTCCATAGACCGGAAATTCTCCTGATGCGCCGAGCCGAGCGACGTGATTACCCCGATGGTCGGCTGTATTATGTCGCGCAAGGCGTTCATCTCTCCCGGCTCGCTGATTCCGGCCTCAAACAGTCCCACTTCCGTATTCTCACCCAGCAGCCATACCGATAACGGCACTCCTATCTGCGAGTTATACGACTTCGGCGAGCGTGTGACCACCATCTGAGGCGAGAGCAACTGACTGAGCCACTCTTTCACCATCGTCTTCCCGTTGGAGCCGGTAATGCCTACAACAGGTATGTCAAATTCGTCACGGTGACGCTCTGCAAGACGCTGCAACGCCGCAAGCGGGCTTACCACCTTAAGGAAATTGGCGTCGGCATAATCGCCGGCGGCATTCTCCGGTACGTGCCTCACCACAAAATTACGCACCCCGCGGCGATAAAGGTCGGCAATATAGTTATGACCGTCGTTGCGTTCGGAGCGCAACGCGAAAAACAAAGTCTCTTCAGGAAAACACAGCGAGCGGCTATCCGTGAGTATCCACCTGATATCAGTGTCGGTATTTCCTATGCGCCGTGCCCCGATGAGCGTTATTATCTGCTCTATGCCATACTTCATTTCATTCTCTTTTTTATGTGAAAAACATTGCGCCGCACTGTAACGGCACTCCGTTTAATGTTTACTACCAAATTCACCGCAACCTGCCTTTCATCTCCACAATACCCTCATCCAACTCTAAACCCGAATATTTTCTTGACAGTTCAGCAACCTTTAACATCGTTTTATCCATGAAAGCCCGGTATTCGTCAGAGTCGGGGTTGAACGGCTTGTGACCCAGCGCATCCTTGACTGGCTTCCAGTCCTTTACAAATTGCCGCGCGGCATCACTCAGATACACGTCATGCAACCGTTGCCAGATATATTCCACCGCCTGAGGCGACGGATGCAACATATCAGGCGAGTGGAAACGGTAATCCCGCAACTCATCGTTCATAATCTCATACGCCGGGAAATACACACAGTTGCCATAACGCTTCACCACACATTCGGCAGCGAGCAGCAGCACAGCCTTGGACAGCCGGCTGCCGTGATATCCGTATTTGGCATATCTGATAGGGCTGACAGTGAGCACCACCTTCACTCCCGCGTTTCTACCTACAAGGATATCCACCGCCCTGGAAAGATAACCGGCACACTCATCCACCGTAAGTTCCTGCTCATCGAAAAGAGCCTGCGGCCGTTTCCGGCAATTGTCCACTATCTCCCCCGTGGCTTTCAGGCGGTACACGTGGTTTGTGCCCAGAGTGATAAACGCCGTTCCCGGCGCTTCGTCACAGCGCTCCACTGTGTGCAGTATGCTTGCCGGATTATACATCACGCCATAAGGATTTACCACAGCCCTGAACTTCTCTTCCTCAAACCTGCGTCCTATATTGTCCGCAAAGCACGAGCCCACGAAGAGCATCTTCTCCTGCGGCTCTATCGCAAAACCGGGCGACGGCACGTCCACTATCGTCATCAATTCCATGCTTTCACTTTTAAATCACCGTAACCCTACGTTACAAGACGCAAAAATACTGAAAAAATATCATTGGATGATATTTTCCCAGTATTTTTATTACGCAAATCCTATATATGCGATATATCAGAACGCTACACCAACACCGAAAGATATTCTGCTCTTGCCGATAAAACCGTCAAGTTCCGGCTTTACCGACCAACGGTACTGATATGCCAGGCGGACGGCGAAGTAGCTGTACTTCACACATATACCGACCACCGTAGATATGGCAAAGACGAATATCCATGCTTATTACGGTGATGTATTCCGTTGTCGCCCGCCGGTGTGACGCGCTCTCCATGTATAAAGATGTAAAGAAAACTACCAAGAATTTAACATTTGAAAAATCGTGAAATAGAAAACGGAAAGTGGTTTCCGGACAGTTTTTATATGTTTTTCTCACCGCTATTCTGCGACGGGATACCCGTTGGAACGCATTTAGCGGCATATTGCGATGCGTTTAGCGGCCCGTTGGAACGCAACGGGCCGCTAAACGCATGACAACCGGATACCAATCAGCCCGATCCGATCCGTAAAAACGGGAGATTTTGTAACCGAGACGAAGAGTTATCCATATATACCCCTGACACACAGCAAATTGCGCCAAGCAGCAAAATACGGCGCTATTTCCGGCCTCGGGATGTGTATTTCAAAACAATCGAGTATTCCGGAGGCTTTTGTAATAATTATTCCGAGTCGTATACGCATGCCTGCCGGAAAAGCGGATGCAGGCCGATACCCGGCATGACAGGGAGCTTTCAGCTCCTGCTCACCTGCAGTCCCTTCCTGCTGAGCGACATCTCCACGAAACGTGCGTTGGCGTTGGTTCGGTTTTCGTTTATCGTCTGCTTGATGCGCGCTGCCGCCTCCGGATCTTTGGCCACCATATAGAGATAGCCTCCGCCGCCGGCTCCGGGCAGTTTGTAGCCCAGACATAGGTCGTCCACCAGATCGGTGACGGCCCTCACGGCAGCCGGGTTGGTGCCACTGTCAAGCGCCTGATTTTGTTGCCACGTCTTTCCGACGAGCAGGCCTGCCCGGTGGAAGTCTTGCCGCTGTATGGCCTCGTACATGTCCATGGTGTGCGCCTTCATCTCGCGCAGCAACCGCAACTGGTCGCCACGGTTGAGGAACATGCGCCGCACTATCTCCGAGAGTATGTTCTTGGCCGTGCGGGTGATGCCGGTATAATATAATAGGTGGCAACGGGCATATTCGGGCTGCGTGTATATATCGTCAGGCAACCAGCGCACAAGCGGGTCTTGTTCAAACCCGCGGGCGGTCTGCAACAGTTTCACGCCGTGCAGCACTCCGCCGAACTGGTCTTGCCAGCCGCCGCCGGTGGTGAGCAACTGCTCGAGCACAAGCGTCCGCTTGCCAATCTCGGCCTTGTCCCACGCCAGAGAGCAGAAGTCGCTCACCGCTCCGAGCACCGTGGCGGCGAGAATGCTGCTCGTGCCGAGCCCGCTGCCGGCGGGAATGGCCGACAGCAGGGTCAGCTCTATTCCGCAACCGAAATCCTCGAGCTGCGCACGGAGCGACGGGTATGGCTCGACGCTGTAACCGGGCTGGAAACCGGCGAGCACAAGCGCAGCCTTGGGAATGGAGAACGGGCTGCCCACATGGGTGAAATCGGCCAGTTGCCCGTATGTGTCTATCACCTCAACAGCGCCGAGGTCGATGCTGCGGAGCACGATGTGGGGCTCACGGCATGGGCGCACGTAGGTCTGCAAGGGCGGCTGTCCGTTCAGTTCGATGGCGAGGTTTATCACGTTGCCGCCCTCAGTGAGGCAGAACGGCGGCGTGTCTGTCCATCCACCGGCAATGTCTATGCGCACGGGGCTGCGCCCCCACACTATCTGGTCGCTGTATACCGACATGCGCGGACTCTGCTTCCGGGCGAGCACGGTCTCGGTGAGTCCCTCGCGCAGCAGGCCGAACGCACGGCTCTCGTCGGCCGCATGGTCGCGGCCGGCAAGGCGATTGACCTCCGAGCGGAACATGGCATCGTTTATTCTCTTCATCAACGGCTGCGTGACGGGCAGTTCGGCGGGCAGAGGTATGCCGGCGGCGGCAAAGTCGCGGGCGGCATCGTCGAGGTCGAGCTGATAGAAAACGCTGTGCTCGTGGTTGTCGGCCAACTCGCTCCAACAGTCGCGGCGGAAGCGGCGGCGCTGCTCCACAAGGCGCACGAGATTGGCCTCGGTGGATATCTGCTCGGCACTCAGCAGGGTGGCACCGTCGGTATCGGTCTCGCCGCCCAGCATGGCCTGCAGCGCACGGCCCATGTCATCGGCATTGTCGAACACGGGGAACATGGGCACCTGCTGCATGGCGCCGGCAAACTTGTCGTCTATCATATACGGACGGACCACCCACTCGCTCTCACCCACCGGCACGATGTCAACGCACTGTCCCGGATTGAGAGTTATCCGCCAGTCGTTGACCGGTACTCCGGTGACGATATTGTCCGTGCTGAGCGTCCATCCGGCAGCCACATGGCTGTTTTCGATCCACAGGTTACGGTTGTCTTCCGTTATCTTTATGTCCACACGTGAGTTCTGTATGAATATCGACGGGTGGGGTTTGCGGCCGTTGTGCATTATCTCACGCTGGTCATTGACTATATTCTGTATGGCAAGAGTAGACGAAATCATCTCGCGGCTCGTGCCGTAGTGGTAAAACTCGCCTCCCGGCAGGGGCAGAATGGCCACGCTCAGCGAGCGCAGCTCGTCGTCCACGATTTGCGGATCGGTGCCGAGCGCACGCCCGAAATCGGAATACAGGTCGTATTCGGTGATATCCTTACCACGGCCGGAGCGCTCCATGAGCAGGCTGACGGCACGGTCGCTGAGCATCCACACGCCTATGTCGGTAAGGTAAAAACTTGTTTGCAGAAGGTCGTTAAGTTCGGATATGCCCGGTTTTTGGAGCATCCGCTTCAGCACAGATGGCGACTTGCGGTCGCTGACGAACACTCCGTGGTCGGTGGCGATGGACGAATCGAGCCACAGGCCGTAGCACACCACGTCGGCATCGGGCACGGGCGGCAGTTGCTCGGCAGCGCGTATATATACGTCGCCGCTTACAATCATAGTATGGATATTGTCGGGCGCGAGGCGCATCAGACGCTCATACAGCGGAAGTTGCAGGTCGAGCAGCGTCTGCGCAAGGCGCTGTCCGCGCTCCCATCTGAACACGGGAACGGGTGTAAGTATCTTACCCGACGGAGCATAAGACGGCAACCGGCGGCTCTGGCCTCCGGCATGGAGCAGTATGCGGCGCCCGGATGCAAGCCAGCCGGCGAAATCACGACCCTCACTCTCTGCCTCATGACACTGTTCGAGCAACCACGTGGTGCCTCCGCCACTGCCGAGTTTGTGCCCCACAGGGTCATTTGTACAAAAATACTCATCACGGGACAACCCCGTTATGTCATGAAAACTGCCCACAAGGTTGGGCGGAAGTGATAGCAACTTTTTCATAATCTTTATGGAATTAGCAAAGCAAAGGTAGTGCAAAACAACCACACAGCAAAAACAACAGAGCATGCCAAACGGCCGATAAGGTTAAAACAGGCATAGGATTTAGACGCAGCGGACATTGAATTTAAATTTCGTTAACTGTTTTTAATTTTTGTTTGCAAAACAATGCGTACTTTTGCACACACCAATCAAAAATGTATTAATAATTCAAAAAACTCTTATGACTATGAGAAAAATATTCGTTATCGCTGCCATGATGTGCGGATACGCACTGAACACAATGGCGCAGACCGATTATGAACACGCCCAGACACGAGTGCAAGAGGCTATGTCGGAATTTTTTGTGCGCCCGATGGTAGCCGAACTGAAAATGATAAACACCGAATGCCAGGAATATGGCCCGTTCAACATATACCCGGGAGTACCCCTCAGCGACATTTCCATAGCTCTGGTGCAAGACGCCAAGGCCAACGCCGCGTACAAGGCGGCTCAAATAGCGGGAGCGGACATCATTCTCGGCGCGACATTCTACGTGGTGAACAACAAGAAACAGAAAGGACTCGACATAATCGTGAAAGGATATCCGGCAAAATACACCGACTTCCACAACTACGGAGACAAGAGCACCGACGAGAAATGGGTAGGTCCCTTGCAGGAAGGCGCAAGGATACGCAGCTATCAGACCGGCTCTACCCAAACAGCATCGGTGAGCAACGAGACAAGAAACAAATAATGTACAGAATGATTTACACATATAATTATTAATATCAAAAACAACAGAACATGAAAAAGATTTTAATGATGGCTTTTGCCGCAATCGTAAGCATGGGCGCATCGGCGCAGTTAATCTCGTCAAACACGGTAACCCACAAAAAAGAAAGCAACGGATACAACCGACTGAGCGTATCATACAACTCGCTGAGCACAGACAAAAAAATTATGGACGGAGCCATGAACGGATTTTCCGCGGCATGGACAAAGGGTATATCGGTATCATCGTCGATGCCCCTCTATATCGAGACCGGACTGGGACTTACATACGCTTTCAAGTCGGAGACCATCGGAGAAGACGACGGCTATGAGGCAGATTTGAAGCACAACTTCCTTGCACTCAGCGTTCCGGTAAACCTCACTTACAAGTATGAAGTGCCCAACACAGAATTCAAGATAGCACCTTTCGCCGGCGTATATTTCAGAGGAAACTTATTGGGAGAAACCAAATGGGATGACGAGGATGATGAAAGCATTAACTGGTTTGATGACTATGAAGACGACGGACTTGAGGCTAAGCGTTTCAGTTTCGGATGGCAGGTAGGTGTAGGCTTCGAATACAGAAAACTGTATCTCGGTGTCAGCTATGGCAGCGATTTCAACAACCTCATAGACAACGATGACAACGACATAAAAGGCAAATTCAACACATTCGCCGCTACAGTAGGTTTCAACTTCTAAGAGAATAAACAGCGTCAACTTTCCGATACAACAACGGTGGTCTGACGTGATTTAATTCAATATTATAATTTTTTCCTTTTAAAAACACGTCTGCTCCCGCTTGTCGATAAGTCGGAGCAGACTTTTTCCTTGATATAATAATCAGATATGAGTAAAATACACACCATACTTTTATTGTTTATAACAATGCTGCCCGTAGCCGCAAACGCGGACACCAAATACACACTCGAGAAAAAAGACGGAAAGTATGTATGCCAAGGAAGCGCGGCATGCGGAAACAACGACAAGTCGACCTTCGGCAGCGCAGTGCTGTGGGCACTCGAACAGACCGGCGACATAAACGAGAACAAGACTTACGACGCGTTAAAAATGCAACTGCACGCAAGACCTATGATCTCGGCCGGCGAAGAGGCTCGACGCAGCTATACATTTAACCTCACGTTGCAGGTTAAAAAAGGCACCCTCACGTTCCTGATAGACAAGATACGCTGTGTGCCAAAAGGCTTTCTCGGTGGCTTCACGACAGTGAATTTCGACAAGATAAACCTCGAAAAGAAGCCGGGACAACAGGAGTTCATTGACGAGTTCGCCACGCTTTGCGACATTTTCGCACAGCGAATGGTGGAAAGCATCATGGCCAACGACGTGCCCATGGGCAACTGGGAGGCCATCATCCAGAAACAGGTTATCAAGGGCATGAACGAGAATGAGTGCATACTGGCCATGGGCAAGCCCGAACGGATAACCCAAAACAGCCAGCGAACACAGTGGTTATATGCCTCGGGAGCCATCGTGGTGTTTGAAAAAGGCATTGTCACGGCGGTGGTAAAATAAAAAACATCATCTACAGTAATGAATTCTGACATTTTCTTAGTAAATTTGCCACGATTAAAAAGTTGCTCTGAAAATGAATAAACCCAAAAACAATGATTTACTGATAAAAGACGGTGTCAGTCTTATCATCCCGTTCGTCATGATTACATCGTGCTTCGCCCTCTGGGGATTTGCCAATGACATCACGGCACCCATGGTAAAAGCATTCTCCAAGATATTCCGCATGAGCGTGACGGAAGGCGCTCTGGTCCAGGTGGCGTTCTACTTAGGATATTTCGTGATGGCCTTTCCGGCGGCGATGTTCATCCAAAGATACTCTTTCAAGGCCGGAGTGCTCATCGGGCTGTCGCTCTATGCGGCGGGATCGCTGCTCTTCGTGCCGGCACAGGCCATAGGAGTATACTTCCCGTTCCTGCTGGCCTACTTCATAATGACGTGCGGACTGTCGTTTCTCGAAACCAGTTGCAACCCGTATATTTACTGCATGGGCAGCGAAGAGACCGCCACACAGCGCCTCAACCTCGCCCAGGCGTTCAACCCGATAGGAGCGCTCGCCGGCATGTTCGTAGCCATGCAGTACGTGCAGGCACGCATGAGTCCGATGGACTCGACAGAGCGGCATGGACTTTCGGAGACACAGTTTGACATTGTCAAAGACCACGACCTCGACATTCTGATACAACCTTATATATACATAGGCGCCATCATAATAATTTTGCTGCTGCTGATAAGGTTCACAAATATGCCGAAGAACGGTGACGAACGCTCGAACAAGAGCCTGAAAACCGCCCTCGGCGAACTGGCCAAGATCAAGAACTACCGTGAGGGCGTGATAGCGCAGTTCTTCTATGTTGGAGCGCAGGTTACATGCTGGACGTTCATCATACAATACGGCACGCGGGTGTTCATGGCAGAGGGCATGAGCGAGCATGCGGCCGAGATCCTGTCGCAGAAATACAACATTGCGGCGATGGTGATGTTCACGCTCAGCAGGTTTATATGCACATGGTTTCTGAAATACATACAGCCGGGACGGCTGCTCTCGATACTGGCCGTGCTGGGAGCGGCCTCCGTGCTGGGAGCCATACTTTTCACCGACCGCAACGGCGTATACTGCCTCGTCGGCGTGAGTGCCTGCATGTCGCTGATGTTCCCCACTATATACGGCATAGCGCTGCGGGGTCTCGGCGACAACGTGAAGTTCGGCGGAGCGGGCCTCATCATGTCCATTCTGGGCGGCTCGGTATTTCCCCCGCTGCAAGCCGTGATAATAGATTCCGGCATCTCGATAGCCGGACTGCCGGCAACCAACCTGTCATTCGCGGTGCCGTTGATATGCTTCGCCGTCATCGCCGCATACGGACACAGGGCATACGTGCGGCATCACATCACGCACGACTGTAATAAATGACATAAAATAGACAATAAAAAATCAGGGTGCCCGATGTGTCGGGCACCCTGATTTTTTATTGTTCATCAATCCTAAGGAATCACTTCCTACGCTTTCTGTACTCCATGAGCACCAGCAGAACCACTATGATGACAAGCAATACATATCCCGCGTATGCTATGGTCTCGGTAGTGTCTACCGTCTTGGGGAAGAAAGAAAGCTCAACCTTGTGCGCTCCCGGCTTCACGTTGATGGCACGCAGTATGTAATTGACACGCCCGACGGGCACTTCGACTCCGTCGACCGTAGCCGTCCAACCGGGATAGTATATATCCGAGAATACCACCACACCGCCACGCGACGACGATATATCGTATGTCAGCCTGTTGGCATCGTAAGACGTGAGGGTCACCGTGCCCGTGCTGTCCTGAGCCACGCTCTCGCCTATCGCCTCCTTGAACTTGGTGTCGGCCACCGCCACACGGCGCAAGTCGATATCTCCAACGGCGGCTATCTCCCGATTGGCATCATCCACATATTCGACACGGTCCACAAACCACCCGTTGCCGAACGCATAGGGATTCAACAGGGGGGCGGCCTGTCCCGATTGGAGCGGGAATATGAAATATTTTGTATTCACCATGCTGAGCACCGGGAAAATACTGTCACCGTCTACCTTAGTCATGTCGCCCTGCGCGTCGGCCACCGCCCCGAAGAGAGCCTGCATCTCGGGAGAGATGTAACGCTCCACCATCTCCTGATAGCGGCGCAACTTGGCCGGATGATAACCGCCGACACTCTTCAAATGATATGAAGTCTCGTTTTCGTTGAATGTGTTTGACGCCAGATTAAGCACTCTGTAATACAGCGATTTGTCATTCATAACCTGTGTCACGGCGGCATTCGCCGTCACCGGAGTCTCTCTCACGCTGCGCTCCACGAACATCTCGTCGTTCAGGTAGCGCTTGTTCACCTGCCACATGTCTGCCAGACACAACACGACGATGCCGGCTATCATGTACTGCGACTTCAATCTCTTCGCCTTGTAGAGCAGTAACAGCAATGTGCCTGCGACGATTATGGCGAACGAGCGCCAGCAGTCTGCCGTGAACATGGCCTTACGCATCTCGGTGAGATTAGCCAAAAGCGGCTGCAACTGTTCCTGCGGGAACTGGCTCAAGGCACTCAACTCGGACGAAGACACATAGTTGGAAAAGAATATCGACGGCATCAGAGCGAACAACAGAGCCACGCCTCCGGTCAGGGCGAAGCTCAAATACACGTATTTTATTTTCGCGGTAAGCAGTTCTGGCTCGTCGACAATGCGCTTAAGGGCAAGCATGGCGAGCAGCGGGATGGTGAACTCGGCTATCACGAGTATCGAAGCAACCGTGCGGAACTTGGAGTACATCGGCACATAATCTATGAAAAAGTCGGTAAACGGCATGAAATTATGTCCCCACGACAGAAGTACCGACAGCACCGTGGCGGAAAGCAACGCCCACTTCAACGGCCCTTTCACGATAAACAAGCCGAGAACAAACAGCATCAGCACAAAGGCGCCCACATATACGGGGCCGCTCGTGCCAGGCTGCTCACCCCAGTACTGTCCTATCTGCTGGTAGATGTATGAGTAGTTCGGGTCAGCATGCTTCATGGCAGTCTTGTTTCTCGCCATCGGAACAGACGCTCCGCCCTTGGTGTTGGGTACGAGCAGTGTCCACGTCTCGCCCACCCCATAGCTCCACTGGGTGATATAGTCGCGCTCAAGACCGCTGTCCGTCTGGTTGGCCGAATCGGCTTTTGTCAGCTCGCTCTTGCCTCTCATCGACTCCTTACTATACTCCCACGTGTGATAAAGATTAGAAATATTGATACTCAGACCTATCAACGCTCCCATGGCGCACACGGCCGTGGCTTTGGCAAAGTGCTTATACTCTTTGCTCCGTACAGCCTCGACGGCGTATGCGATAACCATGAAGACGATGATAAACAGATAGTAATACGTCATCTGCACATGGTTGGCGTTTATCTCAAGGGCACAGAACAACGATGTGACAAGCAATCCCCACAGGTATCTGCCCCTGTAAGCCAGCACTATGCCGGCAATCATCGGCGGAAGATATGCCAAAGCCATCACCTTCCATATATGTCCGGCGGCTATTATGATGAAGAAATAACTGCTGAAAGCCCATATTATAGAGCCGAGCGCGGCAAGAGACTGCCTGAAATCGAAAGCGCGCAACAGTATATAGAAGCCCAACATATAGGCGAAGACGTACCATACATTCTCCGGCAACCACAGATGATAGGCTTTCTCGGCGGCCTTTATCACATCAGAGCTATCATAGGAGGGAGCTATCTGGTAGGTAGGCATCCCGCAAAAAGCAGAGTTTGTCCATCTGGTCATCTCACCAGTGCGTTTGCGGTAGTCAACCTGTTCCTGGCCGAGACCGCGGCCCGCCGACGAGTCATGACGGTATAGAATGCGGCCTTCGGTATCGGCTGGAAAGAAATAGGCGAACGCCAAGACCGCGAATAACAGCACTGCCAGCAAATCGGGCAGGCATTTCTTGAATGTGTTCATCTGTATAAATGTTTATGTTATTATCTAATTACGCCCGCAAAGTTAAGCATTTTAATCCACAATACATAATCACTAATTCATAATTATTAAGTAACTTTGTGGCCGCAAACGATTTACAAATATATGAGAATAGGAATAATAATAGCGATGGAAAAGGAGTTCGGACGGATAAAAGCGCTGCTCGAAAATCCGAAAGACATCGAGAGAGGAGGAAGGCGCTATACCGTCGGAACGACAGGATGCAACGAGCTGGTGCTGCACCAATGCGGAATAGGCAAGGTGAACGCCGCCATCGGAGCGACGGAACTGCTCACCGGGTTTTCGCCTGACGCCGTGGTTTCAACCGGTGTGGCGGGCGGAGCCGCGACAACGCTCGGCATCGGCGAGGTGGTGGCGGCGGCGCAGACATGCTACCACGACGTGTACTGCGGTGAAGAGCAGGCATACGGACAGATACCCGGCATGCAGGAACGTTTCGATGCCGACCCGAGGCTGCTACGAACGGCACTCTCCCTTGACTGCGGCACGAAGATAACATCAGGTCTCACCGTGACGGGCGACTGGTTTGTCGACTCGCGCGACAAGATGAGAGACATCATAAGCCACTTCCCCGAGGCCGCCGCCGTAGACATGGAGTCGGCCGCCATAGCCCATGCTTGCGCCCAACGAAACGTGCCGTTCATCAGTTTCAGAATAATAAGCGACATCCCGCTGAGCGACCACAAGGCCCGACAGTACTTCAACTTCTGGGAAACGGCGGCAGACAGTTCGTTCGAGGTGACTAAAGCATTTATCGAACGGATATGAAAAAATATCCGCATGCATGATTACCGGTATGCCGGTAACGATTTATCCGTATCGTAACGGCGACCCATACATAGATATAAAAACAACCTATAAACATAACGACAGTAATGAACAAGATACCGAGTTTTACAATAGACCACGACCGGCTGCTGCGCGGCATATACGTATCACGTAAGGACGAGGTGGGCGGAGAGACCGTGACCACGTTTGACATACGCATGAAAGAGCCTAACCGCGAGCCGGCTTTGCACCCCGGAGCGCTGCACACCATAGAGCACCTGGCCGCCACATACCTGCGCAACAACGACGAGTGGAAGGAAAGAATAGTGTATTGGGGACCCATGGGATGCCTGACTGGCAACTACCTGCTGATACGCGGCGACTACGAGAGCCGTGACATTGTGGAACTTATGAGGCAGACATTCCGTTTCGTGGCCGAGTTTGAAGGTGAAATACCCGGCGCCGCGCCGCGCGACTGTGGCAACTGGCTGCTCCACGACCTGCCGATGGCACGCCACGAAGCAAAAAAATATCTCACCGAGGTACTCGAAGGCATAAAAGACGAGAATCTCACATATCCCTGACGGCATGTAGTGATAAGCATAACGACATGTCATCGCATATGTTCAAATGCAGGGCAGGCATATTCTTCACATCTGTTTGAGAATATGCCTGCCCTGCATTTGAGCATCATAGGCCGAGCGGACTGTCAGCCACCGAGCCTCATTACTCCTTGCTCGCTTTCTTCCGCTCGTTATGGTCGAGTATCGCCTTGCGCATACGCATGCTCTTCGGTGTCACCTCGACAAGCTCGTCGGCCTTGATATATTCGAGAGCCTCTTCAAGCGAGAGCACGGTACGCGGCACAATACGTGCCTTGTCGTCGCTTCCGCTGGCACGTGTATTTGTCAACTGCTTGGCCTTGGCCACGTTGATGACGAGATCATTGTCGTGAACATGCTCGCCTACAACCTCACCCGCATATACCTCTTCACCCGGCTCGATGAAGAACTTGCCACGGTCTTGCAACTTGTCTATGGAATATGCGTAGGCAGTACCCGTTTCGAGAGCTATCATGCTGCCGTTCATGCGGCGCGAAATATCGCCCTTATAAGGCTGGTACTCCTTGAAACGATGTGCCATGATGGCCTCGCCCTGACTGGCGGTGAGCACATTGGTACGCAAACCGATGATGCCTCGCGAGGGAATATCGAACTCGATGTTCACACGGTCGGCCTGACTTTCCATAGAAACCATCTCGCCTTTGCGGCGTGTCACCATGTCTATCATCTTGCTGGAAAACTCTTCCGGCACATTGATCGTCAGTTCCTCAATCGGCTCGCAGCGCTGACCGTCTATCTCCTTGTATATAACCTGCGGCTGACCTACCTGCAACTCATATCCCTCACGGCGCATAGTCTCGATGAGCACCGAGAGATGCAACACTCCACGGCCGCTGACAACCCACTTGTCGGTATAATCCTCGAACGGAGCCACACGCAGGGCAAGGTTCTTCTCAAGCTCTTTTGTCAGTCTGTCGTTGATATGACGGCTGGTGACAAACTTGCCCTCACGGCCGAAGAACGGCGAGTCGTTGATGGTGAACAGCATGCTCATGGTCGGCTCGTCTATCGCTATTGGCGGCAACGGCTCGGGATTTTCGGCATCGCATATAGTGTCGCCGATCTCAAAGCGGTCCAATCCGATTATGGCGCAGATATCTCCGCTCTGCACTTGGCTCGTCTTGGCATGTCCCATGCCCTCGAACGTGTGCAGTTCCTTTATCCTCGTGCGCTCGGTAGAGCCGTCACGGTGTGATATCACGATATTCATGCCCTCGGCCAGGAGTCCGCGATGGACGCGTCCCACGGCTATACGGCCTGTGTAGCTCGAATAGTCGAGACTTGTGATAAGCATCTGCGGAGTACCCTCGATCACTTTCGGGGCCGGAATAACCTCGACGATCTTATCGAGCAGATATGTGATGTCTGTCGTCGGGTTCTTGTAGTCGGCACTCATCCATCCGTTCTTGGCCGAACCGTACACCACGGGGAAGTCAAGCTGGTCTTCGGTGGCGTTTAGAGAGAACATCAGGTCGAACACCATCTCGTACACCTCTTCGGGGCGGCAGTTGGGCTTGTCAACCTTGTTAACAACCACTATCGGTTTAAGACCTATCTGCAATGCTTTTTGCAGCACGAAACGCGTCTGCGGCATCGGGCCTTCAAAGGCATCCACAAGCAACAGACATCCGTCTGCCATGTTGAGCACACGCTCCACCTCACCGCCGAAATCGGAGTGTCCCGGAGTGTCGATGATGTTTATCTTCACTCCTTTCCAGTCTATCGACACATTTTTAGAGAGGATTGTTATGCCTCGCTCACGTTCGAGGTCGTTGCTGTCCAATACTTGTCCGCTGAGATCCTGTCCCTCACGAAACAGGTTGCCGGCCAGCATCATCTTGTCCACAAGTGTGGTCTTGCCATGGTCTACGTGCGCGATGATGGCGATGTTTCTGATGTCTTGCATTTCGTTATACCTTAAAAATCGGGTGCAAAGTTAATATTTTTAGAGCAGACAGAGCAGTGTTTCCCCGTTTTTTTGGCCGTAAAGGCTCCGCAAGACCTCTTTTTTAGGCATCTCGGCGTGCATACGGGAATACCGGACAAGACGGCCCCCCGCTGCACACCGCTCGAAACGAAACACGAAAGTGGAAAGGAGTATATACTCCAATGCGCAAAACAAAGTATGCAAAAAAACGGACGAAGTTGTGAAAACACTCACAACCGACATAAAATCAATGATATTTGGCATATATGCGACAGTTGGTTAAACATTGAAAAAAGCTCAATACCATTTGGCTGTATGAAAAAAAAGATGTAACTTTGCGGCCGAAATCCGGAAAATCCGGTGCATTCGATGATGTAACCGTTGTGATTAAGGCGGGAAGCGTCTGACAGATGTAATGAAACAACAAATTAATCAAAACAAAAATGTATTTGGATCAAACAAAAAAACAAGAGATTTTCGGTAAGTATGGCAAATCAACGACAGACACAGGCTCTGCCGAAAGCCAGATTGCGCTTTTCTCATACCGCATCTCTCACCTGACAGAGCACTTGAAGAAGAACCGCAAGGACTTCACCACAGCACGCTCACTGACACAACTCGTAGGTAAGCGCCGTGCGCTGCTCAACTATCTCTACGACCGTGACGTGGAGCGTTACCGCGCGATCATCAAGGCTTTGGGTCTGCGTAAATAAGCGATCGGAAATCTAAAGAAATAAAAGGCTCCGACTGTCGAATGACGGTCGGAGCCTTTTTTTCAGTGAAGCTTTATCGGGAGAGTCCGGAAGATTTTTCTTCGGAACTCTTGTAAAACTACTTCTTAACTCCGAAGAAACATTTCTAAAGAACTACTTCACCACTTTTATGTTGACATTGCTCTTCTTTATATTCTTGGCGTTGGCAAACTCAGCGTCGCCACGGGTTATGATGTCTATATCTGTCAGCGTGATACCGTCTATGGGCATTTCGGGAAGCCCCTTGAATTCCATGGCACGTCCAGAGCCGTTGCAAACGACCCTGCGTATGTCTATATTACGGAATATCGGAGTTGTCTCGTCCACGGGTTTCTTGTCTGACACATTGGGATTGTCACCGTCGGCGATTGACTCGGCAATAGACTTTCCGCCGTAATACATATTGAACGTGATCGCGTCGTTCTTTATGTCGTTCATCGATATGCCGTCGATGAATATGTTTTCGACAATTCCTCCGCGTCCGCGGGTACTCTTGAAGCGAAGACCGACATCGGTACCGAGAAACTGACAGTCGGTCACCATGATGTTGCGCACGCCGCCGCTCATCTCCGAACCTACCACGAAACCGCCATGACCGGCAAACACCGTGCATCCGTCTACCACAACGTTCTCACACGGACGGCCACGACGGCGACCGTCGGCGTCTTTTCCGCTCTTGATACAGATACCGTCGTCACCGGCATCAAACTTGGAGTTTACAATCAAGGCGTTCTTGCACGATTCGAGATCAAGGGCGTCACCGTTCTGCGCATACGATGGGTTTCGAGCAAGTACATCGTCTATTATGATGTTCTCGCACATCAGAGGATGTATGTTCCAAGCGGGGGAATTCTGGAAAATAACGCCCTGCAACAACACGTTCTTGCAATTGACGAGACTCACCATCACGGGGCGCAGGAAACGTTTGACGCTTTTCCAGTCGTCTTCCGACTTCATTCCCTGCGGCACATTCATGTTAGCTCCGGCATCGCCCTTGGCATACCCCTCGGAGGGGAACCACAAGTCGGCACGTTTCAGCACGCCGCCCTTGCCGGTGAACGACTTCCACTGTGCCTCGGTCACCTTCGCTTTTTTGAGCGGACGCCAGTATTGGCCGTTACCATCTATAGCCCCTTTGCCGGTTACGGCAATGTTAGTGGCTCCGTTTGCGCTCAGCGGAGACTGGCAACGGCGTGTCTCAAGTCCCTCGAAAGATGTGCTGATGAGCGGATACAGTGACTCGTCGGCAGCGAAAAGGATTACCGCTCCCTTTTCAAGATGCAGGTTGATATTGCTCTTCAACACTATCGGCCCTGTATGCCATATACCTCTCGGCACGACAAGCCGGCCGCCGCCCTTGCCGCTCAGGTTGTCTATCGCCTTGGCAAAGGCTTCGGTGCACAGGGTCTTGCCGTCGCCAACGGCTCCGAAATCTTTCAGGTTCACGTCACGATCGGGAAACACCGGCGCTTTCACCTCCGGCATCTTGAAAGGCAGGTTGTCCGTGTAGTGCTTGTAAGGATTGTCCGCATGCGCGCTTGCGGCAAAGGCGAGCGCGGCGACAAAGATACTCAATAAGGTCTTTTTCATGCTGTTTTTATTGTTTTATGATTAGTAATTATTATATGCCACAGTGGTTTTTACAACACACTTCGATACATCTTAATCGCTGTCCGACCGGCATTCATTACATGCCACAGCGGAATGTGCGCCGCAATTCAGGACTCCTCATCCGTCATTCGGCAGGCTATTATCACACGTCACAATCTCTGTTCCGGCATCACGGGCATCTCTTCTCCCATTATCTCACGCAGCGGTATCATCACGAAATCACGCTCTTGCATCAGCGGATGAGGGATTTTAAGGTCGGGTTCGTCGACGGTAATGTCGTCGTAGAGCAGTATGTCGATGTCAATCGCACGGTCGTGATACCGCCCCGCCACGGTCTTCTCCTTGCGTCCGAGCCGTCGTTCTATCCGCCTGGTACGGTCAAGCACTTCCCGCGGACTCAGGACAGTATCGCAACAGACCACCGCATTGACGAAACGGTTGGCCGACTCGAAGCCCCACGGCTCGGTATCATAAAGAGCAGACCGGCACACAACGGTGCCGATCTGCTCTCCTATCTCGTCAATGGCCTCCGAAATGGTGCGCCGGCAGTCGCCTATATTCGCTCCGAGACCAAGGTATAACTTGTGCATGGACATATTATGTGGTTGCAGACATCCGGTAATCCGACTTCAATATCGGATTTGCGTCTCGATATTCTGTATACTATTGGGGTGTAACCATCCGGCAATCCTACGGTAAACGGTATTCAAACCGACTTGAATTCACCCGCAGACAGGCCGTCGTCAGCCGGCCATCACATCATCAATCGTCAACAATGAGAAGCGCGTCGCCATAGCAACCGAAGCGATAACCGTTTTTAAGGGCTTTCGAATAGGCCTCCATCACGATATCGTAGCCACCGAACGCAGCTGTGGTCATGAGCATGGTGGACTCGGGATGGTAGAAATTGGCGATCAGACTGTTTGCCATTCCGAAGTCGTAGGGCGGGAAAATAAACTTGTTCGTCCACCCTTCGTACTCTTTCAGCAGCCCGTCGGTGCCCACTGCGGTCTCAGTGGCACGGGCTGTGCTCACTCCCACGGCGCAGATACGGTGCCCTGCCATCTTGGCGCCGTTAACAATGCGGCACGCTTCGGGACCTATCTCCATCTGCTCGGAACTCATCTTATGCTTGGTGAGGTCCTCGACTTCTATCGGCTCGAAGTTGCCGAGACCGCAATGCACGGTGATATACGAGAAGTTATACCCCCTGATTTCCATCATTTTCATCAGTTCGCGGCTGAAATGAAGACCAGATGACGGTGCGGTGACCGCTCCCTCGTTCTTTGCGTATATGGTCTGGAAGTTCTCCATATCGTCGGCCGTAGCCCGACGGTGGTCAACAATATATCGTGGCAACGGAGCCTCGCCGAGAGAAAACAGCTCGCGCTTGAACTCATCGTGAGGGCAATCGTACAGAAAACGCAACGTGCGGCCGCGGCTTGTGGTATTGTCTATCACCTCGGCGACCATCGGCCCGTCTTCATCGAAGAACAGCTTATTGCCTATTCGTATCTTGCGGGCTGGCTCGACGAGCACATCCCACAACCGGAGCTCTTCGTTAAGTTCGCGCAACAGAAATACTTCTATCTTGGCGTCGGTCTTCTCTTTCGTACCGTAAAGACGCGCGGGAAACACTTTCGTATCGTTAAATATGAACGTGTCGCCCTCATCGAAATAGTTGACAATATCCCTGAACGTGAGAAACCGCGGACTACCGTCGGCATCTTTCATCTCATTGCCGTCGGCATCGGTCTTGAACATGTCTATGGCCCGGCTCTTACGGTGCACGACCATCAGGCGACATTCATCTCTGTGATACACTTTATCTATCGTTCCGTCCTCATTTTCGAAAGCACGGAATGCCGGTTCGAGCGCCACTTGAGCCTCCGGCAACTTGAATTTGAATTGTGACAGTTTCATATTTAGTATTCTCCTTTCTTTATATTATCATATACAGGTCTTCGCGTCATCGTCTACCGGCATGCTTTCCAGCCATGCGGGGAAGTCGTCCAAGGCGACGCATCGCTCCAGCCTTACATCCCCTATACGGGTACGGCACAACTCGGTGAGAAAAGCGCCGCTGCCGAGCGCAATCCCGATGTCGCGCGCCAAAGCCCTGATATACGTACCCTTGCCGCATACCACACGTATACCCATCTGCATCCTGACAGGGTCGAAAAATGTGAGTTCTATCTCGTCAATGCGCAATGTCTTGGGCTTGAGTTCCACTTTCTCACCCTTACGCATCATCTTATATGCACGCTTGCCGTCTATCTTGCACGCCGAATACTCCGGCGGCACCTGCTGTATCTCTCCGAGAAAGCGCGGAAGAGTGTCGAGAATAAGCTCCCGGGTGATGTGCGCCGTAGGGAATGTGTAGTCTACCGTATGCTCACGGTCATAGCTCGGGGTGGTGCATCCGAGTTGCAGCGTGGCCGTATATTCCTTGTCACGATACTGCAAAGCCTCTATTTCCTTGGTCTTCCGTCCGGTGCATATTATCAACACGCCCGTGGCCAACGGGTCAAGAGTGCCCGCATGGCCTGTCTTCACTTTCTTGACACCTATACGCCGCGATATGAGATAACGCACACGGGCAAGCGCTCCGAAACTCGACATGCCGTAAGGCTTGTTCAAATATATAATTTCTCCTTCGGTGAAATTCATCGCAGGGATACTTTTAATCATAAAACAGAGAACAGAACAGTGGCCGTTCCGGCTATGGCACAGTAGATGCCGAAGTATACCAGCTTGCCTTTCTTGACTATATCAATCATCCATCTGCACGCCACGCAACCCGACAGGAACGCCGCCACGAAGCCGACCACAAGCGGAAGGGTGTCTATCCCGCCGAAAGTGTCCTCGCCCTTGACGGCCTTCATTACATCGAGAAGAGCCTCGCCGAGAATGGGCGGGATAACCATGAGGAAAGAGAACTGCGCGAGATTTTCTTTCTTGTTGCCCAGCAGCAGACCGGTGGCGATCGTACTGCCCGAACGCGACAGGCCCGGCATCACGGCACAAGCCTGCGCCAGACCGATAATCAGGGCGTCGAGCCAGCCTATATGTTCTTTCTGACGCGGCTTGGCATAGTAAGAGAATGTAAGAAGAACGGCTGTCACAAGGAGCATGCACCCCACGACAAGCAGTCCCGATCCGAAGATTTCCTCCACTTTATCCTTGAAAAACACTCCCACTATACCGATAGGGACCATCGACACGACGATATTCAAAGCATATTTGGTCTCCGCGTTAAGTTCGCACTTGAACAACCCGCGTACAATCCAGTCTATCTCGCTCCAAAGAATGACAAGCGTGCTCATCACCGTTGCCACATGGACAAGAACGGTGAAAGCCAGATTTTCCGCCCCTTCCAGTCCGAAGAGATGTGAGCCTATGGCCAAATGTCCGCTACTGCTCACCGGGAGATACTCCGTCAGCCCCTGCACAAGGCCTAAGATCAATGCCTCAAACCAACTCATCGGTATTCTCCGGATTTACGGTTTCTTCCTTTTTATCATCATTTCCCGCCACGGTCTTGGGCTTGTGAAGAACTGAATATATCATCGACAGGAAGCCGATGACACACAGCGCCGGAGCAAGTTTAATGCGTCGTGCGCTGAATATTTCCGGATTATAGGTCGTGTCTGTCGACCCCGGACCACTCATCAGAATAAAACCGAGAACTATCACTGCCATGCTCACGGCAAGGAGGATGAAGTTCACACGGTCGAAAGCAAAATTTCTCTTATCCATATTTATTATTGGTGATATGTTTTCTTACCGGTACTGAAATGCACGGCCGGCATATCCGGCACGTATCCACCGTATGGCGTACATGCATCCGTCAGATATTGTAAAGCTCCCCGGCTGTCATTTTCAGGAATTTATTGACAGACAGGTACGAGCACACTGCAGTAATCACTATTCCGAAGAGGAACACCGAGCCTGCCGTGGCGGCAAGTTCCTCCCATGTGAAAATCGTCATGATGCCCGGCTCATAGCGATAGAGCATATAAAAGCCTCCGCCGAGAGCCGTACAGGCAAACAGGGCGGCAAGCAATCCTAGCCCCATGGCACGGCGCAGGAACGGACGGCGTATAAATCCCCATGACGCTCCGACGAGCTTCATGGTGTGAATGAGGAAACGGCGTGAGTATATGCCAAGGCGCACGGTGTTGCTGATAAGCGAGAAAGAGACGCAGGTGAGCAGCACGGCGAGCACGAGGAGCACTATGCTGACCTTGCCCAGATTATCGTTCACGCTGTCCATCAGGTCTTCCTGGTATGCCACGTCAGTGACTTCCGGCCGCTTGCGCAACTCTTTCGATATCCACCTGAGGGAGTCGCGGTTGGCGTAATCGGCTTTCATACGTACCTCGACAGTGGCTACAAAGGGATTGAACCCGAGAAATTCCGACGGGTCGGAACCCATCGCGGCGCACTGCTCCTGCTGGGCCTGTTCCTTGCTGATGTAGTCTATGTCATGAGAATAAGGCCTGCGGTAAAGGTCACGGCACAGCATGCGGGCCTGATTTACGGAGACCGAGTCTCCGAGCATCAACGTCACGGTGAGGTTTTCCTTGACATAGGCAGACAGGTTACGCGCCGCAAGCACGAAAAACACCATCAACCCGAGAAGGATCAGCACCAATGTGGTGCTTATACATAACGTCACGGCCTGCATCCCGCCACGCAAACGGTTCTTTTTCTTTCTTTTTCCCATTATCTTTTCGGACGTAATACACCAAAATTGATGCAAAGTAACAAAAAAATCCATTAACACACAATACATTTAACATGTATTAACCGCAGTCGTGCGGTATTTTTATGTACCTTTGAATTCCATTAAAAGAAATACAGATGAGTACTATCATTTATCCATCGCCAATATTCGGACCTGTGAGAAGCCGCAGGCTCGGAGTGTCGCTCGGCATCAACCTGCTGCCGGCCGACGGCAAGGTATGCACATTCGACTGCATATATTGCGAATGCGGATTTAACAAAGACCACCGCCCCACCCTCGGAATGCCGTCGCGGGGCGAGGTGGCGGCCGCACTCGAAGCCAAACTGCAAGAAATGAAAGCGGATGGAACGGCCCCCGACGTGCTGACATTCGCAGGCAACGGAGAGCCGACATGCCACCCTGAGTTTGCCGGAATAATAGACGACACCATATCGCTACGCGACCTCCACTTCCCGGACGCGAAAATTTCGGTGCTCAGCAACTCTACCCGCATCACCCGCCGCAACGTACACGACGCACTGATGAGGGTGGACAACAACATTCTGAAACTCGACACGACAGACATCGGGTACATAAATGCCGTGGACAGGCCGACAGGCACATTCGAACTCGAAGCCGTAAAGGAAGCTATGAGGGCTTTCAAAGGGCATCTCATCATACAGACGATGTTCATGACAGGAGAGGCCGACGGACGGAGCGTGGACAATACCGGCGACGAATATGTGGCACCGTGGCTCGAAACGGTGAAAAGCATAAGCCCCGAGAGCGTGATGATATACACCATAGACAGGGAGACACCGGCACACGGACTGAGAAAAGCTCCGAAAGAGGCACTCGACGCCATCCGCGACAGGGTGATCGCCTGCGGCATACCGTGCACCGCTTCATACTGAACGGCAGGGGGCTATTGTCCGAACGGCCGCGACAAACATCAGGCACGATGAAGAGCAGACAGCAAAAAACCATTGCATATAGCGTGAAGTATAGCATGAAAATACTTGATTACGGAAGAATATTTCGCTATATTTGCATCAAACCAAAAAGCGAAATCCATGAAAAGAATGATATTTTTATTACACTCAGCACACCTGCCGCTGCATATTCATACACTTACGGAATACCATAAAATCTGACATCCGCATGCGGCAGGGTGCTTGAAACGATACGTTTTACATGGTTATTGTCCGTCGGCACAGGCCGACAGATATGCTTGCGGGGCCTCACCACTGTGTGAGACCCCGCAAGCATGTTTACACGAAGATGAATATTTATGCAAAAAACAGGCTTCATGCCGCCTGCAACGGGATACTAATCGGAGTACGTTCGGTAGCCAAACGGACTCCAACGGGATACCGAATGCGACACAACGGGTATCCCAATGCAACACAATAAGCACTCTATTGCAAAAAAGCGGCAAATCAACCTCAAAACAATGAGAAACCTGTCATTTTTCAAAGTATTTTATACCGTGTAACGACCCGTATCGCATAAATATACAATATCGGAACTGCCGCCGGCATTACGAACAATATTTACAAAATGACAACCTTACGGTCTGAGCCATACTGGATGCGGAACACAAAAAAATTCCGGCCCGCCCGCATGACAGTGACATACACCGATGTCATGCGGCCGGGCCGGAAACCGTTTGATGAAAACCCTAAGGCTGTTCTATCACCAATCCGGAATCACATCTTGCCTATGATCCCGAGCTTGGTGGCACGTATGAATTCAATGATGTTGCGCACTTCCTTTCCGTCGGGCACCTGCTGTTCTATCTGCAGCACGGCGTCGAACACCGATGTCTGCCCGTGGAACACAAGTCGGTAGGCATTGGCGATGTGCGCTATAACCTTATCGCCCACACCGTAATTCTGAAGGATTACCTTATTCACGCCACCATAACGCACAGGGTTGTCGGTAGCCACGATAAAAGGAGGGATATCCTTACTGAAACGGCTTCCGGCCTGTATCATCGCCGCGTCGCCCACACGGGCGCCCGGATTGGCAATCACTCCGGATGAGAAAATAATACGGTCGCCAATCTCACAGTCTCCGCCGATTTTCGTTCCGTAGCCGAACACGTTTACATTGCCTATCTTGGTGTCGTGCGACACATGCACGCCTTCCATAAGGAAGTTGCGGTTGCCTATTACCGTACGGCCGTCGCTGAACGTGGCACGGTTGATAACCACATTCTCACGTATCACGTTCTCATCACCGATAATCAACTGTGAGGCGTCGCCACGGTAGTTGAAGTCCTGAGGCACGGCGCCAAGCACGGTATTCTGGAAAACCTTGTTTCCACGACCGAGACGTGTACCGTTCATCACACTGACGTACGGATAGATGACACAGTCGTCACCTATCACCACATCGTCTTCTATATATGCGAAAGGATAGATGGTAACGTTTTGGCCAATCTTCGCTTTCGGACTTATTTCTGCTCTTTCGCTTATCATAAAAATGAGGTTTATATGTTAAATGTAAATATGTCAGATGCCTGATGTCAGATGCCGGATACTGTATGACAAATGTGTGTCACGCGACATGTCAGGTGTCAAATGCCAGATGACAAGTATCTTTCTGACGTTCGTCATCCAACATTTAACATCAGGCATTTACATCAATATCTTCCGCCGCCGAGCGCGGTGTAAAGACTCACCACGGCCTGCATCTTCGAGAAGTCGTCGGCAGCCTTCGACAGTTCGGCGTTGAGCAGGCTCGACTGTGCCGATATTACTTCGAGATAGGTGCTTCCGCTGCTTGCGTAGAGCTGTTTGGTGTCTTCCACGTTCTGGCGCAACACAGCCACCTGCTTGGCTTCGAGGCGGCTTTTCTCATCAGAAGAGTTGTACTGCACGAGAGCATTGCTAACCTCACTGCCGGCCTTCAAGATGGCGTTCTGCCAGTTGTTGTATGCCTGTTCCTGCTGAGCCTTGGCCACTTTCAGGCCGGCTACCAGCTGGCCGCGGGCGAAAATCGGCTGGGTAAGGCTTCCGATGGCAGAGAGCAACCACTTGCCGGGGTTGACAATGCCCATGCCGGAGTTATTGGTATAGGCACCCGAACCGCTGATGGTGATGCTCGGATAGAAACGGCTGCGGGCCGTCTCGGTGTCATAGAAACACTGAGCGAGGGTCATCTCGGCATAGTGGACGTCTGGACGGTTGTTGAGCATCTGTATCGCTATGCCGGTGCTGAACTCGGCGGGCAGCGACTGCTCATCGAGCTTGCCGCGGGCGATAGTCTGTGCCGGCTGACCGAGCAGCAACGAAAGCGAGTTTTCCGTCTCACGAATCTGCCTGTTGATGTCGGCGGCCTGCGCCTGGACTGAATAGTAGCTTGCCTCAGCGCTCTGAACACTTGTCGAACGTGCGCGGCCAAGCTCTTTCTGTAACTTCATCATCTCCCACGTGCTCTTCGTCAGGCCCACCATCTCGTCTACTATTGCTTTCTGCTTGTCGAGCATCAGCAGCGTGTAGTACATGTTGGCGATACCGGTGATTACGCCGGTCTTCACCACAAGCTGATAGTCTTTCATGCCGAGAAGTGCCACCTGGGCGCTGCGCTTCTGCGAAAGCAGGTTTCCAAACAGGTCGATGCTCCAACTTGCGCTAACGGGAAGAGAATATATTTTCGAGGGAGTATGCCCGTCCCATGATGAAAGCGTGCCCTGGGGGGTAAGCGAGATGGAGGGCAGGAATGCCAACTTCGAAGAGAGGAGCTGTGCCTCTACCATCTTTACGTTAAGGGCTGCGTTCTGCAAGTCAAAGTTATACTTCAACCCGGTCTCTATCAGTCCCTGCAACCGAGGATCGGTAAACACACTGCGCCACGGCAGATTGCCGAAACTTGTGGTGTCGCTCACTGCCAGCGTGTCCGTCAGTGACGTCACATCGCGCACCAATCCCTTTGTGTTCACATCCGGGCGCTCGTATTTATTGTATAGTCCGCAGCTGCCGAGAAGCAGCGATGCGGACATTATCATCATTAGTTTCTTCATAATCTTTCTGTCATTTATTTATCTACGGGACGTGTGTATTGCAACAACTCCGAGTCAACATGGGCGTCATCGTCCTTAAACGCTATCGGCTTGATCTTCTCTTGTAGCAACTGGAAGATATAGAACAGCGCCGGAACAACCATAATCTGGCAGAGCATACCGATAAGCATACCGCCGACGGCTGCCGCTCCAAGAGTCATGTTACCGTTGTAACCGGCTCCCATGGGGACAAGCAACGGCAAAAGACCGATAATCATGGCGAGAGATGTCATGAGAATAGGACGCAGACGGGCTGCCGCTCCCAATACGGCTGACCATGATATGGCCATACCGGTACGACGACGCTCAAGGGCGAACTCCACAATAAGGATGGCGTTCTTCGCCAACAGACCGATAAGCATGATAAGGGCAATCTGCATATAGATGTCGTTCTGCTTTCCGAAGAGGTTGGTGAACAGGAATGCGCCGGCCAATCCGAACGGAATCGACAGTATTACAGACAGCGGCAGCACATAACTCTCATACTGGGCTGAAAGAATCAGGTATACGAACGTCAGACAGAGCACGAAGATTATAGCCGTGGAGTTGCTCGATTCCTGCTCCGAACGGGTCAGACCAGAGAACTCATACGAGAAGCCCTCGGGAAGACTTGTAGCGGCTACCTCTTCCATTGCCTTGATAACATCACCCGTAGAGTATCCTTCTGCCGGCGACGCATTGACGTTTATAGACGTAAACAGGTTGAAACGGTCTATCTCCTGAGGCGCGTAAATCTTCGTCAGGTTGACATACTCCTTGATAGGGCTCATGCCGTTATTGGTACGTACATATATGTTATCGAGACTCTTCAAGTCGCCGCGGAACTCATAGGCCGCCTGTATCATCACACGATACAGCTTACCGTAGCTGTTGAAGTTGGAGGCGTAAAGTCCTCCGAAGTATCCCTGCATGGTAGAAAGAACCACCGACGGGTCGATACCGCTCTGCTTACACTTCGATACGTCGACATCCATCATGTACTGAGGATATTTAGAATTGTACTGCGTCATGGCGCTGCTCACCTCGGGACGCTTGTTCAACTCGCCGAGGAACTTCTGTGTCGTCTCGAAGAACTTATTCACATCTCCACCGGTACGGTCCTGCATAGAGAAAGTAAGACCGTTCGTAGCGGAGAATCCTTGTACCATAGGCGGCTGGAATGCCAAAATCTGCGCGCCTTTGATTGACGCTGTCTGCTTGTAAATCATTCCGAGCACCATGGATGAACCGAGATTGTGCACACCTACGTACTTCAACGGTCCCTCGGCAGCGTTACGCTCCTCGAAACTCTTCAACTTCACGATGAACGTTCCCTGGTTTGAACCTTGTCCGCCGATAAAGCTGTATCCTGTGATACGCAGAGTATTAGACACCGCAGGGTTGCTCTTCAACATCCTGTCAACCTGGTCCATCACTCCGTTCGTCTTTTCAAGGCCCGTGCCGGGAGGCGTTGCCACGGTAACGAAGAGCGTACCTGTATCCTCGTCGGGCACAAGTCCCGTTCGGGTATTCATCATCAGTACGGCCATTGCCGCTATACCCACTATCGTCGCGCCTACGGCTATGAGCGGACGCTCCACTATACGGCGCACACCGCCCTGATATTTATTCAGCACTTTGCCGTAAGCGGCGTTGAAAGCGGCATGGAAACGATCCACTCTCGACATCTTACGTTCCGTTCCGTCGGCGTTGTGCGGCTTCAACAGCATGGCGCAAAGAGCCGGAGAAAGAGTCAAAGCGTTGAGCGCCGAGATCACAATGGATATGGCCATGGTAACACCGAACTCACGGTAGAACGTACCGCTTGTACCTCCGAGGAACGACACCGGTACAAACACGGCCGCCATCACGAGTGTAATGGATATGATAGCTCCCGATATTTCACTCATGGCATCTTTCGACGCGGTGACAGCACTCTTGTAACCGAGGTCAAGCTTGGCGTGCACGGCCTCGACCACCACTATGGCGTCGTCCACCACTATGGCGATGGCAAGCACGAGAGCGGCCAGCGTCAAGAGGTTAAGCGAGAAGCCGAATACATACAGGAAGAAGAATGTTCCCACCAGAGATACCGGCACCGCGATAAGCGGGATGAGCGTGGAACGTATGTCCTGCAAGAAGATATACACCACGATAAACACCAACACAAATGCCTCTACAAGGGTTTTGACAAGCTCGTCGATCGAAGCGTCGAGGAACTCGGTCACATCTTGCAGCAACTTGATCTGCACTCCGGGCGGCAATGCCTTCTCCGCTTCCGCCAACACGGCCTTTACATCATCCGCAATCTGAGTAGCGTTACTGCCGGCAGTCTGCGTCACCATCATCATACACGAAGCCTCACCGTCCACCGACTGCATGAACGAGTAGTAAAGACCGCCCAGTTCGACGTTCGCCACGTCCTTGACACGCACCGTGCGTCCGTCGGTATCGCTCGTGATAATCATGTTCTGGAACTCCTCGGGAGTTTTCAGACGACCTTTATATCGTATTGTATACTCGTACTGATTGTCCGTCTGCTCGCCGAACTTACCGGGAGCGGCCTCAATGTTCTGCTGAGCCAGCACGCCGGTGATGTCGCTCGGCATGAGGTTGTGGTTCTTCATCTTCACCGGATCGAGCCATAGGCGCATAGTGTAAGACTGCAAACCCATGGCCTGACACTCACCCACACCCTTCACACGCTTGATGGCGGGTATGATATTGATGTCGGCATAGTTGCCGAGGAATTTGTTGTCGTATTTCTCCGGATCACCGGTGATGGCGAAAATGAGCACGTTACTGTTCTGACGCTTCATCACCTGCACACCGGCACGGGTAACCTCGGCAGGCAACAGCGCCGAAGCCTGCGACACACGGTTCTGCACATTCACCTGTGCCATGTCGGCATTGGCGCCCTGCTGGAAGTATACGGTGATTGAGCCGGAACCGTCGTTAGTGGCGGCCGAGGTCATATAGGTCATGCCCTCCACACCGTTTATCTGCTCCTCAAGCGGTGTTATCACCGAGTTGAGCACCGTCTCGGCATTGGCACCGCTATACGAAGCGCGCACCATGATTGTAGGCGGAGCGATGTCGGGATATTGCTCGATAGGCAGCGACACCAGTCCGATAAAGCCCAGGATGACTATCAGGATGGAAATCACCGTCGATAGCACCGGGCGTTCTATAAATCTGTCTAATTTCATTGTTCTCTAATAATCGGTTTTACATTCCCATTGCTTTCTTAAACGCACTGAGGTCGCCCTGGGCCTCGCCGAGTTTCTCGGCTTTCTGCAATTTCTCTGCATACTGAGCCTCGGTAAGCGGTTTTATTTCAAGTCCGTCAGACAGTGCGGACACACCGTAAACGACAATAGACTGTCCGGCCTTCACGCCGTTTTCTATTATATAAGTCTTGCCGTCGTTATCCGGATTTACGGTAACGGGAGTATATTTCACCTTGTTATCCTTGCCCACGACATATACAAAATACTTGTCCTGTACCTGTGTCACAGCATCCTGAGGAACAACGATCGCACCCTGCTTGGTCTGCGGGATGATAACAGAGCCTGAACCGCCGCTCTTGAGCAGATGTTCAGGATTGGCGAAATCAGCACGAACCTGCACGGCTCCCGTCGAAGCGTCTATCACTCCGCTTATCGCCGCGATATGTCCTTCGTGTCCGAACACGCTTCCATCGGCCAGTTGCAACTTGACCGCCGGAAAATCCTTGACTGCCGCGGTCATTCCACCGGCTGCCCTGGACAGGCTCATGATGTCTTTCTCCGTCATGGAGAAGTACACCTGCATGGTCTTGATGTCGGCCACGGTTGTCAACGGCTGCTGAACGGACGAGCTGACGAGCGCTCCCACCTTGTATGGCAATTCGCCCACCACGCCGTCTGCCGGACTTGTCACATAGCAGAAGTCGAGATTTTGCTTTGCCGATATATATCCGGCCTCGGCCTGTGCCAGAGCGGCCTGTGCCGACTCGTACGTATTTGCGGCCGACTGCAGTTCGTAATCTCCTATCACCTTGTTCTCAAACAGCTTCTTACTGTTCTCGTATGTCAGTTTGGCCGTGTTAAGTTGGGCCTTGGCCGCATTTACAGAGGCCTTAGACTGGCGCACGGCAGCCTCATAAGTGACATTATCTATCACAAAGAGCACCTGCCCCTTGCGCACTTGCTGACCTTCATGAACATTCACCTTTGTGATAAATCCTGCTACCTTCGGACGGATCTCCACATCCTGCACACCCTTGATTGTGGCCGGATATGAATTTGACAACATTGCCTGCTGTGCCTGGATTGTCCTCACAGCATACTCATTGTCACCGAAATTGGGCTTGCCGCCTTTCTTGCCGCCTCCGCAAGAGACAAGCACCGCAGCCAAAGCCACCAAGAAAAACATCTTCTTCTGTTTCATACTTTCTTTTTATATACTATTGATTTACTATTATTGCTTTACAGGGTAGTTCCTTAACAGACAATCAAATTAAACGCAACAGGTAAGAAAACTTTTTTTACCTGTTGAGTTTCCAGGTTGCAAATATAGTCATAATTATATTATATGGCCGATTTCAGCTTTTTAATTTAACAATAATTATTCACAAGTTAAGGATTTGTAACTAAACATAGGCACGCTCCATGCAATCATACCAGCCTCATTTCCCTCGCTTTGTCCATAAGCAGGCGCATGAGCGGCTCGCGCTCGTTAAGCACCCGGTTATCGAGCACGGCATCCTTGAGAGCCTGTTTCAGAGCGCCCACTTCCCTGCACGGGCCGAGACCGAACATTTCCATTATCTCGTTACCGTCGATACATGGCTGAAGCATCCGCTTGTAGTCTTTCTCTTTCAGGTCGGCGAGCTTCTCGCGGACAACACGGAAATTCTCGAGAAAACACTTCTTCCGAACCTGGTTCTTGCTCGTGATGTCGGCCTCACAAAGTGTCATAAGGTCGTCTATGTCATCGCCGGCATCATTCATCAGACGGCGCACGGCACTGTCGGTCACCACCTCGTCGGCAATCACTATCGGCCGCATGTGCAGGTCCACGAGCTTCTGCACGTATTTCATCTTGGCATCCAGCGGCAATGCCAGCCTGCGGAAAGTCTGAGGCACCATCTTCGCCCCTATGAAATTATGGTTATGAAACGTCCATCCCTGAGCCGCATCCCAGCGCTTGCCGCGTGTCTTGCCGATGTCGTGCATCAGCGCGGCCCATCGCAGCCACAGGTTGTCAGAGCGCCGGCACACGTTGTCGAGCACCTCGAGAGTATGGTAGAAATTGTTCTTGTGCGACCTGCCGTTCTTCGTTTCCACTATGTCGAGCGCAGCCAGCTCGGGCAATATGATGTTGAGCAGTCCGCAACGCTGCAAGTCAACAAAACCGCGGCTCGGCGTGTCTGTCATCATTATCTTGTTCAGTTCGTCTTTTATACGCTCGCCGCTCACGATCTTTATCCGGTCGGCGTTTCGTTCGAGAGCCTCGAACGTCTCTTCCTCTATCATGAAGTTCAGCTGCGTGGCAAACCGTATGCAGCGCATCATGCGCAACGGGTCGTCCGAGAAGGTTATGTCCGGGTCGAGCGGGGTACATATCGTGCGCTCTTCAAGGTCATAAATGCCATCGAACGGGTCTACCAGCTCTCCGTACCGTCCGGCGTTCAGGCACACGGCCATGGCGTTGATCGTGAAGTCCCGGCGGTTCTGGTCGTCTTCGAGCGTGCCGTCTTCCACCACCGGTTTGCGCGAGTCGTGACTATAGCTCTCCCGGCGCGCGCCCACAAACTCCACTTCCATGTCGCCGAATTTCACCTGGGCGGTGCCGAAATTCCGGAATACCGAAAGACGGGCCTTGCGACCGAGCATCCTTTTCAACTCAGACGCCACCTCGATGCCGCTGCCCACCACAACCACATCTATATCGTTTGACGGACGTTCGAGAAACAGGTCCCTCACGTATCCGCCCACCACATAACACTCCACTCCGAGCTTGTCGGCAGCGGTTGAAATCTTGCGGAATATCTCTCTGTCGAGCACTTCCGCCAGTTCTTCGTCAGTAAGTATTTTCATTTCCTTGAATACACTCGTTCAGGCACCAACGCACCTTGTTCTTTTAAACGTGAATAAGGTTGCAAAAGTACACATTATATATGACATAGCCAAAAAGAAAAGACTTTTTCAACCACGCAAAAACAATATTTCACACACAGGGCACCATTATCCTCTCAACACACAAGGCAAATGAAACACAGACTGCCATAAAAACGACGTTTTGTAAACAAACAGTCACACAGGACATCACGACACCGAAGTGCATAAACATGCAATACCGGAAGAAAAGCAACGAAATATCCTTTGTTTTTTGATATACACACAACATGAAAACAATTAAAACGCCACTGTTCCGCAACCGGCATCCCGTCATACCGCAACCAGTATCCCAATGCAATGCATTCAGCGTCTAAACGGAATGCGACAAGTATCCAAACGCAACGCAATAAGCACCCTAATGCAGCACGAAAATATCGGTATAAACGCAAAAAGGCTCCCGATGCCACGCACCGGGAGCCTTTGGACAATTCGCCTATAATACGACCGCATATGCAAAAACGGCTTCACGACCAGAGAGACAAGCACATACCCTCATGCCTAAACCGCACACATATTACTACGGTGACGACCCCACCATATCGCGATTATCAAAAATCGCAGCCGTCAAAAGCCGTATATTTATACACATTCCAATATCAACCATATATTTATCCAACACTTTTGTAAATATTTATCACGACAGAAACGCTTTTAAAGCGATTTGCCGAGAACAAATATACGCAAAAAAGCGATGGAAACAAAATGTCATCGCGATACACTTCACGATACACCGTAACAAAATACAACACCAACAAGACAAAGACACACATTAAATAAAAAACAATAAAAAAACGAAGTTTTATTCTTAAAATGACCGCACAGGCATTGATAATCGGGAAAAGATGATTAATTTTGCGGGACATTACCAAAAAGCTCATACACAATGAAATCGAAAACGCTTATCATATCGCTCGCCGCTGCGGCAGCCGTCTGCGGATGTAACAGCACACAAAAAGAAGCCGAGAAACTGCTCGACAGCGCCAACTACGACTTCGTGCACGGACGCTACGACATTGCGCTCGATGCCATCGACTCACTGCGAAAGATATATCCCAACGCCATTGAGGTGCGCAAGCAGGCGCTTGAACTGCAACAGCGCATCGCCTTGAAGAAAGCGCAGGAAGACGCCGAGGAAGCAGACAAGCTGTATCAGATAGCGAGCAGAGACTATGAGGTGATGAGAAAAGCGGTGGAGAAAAGCGGAGCCTACGCCACACAGGAACAGATAGACGAACTGACAAGGAGAAGAATAGAGCGCGACTCCATGAAAATCGTGATGGACACACAGTTTGCCAAAATCAGATACATACACCGCCGGCAGTTGCAAAACGACAAATGAGAAACCCCGATTTGGCTGTTTCGTAATATTTTAATAAATTTGCAGCGAATAAACAATCACTCACAATGGCAACAACCGAAACAAACACCGACGGACAGTTTGAACAGGTGATAAGCGAATGCCGCTCACTGTTCGGCAAAAAACTGCACGACTACGGTGCCTCTTGGCGCATACTCAGACCGTCATCGCTCACCGACCAGCTGTTCATCAAGGCAAAACGGATACGCAGCCTTGAAATAAAAAAGGTATCGAAAGTGGGTGACGACATACGTCCGGAGTTCATAGCGCTGATAAACTACGGAATCATAGGCCTGATACAGCTCGAAAAGGGATTTTCCGACACTGTGGACATGACCGCCGGCGAGGCCATGGAGCACTACGACCGGCACGCGCTCGAAGCGCTCGAACTCATGAAACGCAAGAACCACGACTATGATGAGGCCTGGCGGTCGATGCGCGTGAGCAGTTACACAGACTTCATACTGACGAAGATCGAGCGCATCAAGGAGATTGAGAATCTCGGGGGCGACACGATAGCAAGCGAGGGTATAGACTCGAACTACATGGATATAATAAACTACGCCGTATTCGGAGCGATCAAACTGAGCGATAAGTGAGAGCAGTTTCAGTAAACGCCTGCCGCCTGTTACTCGCCGTGACATTCATATTCTCGGGATTTGTCAAGGCCGTGGATCCTACGGGCACGCAGATAAAGATAACGGACTATGCCGAGGCAATGGGACTGGCGGGATACATCCCCGACTTCATCGCCATGATGGCGGCCGTGATTTTGGCCGCGGCCGAGTTCACCATCGGCATAGCGTTCCTGTTCGCCATACGCCGCAAACTGACATCGCAAGTGGCGCTTGCCGTCATGGCCGCATTTACTCCGTTCACGCTGTGGATAGCCGTTGCGGACCCGGTGAGCGACTGCGGATGCTTCGGCGACGCAGTTAAACTGACCAACTGGCAGACATTCTGGAAAAACACGGTGCTGCTCGGCGCGGCATTCGTGATGTGGCGGCGACCGCTCACAGTGGTGAGACTGATAGGCAAGAGCAATCAATGGATAGTGATTAACTACACGGTGGTGTTCATCCTGTTCGTCTCGGGCTACTCGCTGTACTACCTGCCGCCGTTCGACTTCCGCCCATATCGTATCGGGGCGAATATCAGACAGGGCATGGAAATGCCGCCAGGAAAGACCGGCCCGCAATTCGAGACAACATTCATAATGGAAAAAGACGGTGAGAGAAAAGAGTTCACACTCGACAGCTATCCCGATTCCACATGGACTTTCGTAGACAGCAAGACTGTACAGACGGCCGAGGGATACATACCACCGATACACGACTTCTCGATAGTGACGAGAGACGGCAACGAAGATATAACCGACAGGGTTCTCAACGACAAGGGATTCACGTTCCTGCTCGCGGCACCGCATCTGGAAACGGCAGACGACAGCCGGCTCGACATGATAAACGCCGTGTACGAATATGCCGAGGAAAACGACATACCTTTCTACTGCCTGACTGCAAGCGGAGAGAAAGCCATGAACAGGTGGCAGGCCATCACGGGAGCCGAATATCCGTTCTGCACCACCGACCCCACAACCCTTCAGACCATGATAAGGAGCAACCCGGGGCTGATACTCATCGAAAACGGTACCGTGGCAGGAAAATGGAGCTGCAACGACCTGCCGGACGAGAACTCGCTCACAGGCATTCTCGACAACATAAGGGCCGGGAACACAAACGAGCATTCGACCACCGGAAAGGTGGCATTCATAATAATGTGGTACATTCTGCCACTCTTCGTCCTCACTCTGGCAGACAGGCTATGGGCATGGACAAAGTGGCTGAAAAGAAAGAAAAATTCGAATAAAATATATAAACTCTTAAAACAAAAGAAAATGAGAAAAAAAATTGTGGCAGGCAACTGGAAAATGAACATGAACCTGCAAGACGGTATCGCACTGGCAAAGGAGCTGAACGACACTCTTACTACTGACAAGCCAAACTGTGGCGTTGTCATCTGCACCCCGTTTATCCACCTGGCAAGCATCGCCCAATTCCTCAATCAGGACGTTATCGGCCTCGGTGCCGAGAACTGCGCCGACAAGGAGAGCGGAGCATATACCGGAGAGGTATCGGCAGAGATGGTGAAGAGCACCGGAGCACAGTACGTGATACTCGGCCACTCAGAGCGCCGCGGATACTACGGAGAGACTCCCGAGATACTGAAAGAGAAAGTACTGCTCGCATTGAAGAACGGCCTGAAAGTGATTTTCTGTATCGGAGAGAGCCTTGAAGAGCGCGAGGCCGACAAGCAGAACGAGGTTGTGAAAGCCGAGCTGGAAGGCAGCGTATTCAACCTGACAGCCGACGAGTTCAAGAACATCGTCATCGCATACGAGCCTATCTGGGCTATCGGCACAGGAAAGACTGCCACCGCAGAGCAGGCCGAGGAGATCCACGCTTTCATACGCAGCGTTGTGGCTGATAAATATGGCAAAGAAGTGGCTGAAGACACAACCATCCTCTATGGCGGAAGCTGCAAGGCAAGCAACGCTCCCGAACTGTTCGCCAAGCCGAATATCGACGGCGGACTGATCGGCGGCGCATCATTGAAAGCAGCCGACTTCAAGGGCATCATCGACGCGTTCAACTAACAACGGAGGAAGGTGAAGACTTGCTGTTTCGAGGATTGAAAATGGAGGATACAGGAATGAGGCATGCGTGACGGGATATCATGCCCGGTACCACTCATATCTTCATCCTATATCCGCCATTCACAACCCTCGAAACATTCCCAACCCCGACCCCATAAAAACTCTGCAAAGAATGCGCAAAGCGATTATAATATCACTCCTTTCATGCTTCGCCGCCACGGCCGGCGCACAGACATTCATCGACAGGCTGCAAAAGAAGACCGCCGGCCAGGGTGTGGTGACCGTGACACAGGACGAGGCTGTGAGCAATCTGGTAAACGGCCCGAGAACGGCAACCGCACCGTCAAGAAGCACATCCGGCAGCAAAAGTATGCCGATGGCACGGAAAACGGAAAGCATGCCGGCAACAGGAAAGGTCAACACCGAAACCACAGCGTCCAGGAATACCGTAGCGACAGAGAGCGAGGCACCACGAACGACAACGTCTAGAACCCGAAAGGTTACCGGATACAGAGTGCAGGCATTTGCCGGCGGCAACACCAGGCAAGACAGGCAGAACGCCGAAAAAACAGGAAACAGAATAAAATCGGCATTCCCTGACGAGTCAATATATGTGCATTTCTATTCTCCACGCTGGATATGCCGTGTGGGAAACTACAAGACATACGAGGAGGCGCACCGCATGCTTGAAGCCATTCAAGGACTCGGGTACAAGCAGGCATCGATAGTGAAAGGAAAAATCAGCGTACAATATTAATCAAATGAACTTGGAAACAGAACACTGTGAGAGCCTCGACAAACTGGCCTCACACTACGAAAGCATTCTCGGACTGCTCGGAGAAAACCCTGAGCGAGAAGGCCTGGTAAAGACACCTATGCGCGTGGCAAAGGCCATGCGGGTGCTGACAAGAGGCTACGGAATGGACGCCAACAAGGTATTGACAGACGCCTTGTTCAAAGAAGATTACAGCCAGATGGTAATAGTGAAAGATATTGACTTCTTCTCACTCTGCGAACATCACATGCTGCCTTTCTACGGCAAAGCGCACGTGGCATATATACCCAACGGATATATCACCGGACTGAGCAAGATAGCACGCGTGGTGGATATATTCTCACACAGATTGCAGGTACAGGAACGAATGACATCGCAGATAAAGGAGTGCATCGAGCAGACACTGCACCCGCTCGGAGTGATGGTCGTGGTGGAGGCACGCCACATGTGCATGCAGATGAGAGGCGTGGAGAAACAGAACTCCGTGACGACGACAAGCGATTTCAGCGGGGCATTCAACCAGGCAAAGACGCGGCAGGAATTCATGAACCTGATACACAGCAAGTAAAGCGGGCCTGAACAGAACAATAATCGGCAACCATTTAAAACACACGGACATGTATCAAGCAGACAGAGGCACATACAAAAAAGAGACTTTCGCGGAATTATTCTACCACAGTTGTCTCGGGAAGCTCATCATCATGGCGGTGATTGTCGCCTTCGGATTACTATTCGCCAACCTGTCGGTTCCGACCGAGGATGACATGATCTACAACACGGCCGACGGAATAAGCCAGTGTATCAACGAGAACAAACTCTCGAAAAATGATAGAATCGATGATGTGGTACGCAATTTCACGGCTATCTTCACCGACAGTGACTCTGCCTCGATAATAAATAACCTGAAAGACTTCGACAAATACAACCGTCTCGAAGTATACAGACACACATTCTACTCGACAGCACGGGTACACAACAACTTCCGCCCCGAGGGCACAAGAGTGGCAATAGGCATCTTCGGAATAGTAATCCCAACTGTCAGCTACAACGATATTGTGATGACCGTGGGGCCGGTAAGAAAGGAATACAACCAAAAGATTATCGAGACAAACTACGATGACGAGTATTTCGGCACCAACCCCGACCTTGGCAACACTTACAATACCTACCAAGGCGACGGCAGCGCCGAATGAGACGCAAGACACCCTTTACACACCCCGCACGACAACGGACGCCCTATCTCAGACTGCGGAAAAATTCTTTCATCATCATGGCGCACTCATCACCGAGCACGCCGGTGACTATCTCTGCCTTCGGATGCATCGCACCGGGGGCAAGTTTTTTATAGCCGCGTTTCTCATCGGGCGCGCCATAAACAATACGGGGTATCTGTGCCCACCCGATAGCACCCGCACACATGGCACACGGCTCGACCGTCACATACAAAGTACATCCGGTGAGATACTTGCCGCCAAGCATATTGGCGGCCGATGTAATGGCCTGCATCTCGGCATGGGCTGTCACGTCGTTAAGAGTCTCGGTGAGATTATGTGCTCTCGATATTATCTTCCCTTTGCACACTATCACCGCCCCGATGGGAATCTCGCCGGCTTTGAGTGCCTCTTCGGCCTCTGTAATGGCCTTGCGCATATACTTCTCGTCTTCTTTAAGTTGCTCTTCCGCCGTCATATCCATATTATTTTTATATACTGCGACAAGTGGGCCTAAGCGATGTGGACAGCATTGGTCGCCAAGGCACAACTTATCTGATACAAAAGTAATACAAATTCTTTGACGAACGGGATAAAAATGCTATTTTTGCAATAATAAACAACAAACCAACCGTCCGCCTGCCGATAAGCCGCTACAAACGCATTACAAGCATATCCACAAATCGGACAACATATAAAAAGAACGAGACAGATGGCAGAACACAATGATTTCGGGCAATGGGGAGAACGCGTCGCAGCCGACTTTCTCGAACAAAAAGGGTACGGTATCATGCGTCGCAACTGGCGGTTCGGACATCGCGACATCGACATAATAGCCGTAGACAGAGACACTTTGGTGATAGCCGAGGTTAAAACAAGAGCCGGAAACACACTGACGGAACCGGAAACGGCCGTCGACAGCCGCAAGATGCGCTCGCTGGCAATGGCGACAAACGCTTTCGTGAAGAAACATGGAATAGACGCCCCGATACGTTTCGACATCATTGCCGTCACCGGAGCCAGCGGAGGCGAATACAGTATAAACCACATCGAGGACGCTTTCACCCCGCTGCCTTACTGATATAAGAACGGCAGAGAAACCCACACAATGGAACATATAAAGACTATTTTCATCGAAGAGACCGGCTCGACGATAGATTTCCTGCGGTATTACCGTGGCGAAGAGGGAACCCGCATGACAGTGGTATGCGCCGAAAACCAGACCGCCGGCCGGGGCCAAGGCACCAACCGGTGGGAAAGCGAAGCCGGAAAGAACCTATTGCTCGCCGTCAAGGCATATCCGAAAAATGTACAGGCACGCCGGCAGTTCGTATTGCTCGAAGCGGGATCGTTGGCTGTAAAAGACGCATTGGAACGACACACGGACGGCATCAGCGTCAAATGGCCTAACGACGTGTATCACGGCGACAGCAAAATAAGCGGCACCCTGTCCGAATGCACCATCGCCCACGGCCTCGTCACAAGTTGCATAATAGGCACAGGCATCAACATAAACCAGCGGCTGTTTGCCGGCGACGCTCCAAACCCGACGTCACTGGCGGTAATCAACGGAAAGGATGCCGACCGAATGGAGGTTCTCGGAGTATTCATCAGACGCCTGTCGGCATATCTCGACATGATAGACGGCGGACACCACGATGACATACACGCCATGTACAAGGAGGCATTATACCGCCGACACGGCATCCACGCATACCGGGACAAGGACGGAGAGTTTGACGCCACGATAGAATCAGTAAGTCCCAACGGCATGCTAACGCTCGCTACGGCAGACGGGAAGCGACGCGAATACGCCTTCAAAGAGGTGTCTTTCATCATAAACAGCAATCAATCAAACAACAAATAACATTATGGCAAAGTACAAAAGAATATTGTTGAAGCTCAGCGGCGAGAGCCTCATGGGCAACCAGAACTACGGAATAGACCCCGAACGGCTGGCCGACTACGCCCGCCAGATTAAGGAAGTGAGCGAAATGGGAGTGCAGATAGGCATCGTAATCGGCGGGGGCAACATCTTCCGGGGCCTCAGCGGCTCTCAAAAAGGCTTCGACCGGGTGAAAGGCGACCAGATGGGTATGTGCGCAACGGTAATCAACTCGCTCGCACTCAGTTCGGCACTCGAAGCCATCGGCGTGCGCACCAGCGTGCTCACGGCGATCCGCATGGAGCCGATAGGCGAGTTCTATACCAAGTGGCGCGCCATCGAGGCCATGGAAGCAGGCCGCGTCTGCATCTTCTCGGCAGGCACGGGCAGTCCCTACTTCACCACCGACACCGGCTCGTCGCTGCGCGGAATAGAAATCGAGGCCGACGTGATGTTGAAGGGAACACGTGTCGACGGTATTTATACCGCAGACCCTGAGAAAGACCCCGAGGCCACCAAGTTCGACGAGATAACATACGACGAGATTTACACCCGCGGCTTAAAGGTAATGGATCTCACGGCAACCACGATGTGCAAGGAGAACAACCTGCCGATATACGTGTTCAACATGGACGTTGTCGGCAACCTGAAAAAGGTGATGGACGGCGAGCCTATCGGCACGCTGGTACACAACTGACAACCTTGCCGACGCACATTCACGGTATGATGCCCACCCGACGAGGCTGCCGCAAGCAGCGGAATGTGAGCCGAAAGCAAAACAAATTACAAACAATAAGCGACACATTGCCAATCGGCGGGCAAACGGCCGCAAATATCGGGGAAAGCCGTTCCGGCTTTCCCCTTTTCTTTTTTGCCTCAACTCCATATCCCGTGTATTTCCGTTCGCACAGCCTAAAAGGTTTCACTATACTCATCTTTTATTGCTTATATCCGAAAAATATATTAATTTTGCAACTTAGTGTAATGATTCTTTATGGTTGACGATATGTCAAAACGTTTTTATTCGCATCGCACATACATATTATATATAGTGGCAGCGGCAGTAGCCACGGTAGTTTTATCCGCCTGCTCGGCACCCGAATACCGCCGGGAACTGGTTGAGGCGGACAGTCTTACATCCGTAAATCCCAATGATGCGACGGCCATGCTCGACTCTATCAGCAGCGCAATGGCGGCCGCTCCCGAGCATGAGCGGATGTACTACGAGTTGCTGCGCATCAAAGCGGCCGACAAGGCATACGCCACGCACACGTCGGACAGTGCTATTCTCAAACTTGTGGAATATTACGAGAATGGCGGCGACAGCCGGCTTCTGCCCGAGGCATACTACTATGCCGGAAGCGTTTACCGAGATTTAAAGGATGCTCCACGCGCCATCGAGTTTTTCCAAAAAGCGGAAGAAACGCTGAAAGACAGCAAAAACTATCGGCTCCTGAGCAATATTAGCGCACAAGAGGGATTTATTTTCGGGCAACAATATCTTTATGAAGAAGCATTACAAGCACATTTGAAAGCATATAAATACGATAGCATTCTAAAAGATACCGTGAACATGGTATATTCTTTACGAGATATTGCAGACATACACAGATACAACAAAAGTCTAGATAGTTGCCTTATATATTTCAAAAAGGCAATGTCTTTTGCTACAAAAATAAATAATCATGAAATAATAAATGATATAAATTCATCTATAACCAATTTATATATAAAAAAACAAGACTATGATACTGCTCTAAAACTGCTCAAAGCCAATTTATATAACAATGAGAATAAAAGTAAAAGCCATGATTATAATATGGCTGTCAATATTTATATGCAAACTAACCAATATGATTCCGCATATAAATATTCCATGAAGTTATTAGACATTGGTACTATGCACGCAAAACAAACTGCAAGCGAAAGTCTTGCCAAAATTTATTTGAATAAAGGTGACTATATCAACGTCGAGAAATATATGCAGTTAACCAAGACCCATATAGACTCCATATTTAAAATCACCGCCGCCGAATCTGTGGCTAGAATGAGCTCACTATATAACTATAAACTGCGCGAAAAAGAGAACTTGGAGCTGAAAGCCGAAAATGCATCGCAGCTGAACATCATTCTGTTCAGCTACATAATAATCTGCACAATATCGGGAATTCTCGCAATATACATCATCAGAAACGTCAAAAAACGCAAGGAGCAGACCGAGAAATTCAAACGAATGAAAACGGAACTGTTCAAGCAAAGCGAGGCATACATCAACGAAAACAAAGCCAAAATAGCCGAACTGGAAAAACAACTGTTCTCCACCGCCAACGAAAACAAAAGCCTCACGGAAAAGATAGAGCAGCAAAAGGCAGACCTGATACTCGCCAACGAAAACGCGAAACGCAAACAAGCAAGAAACGAGGCGGCAAGAGCAAGACTCGCAAATACCGAAATATATAAAACAATCATTCAGCGGGCAAAGGCAGACAAGGTGCTGCATGTAGATGAATGGAAAGCACTCGACGAGACAATCAATGCAGAAATCGAGAATTTCCGCAGCACAATCTACGAATATCATGACATCAGCATGCAGGAATATCGCATCTGCATGCTCATCCGACTCGACATCCCGGTGAAAGACATAGGAACCCTACTGAGCCTCTCCACCAGCGGAATATCGAAAGCCAGAAAGCGGTTGCAAGAAAAACTATTCGGAAACGACGGAACCGCAAAAGACTTTGACGCTTTCATCAAATCTCTGTAAACCAATAATTTAACTCTCGTTTGTCAATAACCTGTCAACTCTTGACGGCTATTGTCAACTTAATGTCAACGCGTTTCGTTGGCATTCTTTTTTCGTATTCATACTTTTGCATCGAAATCAGAAATCAAACGAAATCGAAAAAATAAAAGTATGAAAAAGAAATTTATGATTTGTTGCATGGCAATCATCACAAGTATGGGCATGCACGCACAGGGAAAAACAGTTGAACTACATTGGGATATTCCAAAAACTGACCAACATCGCTTTGAAGTCCCCACGGTAAAGTACGACAAAGACGAAGTTACCATCAGCACAGACACCATTATATATAATGCACATATTATAATAAAAGATGCCACCGGAAACACTATCTATGATAAAAAGAAAATGATAAACCCGGCAGAAACCACATTAAGCATTCCCGAAGAATATCAAAACGACAAATTCACTATCGAGATTTACTATAATGATAAATACGTTTACGGATATTTTGAATAAACAAATTATAATCAATTTAAAAATCAACAAAATGAAAAAGATTTTAATGAGCACTATGCTCGCAGTAGTAATGCTTGCTTCTTGCAGCAATGAAGAATACGTAAATAATGATACCGAGCCATCGGATGAAGTTGCAAGGACATTTAAATATATGTCATTAAATGATCAGTTGGCACTTAATAATTCCCAAACTCGCACTGATAAAGTAAACCCAGATTATTCTGAAAAAAATAACGTTACGATAGTTATATGCAGATGGTCTGAATGGGGAAGAACAAGCAGAAACTGCCGAGGCTTCGGATTATGCAATTTTGAATGGTTCCCTAAAAACACCAAATTAACATACGATAAAAAATATGTTACAACCTATTTGCAACAAGACGAAAATGGGAAAAAATTTGTAGATTTATTCTTATCTGAACCGCTAAAAGATATCAATCCCGAAGAGATACCAAATTTGCATATTGATTGTAATTTGACTGGCACATACGATAAAATTCATGCGGACAAAATCGAATTAGATAGTATAGGAAATCCTGTTTATGCAGGCCATATTGAAAAAATGCCAACCTCACTTACAATGAAAAAAGGTGATTACCAATATAACCCCAGTCTTGGTACAAATGGCGGATATCGTATTTATTTTGAATAATAGCCATATACACCGATAATGTTCATAACACTATATGATGATATTGTGTTATGAACACTATATGACTACTGCATAAAAAAAATAACATGAAGCATTTTTTTATTTTATCAGTATTTCTTGCCATGCTGCCCATGAGCGGAAATGCACAGTGCAACCCCAACGCCACGACGAAATACCTATGCCTCGGCATAGAGCCGAATATAGGAGCGTCGTTCGGCAACAAGGGGATGAGGATGAACAACTATGCCCTCGACCTTTACTTGGGCATACAAGGGCGGCTGAACATCGTGGGAAGCGTGGAGCAGACATACAACTACTACAAGATGGACGACGTGAAAACGTATTTCTCGAACACGGGACTCGCCGGCGGACTGGCATACCAATTCGTAAAAAACGCCAAAAGCCACTGGCAGATGAAAGCCAAAATGGGAAGCACGATAGGGCACGCCGACTGGAAAAATACGTTCTATGACGTATCGGTGAGTTTCGTTCCGCAAATAGGCAAATCGTCGTCGAACGGCTCACTGAGCGTAGGCTACCGCTATGCCCACTCGCGGACAGAAGACATCGGGCACCATAATTTCATCTATTTCGCACTTGGTTTCGGACTATGATTATTTAATATAATCATAAAAAGATATCAATACTAATAAATACAAAAACAAAAAGCATTCATCCATGAACAAATTTATATTGACAGCCCTGCTGATAGCAGCTCCTTTTCTTCTGCACGCAGAAGAAAAGGAAAGATGAAGTGGCCAGATTTGGCTTGTACACCGAATTGAAGTTAGACGAAAGTTTCAGGCAGCATGGCACCGAAGCCGGAGCACTAAACCTGACATTGGGTTTTGAGCCTATAAAAAAGTTGTCTGTGGCGTTCAACTGGAAACCGACACTGACACTGTATAACAATAATGACGTGAAAACCTCTTCTCGTCACCCGATGTCATTGGCGGAAGCATCGGATACAGGGTCTTCCGGCAGAAAAACGGCACGAGATACGTACCCGAAGGGCAGTCGCTCGACATCCGCACTTCCATCAACTCCACACTGGGAGGCAATGATTTGAAATTCACTTCATACGACGTAGGCCTGTACTACTATCAGCGGAAATCCGTTTCCGCCCCTGTCACGGGCATCGGTTTCAGGCACACATCATACCACACACCGGGCATTCAAGACACCTACTGCGTGTTTATAGAATGCGGTTTCAGGTTCTAACCTTATATAATACCGATACCATAAACACCAAGTGAGGCCCCGCAGCCTGCCGCCATAACCAATAAAGATGTTACACTATCTACATGCAGACATGCGGCGGCCTCACTTTCGCCAATCAATCGTAAAACAAACAAATACCCTTAACCACAATGAGAATATCAAATCCCGGAATATTCATGCCGCTATTCTTCACGTTTTTCTTGATAATAATCACGTGGTTCTTCACGCCAGACACGCCGTTATGGCTCTTCACCCGGTTCACGCTGATAGCAAGCATGGCCATATACCTGTCTACCTGCTTCCTGAAATCGGACAACAAGAACCTCGCCCACCTCACGCTCACGGGCGATGCCTTCGTCGCCGGGGGCGTGTTCATGGTTGCGGCATTCGCCGACTCCGAGCATCTGCAATTGTGCATGATACTTATCTGCGTGCCCTTGGCAGACATGATGCGGTATGTTTGCCGTGAAGACCCGCCAAAGAGGTACTACCCCATAGAACACCGGAACACGTGGATAGTGTACACCGAGATTGCGCTCACGGCACTGGCATACACCGTCATCGTGATATGCAATTTCAGATACCCGTCGCTTCTCGACGTAGTGTTTCTCTCGCTGGCGGCCGTGGCTTTCCTCATCGGTTTCTACCTGATGACAAGCGAGGAAGCACTGATGCCCGAAGAGAGGGAAAAATATCTGCCCATGACATTCTTGGCCGTCCCGCTGGCTTTGTGCTCGCCATACATATACCGGAGCGTGGGCAAAGCCTCGTTTGTATATTGCATCGCCTTAGCGTTGGTAATTGTCGTCATTCTCACCCTCGACACGATGCGATTTGCTGCGCGCGACAGATGATTGCAACAGCAAGATACATACTCTCCGCTGCACGGCAGTAACATTTTATACTTTAGATTGTTGCGCTTTCCGCTGTTTATTCGTACTTTTGTAGACAATAAGCCACGACAACTATACAGTTTGACAAGAGATATGGAATACTCACTGTTATAATATCACACCGCATTAACATGGTGAAAACAGTGCCGAGGAATATATAAATGATAACAACAATAAACATAATGGCATGAAGAGACAAGAAAACATGAAGAAAATGATCTTCATACTGCTGTTGGCGGCCATGCTGCCGACGAGCATTATGGCACAGTGCAACCCCAACGCCACGACGAAAAACCTGTGTATCGGCATTGAGCCGAACATAGGAGCGTCGTTCTGCAAACAGGCAAGTCTTCATCGCACGGGTTGCTGAGCGTGGGTTGCCGCTATGCTCACTCTCGGACAGAATACATCGGACACCATAGTTTCATATATCTCGGCCTCGGACTATGAGAAAACCGGCACGGTGGCTTTTGATTATTCAACTGTTTCGTAATGAGTGATATGTAAAAATAAAATCACAATACAATAACTGTATTTTTATACGCCATGAGTAAATATTTATGCAAATATATAAACGGCATACACTTGTTTTTCTTTGTTTTTTGATACTTTTTCAATTGTCTCAAAACAAAATATCCGTTGCTAATATACAAAATTTTAAAGCGGAATGCAAGAGAATTTTAACGGTAAAAATGCATTTTTACCGTTAAACGCTTTCCTCGAAGTCCACATATTCACCATCGCCGTCGGCGAATATCTTACGGTCGGCGGTCGCGGGGTCGCGGTTGTCGATAATGGTTGTACCCGAGGCGGTGGTGTGTGTCCGTGCGCCGGCTGTTCCGCCGTTCATGCCGTTCCATGCCGACGATGACGATCTGCCGCCGGCACGCTGTCGGTCGCCGTTGCGGTTTCCTGCACGGCTGCCTCCGGTGAAATCGCCCGTGGCAGCGCGTGCCGCGTCGCGAAACATGCCGAGACCTTTCGCCACAATACGTACCACCACCATGGCCGCCACGGCAATGATGACGAACACCAACAATAATATGAACAACAGGCCTTGCAACATGGGGTGATAAAGACTTGGTGACTATGCCTTGCGGCGCGATGTGAACACCGACAGGGCCACGTACCACGCTATGACGGCGGCAAAACCGCTCATGCCGAGCAACAGAAGCATCGGCACGCAGGTGACGATGAAGATATACTTGACCTCGTTGCCGCTCCACCCCCACGTCTTGAATTTGAGGGCAAACATGGGTATCTCGGCCACGAGAATCCAACTGCTGACGAACACCATCAGCACAACGGCGGCCACCGCCCACGGCGACGACGAGATGACTTTGCCTCCGCCTACGATGAGCGACGCCCAGAAGAGCGCGTTGGCGGGAGTGGGCAGGCCGATGAAAGAGGTGGTCTGCCGCTCGTCGAGGTTGAACTTGGCAAGGCGCAAGGCCGAGAAAGCGGCCATGACAAAAGCCACGTAGGGAACGAAAGGTGCTATGGCACCGACAGACTGCGGATAGGCCACGGTGTCGAGAAAGGTGAAGATGATTGCCGAGGGAGCCACGCCGAAGGTGACGCAGTCGGCAAGGGAGTCAAGTTCCTTGCCTATTGGCGACGATACACCGAGCAAACGCGCGCTCATTCCATCAAAGAAATCAAACACCGCACCAATTATTATAAAAAGAAACGCCGTCTCGTAACATCCGAGAAAGGCGTTGTATACTGCCACACACCCCGACATGAGGTTGCATGATGTTATCGCGTTGGGTATATGCCGTGTGATACTGTTGGCCATTGTCACTTCATTTTTGCTATTACGGTGAGGTCGCCGGTGGTCTTCTGCCCCATCTTCACGCACACCTCGGTGCCTAACGGCAGGAACACATCCACCCGGGAGCCGAGCTTTATGAAACCGAGATGCTCGTCGATGAAGCACTCTTCGCCCGCCTTGGCGTATGTGACGATGCGGCGCGCCATGGCACCCGCTATCTGCCGGCAGAGCACCTGCTCGCCCTCGGGGGTCTCGATCATCACGTCGGCGCGCTCGTTCTCCTCACTGGCCTTTGGCAGCCAGGCCTTGTGGAAATTACCGTTGCGATGCTTTACAAACTTCACCTTGCCGTCCACGGGGAACCAGTTGGCATGCACATTAAAGAGACTCATGAAGATGGATATCATCAAACGGCGGTCATGGAAATACTCGTTCTCCTCAACTTCCTCTATCACCACTATCGTACCGTCTGCCGGTGCCACAACAGTACGCTCGGTGCTGCCCTCGAAAAAACGTTTCGGGCAGCGATAGAAGTTGAGCACAATCATCCAAACAATACTGAAAACGCACACAAACGCAGCGAACGGCACCTTGCAATCGACATAACGCCACAGCAGAAAAGCCACGGCTATGAGCAAGATAAGACTTACAGTCAGAGTGTTTGTTCCTTCACGATGTATTCTAATCTTTTTCAGTTTCCTAAGTCTTTTATCCATCAGTAAGTTTCAGGTTATATGTATATGCCTTGCAAAGGTACTCTTTTTTTACTTACCCCGCAAACTTTTTACCTTTATTCTTTGGCTGTATCAGGTTTTAAGCGTAACTTTACGCCTCAAAAATCAGGAACAGACAAAGATACCGCATGCAAGATTTCGTACACCTACACGTTCACACCTACTACTCTATCCTTGACGGCCAGGCGAGCATCCCCAAGCTCGTGGACAAGGCCGTGGGCAACGGTATGCGCGGAATGGCAATCACCGACCACGGCAACATGATGGGCATAAAAGAGTTTTTCAACTACTGCAAAGGCGTCAACGGCAAGCGCAAGGACAAGGGCGAGGAACCGTTCAAGCCTATTTTCGGTTGTGAGATGTATGTGGTGCGCAACGGCCGACGGCTTACAGACAAGGACAAGTCTGCGGGAGACTCAGGCGGTAATCACCTTGTGGTGCTGGCGAAAAACGAACGCGGCTATCACAACCTTATTAAACTGGTGTCGAAAGCATGGGTAGAGGGCTTCTACGGACGACCGAGAACGGACCACGTGGAACTGGAAAAGCACAGCGAGGGACTCATCGTCTGCTCGGCATGCATCGCAGGCGAGGTGCCCGCCAAGATTCTTAACGATGACATAAAGGGTGCCGAGGAAGCCATTTTATGGTTCAAGCGGGTATTCGGCGACGACTATTACCTGGAATTGCAACGGCATGAGGTAAAGCGCCCCGATATTAAGGCCAATCGTGAGACGTTTCCTTTACAGCAAAGAGCCAACAAGGTTATAATCGAACTGGCCCACAAGCACGGCGTGAAACTGGTATGCACGAACGACAGCCACTTCGTAGACGAGGAGAACGCCGAGGCACACGACCGTCTGCTTTGCCTGTCTACCGGTAAAGATCTCGATGACCCTACACGCATGCTGTATTCGAAACAGGAATGGTTCAAGACCAGGGAGGAAATGAACGAGGTGTTCTCCGACGTTCCCGAAGCGCTGGCCAACACCTGCGAAATACTCGACAAGGTGGAGACATACTCGATAGACCACGATCCAATCATGCCGTTCTTCCCAATCCCCGAGGAGTTCGGCACGGAAGAAGAATACCGTGCGAGACTCACGGAACAGCAACTGTATGACGAATTCACATCGGACGAGAACGGCCAAAATCCGCTTCCGCCCGAGGAAGGAGCGAAAAAAATAAAGAAACTGGGCGGATACGACCGTCTGTACCGTATCAAGTTCGAGGCCGACTATCTGAGCAAACTGGCCTACGACGGAGCGTACAAGCTCTACGGCACGCCACTGTCTGACGAAGTGAAGGAACGTGTGAACTTCGAACTGCACATAATGAAGACGATGGGATTTCCCGGCTACTTCCTCATCGTGCAGGACTTTATCAACTCCGCCCGCGAGGAGCTGGGGGTGATGGTCGGTCCGGGGCGCGGCTCGGCTGCCGGTTCGGTGGTGGCCTATTGCCTCGGCATCACCAAGATAGACCCCATCAAATATGACCTCCTGTTCGAGCGCTTCCTCAATCCCGACCGAATTTCGCTCCCCGATATAGATACCGACTTCGACGACGACGGCCGCGGTCGTGTGCTCGAATGGGTGGAAGACAAGTACGGGCACGACAAGGTAGCGCATATCATTACCTATGGAACCATGGCAACCAAGAATTCCATCAAGGATGTGGCGCGCGTGGAGAAACTGCCGCTCGAACGAAGCAAACAGCTATGTAACGCTATCCCCGACAAACTGCCCAACGGCCTGAAGATGAACCTGGCCAATGCCATAAGCGTAATCCCCGAACTGAGAGAGGCGGAAGCCAGCGCCAACAAACTCGAAAGCGAGACGATAAGATACGCCAAGATGCTCGAAGGCACAGTGCGAAACACCGGCATACACGCCTGCGGAACGATTATATGCCGCGATGCCATCAGCGACTGGGTGCCGGTGTCTACGGCCGAAGACAAAAGCAATCCCGGCCACAAGTTGCTCTGCACGCAATACGACGGACACGTCATCGAGGAGACCGGCCTCATCAAGATGGACTTCCTCGGCCTCAAAACGTTGTCACAGCTCAAAGAGGCCGTGGAGAACGTCAGACTGAGGCACGGTGTGGAGATAGATCTCGACAACATACCGATAGACGACGAGCTGACATACCGGCTTTACTGCGAAGGCCGCACGATAGGCACGTTCCAGTTCGAGTCCGCCGGCATGCAAAAGTATCTCCGCGAGCTGCAGCCGTCGGTCTTCGAGGACCTGATTGCCATGAACGCGCTCTACCGTCCGGGGCCTATGGACTACATCCCGTCGTTCATCGCGCGCAAAAACGGCCGCGAAGAGATTAAATACGACATCCCCTGCATGGAGAAGTACCTGAAAGACACATACGGGATTACGGTCTATCAGGAGCAGGTCATGCTTCTTTCGCGACAACTCGCCAACTTCACCAGAGGCGAGAGCGACGCCCTTCGCAAGGCGATGGGAAAGAAGAAGAAAGCCATCGTAGATGCCATGAAGCCTAAATTCATAGAAGGCGGCAAGGCAAACGGCCACGATCCGAAAGTACTTGAAAAGATATGGTCCGACTGGGAGAAGTTCGCCTCATACGCATTCAACAAGAGTCACGCCACGTGCTACTCGTGGGTGGCTTACCAGACAGCATATCTCAAAGCGCACTACCCGGCCGAATTCATGGCTGGCATCATGAGCCGAAGTCTCGACAACATAAACGATATCACCAAGTTCATGGACGAATGCCGCGCGATGGGCATCCCGACGCTCGGCCCCGACGTGAACGAGAGCCGCCAGAAGTTCAGCGTAAACAAGAAAGGGGAAATCCGGTTCGGCATCAGCGCCATAAAGGGCGTGGGCGGAACGGCGGCCGACGCCATCATATCGGAACGCGAAACGAACGGCCCTTACAAGAGCATTTTCGACTTCATACAGCGTATCAACCTCAACGCCGTAAACCGGAAATGCGTCGAATCGCTCGTGCTCAGCGGCGGTTTCGACAGCTTCGGCATCAGGCGCGAGGACTTCTTTGCCAAAAATCCGAAAGGCGAGGCATTCATAGATACCTTCGTACGTTACGGACAGACATTCCAAATGGAGATGAACCAGATGCGCAACTCGCTCTTCGGAGGCGACAACGAAGTGGAGATTGCCACCCCGCCGATAATAAGGGGCGAGATGTGGAGCGATATCGAGCGGCTCAACAAGGAACGGGATCTTGTCGGTATATACATATCGGCGCACCCGCTCGACGAGTACAAGATAATACTTGACAATCTTTGCAACACCAAATGCAGCGAGCTATCGGACATTTCACAACTCCAAGACCGGGAAGACATCATCATGGGAGGTATCGTCACGGCTGTCACTTCGAAGTTCACGAAAAACGGAAAGCCATGCGGTTTCGTGACGATAGAAGATTTCGAAGGCTCCGGCGAGCTGGCACTCTTCGGTGAGGAATGGGGACGCTGGAACGGCATGTTCAAGGAAGGATGCACCATTTACATGACAGCGAAGTGCCAGCAACGCTACCGCGACAGCAAATTCTTCGACCTTCGCCTCCAAAACATCGAGTACTTACAGTCCGTGAAAGACAAGGCCATCGACCGGATAACCATCTCACTTCTAACAGACGAGCTGAACGACCAGATCGTTACCGAACTGAACGAGATCATAAACGAGAACCCCGGACAGACCAAACTGTTCTTCCGCCTGCACGATTCGAGCGGCAAGAACCACGTGTTGCTACGCAGCGGCAACCGGACGGTAGACGTAAAGCGAAACCTCATAGCCTATATCGAGCAGAACAAGAACGTGCTCGACTATAAGATTAACTGACGGACGAACGCCGACGGCATTTCAAACATCAGGCAACAAATAAAGCAGATGGTCGTGAACGAAAGCTCACGACCATCTGTTTTTTATTCCATTAAAACTCAAAAAAGCCTTCACACAGACATTATCATCATCTCCTCCGCCTGCCGCTCCACAGGCAAACAGCCGCAAGTATGCCCATGACAAATATAAACAGGAGCGCAAACACACCGGAAGATGTGTATATCCGGCCCGTATGCGCTTCGAGAGCCACGTTCCACAGCGACATTGGCAACGTGGAAAGGCATTCCGGTTGTCCGATCACTGATGTCCCGTTATCATACTCCACTACCGTGGGCACCGGCTCGCCGGTAGCCGAACGCACACATATATCGGCTGAATAGCCGCTCACGGCATGCTTGCCGAATGGAGGCCCCGGCTCGGGCGAAACACTGTCGCCGGTAAACCGGTCGGTAATGCGCCCCGTACTCCTGTCCCAAAGGTACATCCCCGAGAACGAGCCGGCAAGCCAACGGTTGCCTCCCGGCTCACGTTCAAGCACGTTCAAGCCCATCACACTGACAGCGGGAGCTTCGCGCAACGGCTCGGGAACACTCCCGAACTCCTTTAACGAGTAAAAGCCTTCCGACGTGGAGAGCATCCAGTCGCCCGCTACATCATCCCTGCGCAGCATCCGCAACTTGTCCGTCCAAGGATTGCCACTGTCCAACGACGTGAACGGTACGGCCGGAACATCGCACGACAGCAATCCTATCATGACAGGCGGGCGCAGGCTCCACCCGGTGACAACCACCAAAAGCAACAGATACAGGGTCTTGCGGCCGGCATAGTCGTGCACCCGCCGCATCTTTTTCAATGCCGAAGAAATACACGCGCCACCCTTTCCACGCCTCAACACACCGAGCAACAGCCAATAAGCCACACCCGTAATACATAGAACGACAAGCACAACGGCGACCAAATCCATCACCAAACGCCCCGAAAGGCCGAACAATTCGCCGCTGTGAAGCATCCATACCGTGCGAAAGAGGCTCACCGTGCCATCATGACCGGCAGGAGCACGCAATACAACCCGGCGGAACCCGCTGCCGCCCGGGCCGGAAACATAAAGGCACGAGCGTCCCACGACAATCACGCTGTCGCCGGACACCACCATGTTGGAAAGCCGCTCGCCGCCATTCGGCAGGGCCACTTGCGACCATCCGCCACGCTCTCCGCGCATGAAAAGGCCGAAAGGCGACAGCGCATAGAGTGTGCCCGAGGCCGCGCGCGCCATCGAACGGATGTTACGCATATCGGCGCCACACGGCAAGCCGTCGTTAAAGTCGGTCACGCGAACGGCGGAGCATAGCCCCGCCGGCAGGCTGTCCAACGCCACAAAAGGCTCGCCGGACACCAGAAACACCCCGCCGGCACCATAGACAAGCACCCGCCCCGCACTATCGGGCGAGTGCTTGCCACAGTCAAAGCGGCCGTCGCAGACCAATGTGCCGCGAAGCAAACCGTTATTCCAATCTTGAAAGCGATATACGGAGGGCAGCAAGCCGCGGCTCACACTCAATCCGGCAATGGCCCGGCGGTGGTTCAGCAACACGCCCGACACACAAAACACCACGATGAAGAAGCATGCGGCCAGCCCTGTCCATTTATGCAACGTCCTCCTGCTCACGCTTTCCTCTTCTTTACGGCCTCAACCCACATATATAAGGCAAGCGACACGAACGCGATGAGCATGACTATCATCTGCACCGCATACTTATGCGGCTCCACCCATATCTCGTTAAAGAAGTCCATGCGGCCGAGAATCTCCACCGGTGTCCAGAATACTATCACCGTGGCGATGGACATCCGTATGTTGGCACCCCACGAAGCGAGGCGCAACTGGCGGCGGAACATCAGCACGGCACCGGCCAAACAGCCCACGCCGACAAGGAAAGTGACGGGATGGCGGTCGCCGAGGAAGCGGCTGTCGTAGCAGAACATGAGCAGAAGATAGCTCGTCCAGAGAATCATGTTGAGCTCCATGAACGTCACTATGCTCGTGTGCCGGGTCATGGGGCGCGCCGCTATCTCCGTCTTCCGCCCCCGAAACAGCGTCCGTTGCCACCAGTTGATGAAGCCGCAACCGGTTTTAGTGCAGAAGACATACAGCATCATGACCATCATCCACAGGCCGAACGTGGCCGGAAGAATAAGGTACTCGGGCTTGGTGACTATCTCGCCGTCGACAATCTCGGGCTGCGTGCCCCAGCGGTTGGCGTAGTACTGAAAAAGAAACTCCACCCAACCTGTCCAGAAGAGCAGGCCGCCGAAAAGCCCGAGAAGCGTCTGCCGGGTGTCGCCCCGGACGAAAACACCCGCCACCACGACAGCCAGCCCCGCGCCTCCCATGGCGAAAGCCCAGCCGTGCACGGCCGAGGGAGGCATCGTCCGCTCCATCATTATCATCAGTGCGTGTCCGAGAGGCATCATGAACAGCACCAACAGAAAACTCATTACCGTTTTCCACCAGTTATTTTTTCTTTCCATAAAACAAGTTATTGTGCTTCCGCTGTGTATCGCCCGCCGACCGGCACTCCGGCCGACAGCCACGAGACACAAGACGGAGGGTTAAAAAATCCTGTCGATATCCACCGAAAGGCCGACGCTGACGGTGGTTCCCGTTGTCACGGGCGACTTGCAGTAATAATACTCCGGCACGTAGCCTAACAGGTTGTCGACCGTCACCGACAGGCGGCAGGCGTCGAAAAGACGGTGCGAGGCCGTCAGTTTCCAGATGGCGTAGCCCGGATAATGCCGCTCCACGGTCTCCTCGAACGAAGCCAGCGAGTACTCCATGCAGTCAGCCGAAGAGAGCAACCGCCCCGAGAGCGATATGCCCGTGGCCTGCCGTGCGCTCCACCTCCGGTCGTAGTCGAGGCGCACCGTGGCCGCATGCGGACGGGTAGACAAGCCCACCGGCAGTCCGTTCTTCACGCTCTCATGGGTATATACGTAAGACAGATGAGCCGAAATGCCGCAGGGATAGCGTGCCGACACGCTCGCGTCGACTCCCGATATGCGCATGGACGACATGTTGACGTACGACTGTCCGCCGAGAGCCGTGTTCCACGCCGTGCTTATCCTGTTGTCAACGAAGTTGCAGAAGCCCGTGACCGTGATGTTATACCGCCCCCGCGTGTACTCGGCCGAGAGTTGCAGGTTGTCGCTCGTCTCGGGACGGAGGCCGCTGTTGCCGTAGATCATGAATATCCCGGCCATGTCGTAGTCCATGAACATCTCTTTGAGAGACGGCGCGCGGAAACCGTCGGAGTACGAAGCGCGCAGCGACAGGTGCGGGAACCTGTACATCAGGCCGGCCTTCGGCGACACATGGCGCACGGACGCACCCGAGAAATAGTCGAACCGCAGGCCGCCGATGACGCTGAGTCGCTCTGTCAGCGCCCAGTCCATCTGCACGAAAGCGTCGATATTATACTGGCTTCGCGACCCGTTGCCGTCAAACTGGTAGGACATGAGGTAATCGCCGAACCAGTCTCCGCCGACAGAGAGCACCGTGTTTTCGGCAAACGAATGGTTGTACAACGCCCGCACCGCATGCTGGCGGTTGCTGTAATTGCGGTCGTCGCTGCCCGTCTTCACCGTATATTCGCTTTTGTCGTATTGGTCATAGCCGTAGCTCAGCTCGATGTTTCCCGCCGAACCGACCGACAAGTCGGCTCTCAGGCCTCCCGAATAATCCCTGTAACGGTCTTTGACGCTCTTCAACGTGTTGCGCTCACGGAAGAAATAACCGCCCCGGGCGGTGAGCGTCAGCCGCTCAGAGGGTTTAAACACGAGTCGTTCTTTCACGTTCCACGTCGTGTTTCCTATTATTTTGTTGAAGTCGCCGGCCGTGATTTGCCCTGGCTTCAGCAGGTTGATGTCGTCTACCGCCGTGCGCTGCACCGTGGTGACGCTGCTCAGCCCACCACTACGCAGCCCGAGCAGCCCGCCGTAGCGGTATTCGCCGTGCGCCCCGTGGCGGCCGCCGGCATTGGCCGACCAGTCGCGGCGCTGCTTCTTGCTGATGATGTTTATCACCCCTCCGACAGCGGCCGAGCCGTAGAGCGACGATGCCGCCCCTTTCACTATCTCTATGCGCTCGATGCTTTGCAGGTCGATGCGAGAATAGTCGATGTTGTCCATCGTCTCGCCCGCCATGCGCTCGCCGTCGACAAGAAACAGCACGCCGTTGCCGCCGAAGCCCTGCATGTCGAGCGTCGTCTGCTGGTTCATGGCGAAGGTGAACTCCATGCCGGGCAGTTCCTGCTGCAACAGGTCCTTGATGTCGGCGGCGTTGCGCTTCTCTATATCCGCCGCCGTGATGACACGGGTGACTATCGGCACGTCTTTCAGCGTCTTCGGCGTGCGTGTCCCCGTGACCACCACCGTGCCGAGAGCCACCGAGTCGCTCACCCCGGCTGCCGCCGACAAGCCCGCGGCCGGAATTTCCGCTCCTCGGCCGGCCGACACGGGAGCCGAGAGGACAACCGCCGACATGACAAACGCGAAATACCTGCTGCCGGACATTATTTGTTATCGATGAATTTGAACACGAGGTCGAAAGGCATCTTGCCCACTTTCAACGAATATGTGAGCGCGAGTTTTCCACCTGTCACCGTTCCGTTGAGCGCTCCCCTGTATTCCTTTCCATCCACTTCAAGGTCTATCTCGGCCGGGCCGATGGTATATGCGCCATTGCCTGACGAGGCCACACTCACGCCTTTCATCGTGAAGCCGGCTATTACCATATCCGTGCCGCCCATATTATAAGACGCTCCCGGCAGCGTGAGCGTCGCCGTGCCGTCGCTCCCGGCAGCTATTTTCACCGTCGTGGCAAACGGGTCTATCGCAATACCGGGCATTGCGGGCAGGCTCATGTTCATCACTCCGGAGTAGTCTCCCGCCACATTCCCGGCAGCCGACGGAGTGCTGCCGCTTTCTTCATCGTCACCGCAACTTGCCGTTGCCACTGTCATGGCCGCCATCATCACGACCATCATCATCAAATTGAAAATCTTTTTCATTCAGTTTTAATTTTATTGTTTTGTCTTTTGTCTTTTTCCGGGTGCAAAATTAATTCTATTCCATTGACGGTGCAATACTTAAAAATTATGATTTTAACAATAAACGACTTTTATAGTTCAGAGTGTAGAGTGCGGATGAATAATATTTATTATTGATTTATGTATTTAAAGACAAGAGGGTGAACTCTATTTACCGTCCATGCCGGCCTTGTCTGACTACGAGTAATAATATAAAAACGCAAAGGGCGCAAAGACGCAAAGGTACATACCTGCCTTATTTAAATACGAGTAATCATACCTCTGCACCCTGAACCCTAAACTCTGTACTACGGATAATAATACCTCTGCACTACAAAACGCTTCTTCTGAATAATGTTGACAAAACGCGTTCCATAATTCGTTTATTTCAAAATAAAAACCCCGCGGCCGAAAATATCGCCGTATTTTGATATTTTCGCAAGTACTTGTGTTTCAGCGTGATATGCCTGCCACCCCTACTCCACACACAAAACCTACTCCACATACAATCCCGATTTTTCACAACCGGCGTCCCGTTGCGCCGCAACGGGCATTCCGTCATCACCCGACGACCAACCCGACGCACTGCAACCACTATCCAAACACCCTCCAACGACTATCCCGTTGCAAAACAGCGGCAAAACCACCGTTTCTCAAAGAGCGGCCCGCAGCCTTGTGTATCGCAATCCGTATCGCGCTGTTTTTTCTATTTCGACGAAAAATAAAGTGTTAAATTCGTGATATTATGTTTACAACCGCGGCATAAACCGTAGCGAACAACACCCGGTTGAAGCGTATGCCGCAGGCCATCGACCGCTCGATACAAAACAATGACCACTATATATATAATGTCCTTACACTGTCCCGTGCCCCAATCCCGCCGCATCCGCCGCGACGGCACGGAACCGAAAGGAACATTAAAAACATATTACTCTCACATAAAATTAGGTTATTTAACCACCCGCCGCTTGGCAGCGAACAAATAATGTCGTATCTTTGCACTATCAATTAGTAAAACACCATAAAACAAATAAAGCTATGGAAGTAAAGATTACAAACGAGAATTTCGAGACATTAAAGAATAGTGAGCAGCCGCTCGTAGTGGATTTCTGGGCTACATGGTGCGGTCCCTGCCGTATGATAGCCCCCATCGTTTCCGAACTCGCCGATGAGTACGACGGCAAGATAACCGTGGGCAAGTGTGACGTTGAGGAGAACGATGATGTGGCGGCCGAGTTCGGAATACGCAACATCCCAACCCTGCTGTTCTTCAAGAACGGCCAATTGGTAGACAAGATTGTGGGAGCTGCCTCAAAAGAGAAGATCAACGAGAAAATGCAAACCCTCCTCTGATTATGGCCGACTTTGAAGACGAGTTGCGGATGGACGAGGAGGAGAACGCACGCGAGGCGGAATTCATTCTCAACAATCTGCCGGCGGAAATAAAAGAGAAGTTCTCTACCGATGACATCCTGTACATGATGGATGCCATAGTGGAGTACTACTTCACCAGCGGAGTGCTCGATGCCGAAGGAGACAGCGACGGGTACATTGACATCGACCTGCAGAAAGTGGCAGAATACGTATGCAAAAAAGCAGAGGAAGACAAACGCGGAATATATGACCCCGACGAAATCTTCTTCGTGGCACAGGCCGATCTCGACTTTCAGGAAGGAACGGAATAATTTTCATAACGGTTTAAAGGAAAAGAGGAATGACAAGCTATCGCTGTCATTCCTCTTTCGGTTTGTCACGGCAAGGTTGCTACGGCATTCAATAACAAACCGTCATGGTTCGCAATAACGCTCATAATAATACGGCTGTATATTTCAATCCTTTATCAAAACAGTCCTTCCACTGTCTTCACGCTCGGCTATCTCCACCCTCAGAGCGTCTTCGGGCAACAGGTCTTCTATCAGTTCGGGCCACTCGATGAAACATAGAGCGCCACTGTAAAAATAGTCTTCATAGCCCATGTCGTACACTTCGTCGAGTTTCTTGATGCGGTAGAAGTCAAAGTGATAGATGAGTTCATCGGTGGTATCGCTGCGATACTCATTGACGATGGCAAATGTGGGCGATGTTATGACGTCCGTGACGCCGAGTTCCTCACACACTGCCTTGATGAACGTAGTCTTTCCTGCGCCCATTTTACCATAGAAAGCTATCACCGTGCTTTCTCCGAGGGCAGCCACAAACTCGTGGGCCGCCTCGCGGATATTTTCCAAATCGTTTATCTGTATTTCCATTTGCTTAATTCGTAATTTTCAATTTAACAACTGCATTTTCAGAATCCGCAACCAATCGTTGCGATACAAGCCTCATCACCGTTTCTTTCCTGTCATCGTCACCACAGGGATTATCATCTCTTCCATAGATATGCCGCCATGCTGGAATGTGTTTTTATAATAAGACACGTAGTAATTATAATTATTGGGATATGCGAAAAAAGAGTCACCAGTGGCGAAAACATAACTCGTACTGATGTTGGGAGCGGGCAACTGGGCTCGCCTCGGGTCTTTGATGACAAAGAGTTCCTTGCTGTCGTAGGCCAGGTTCTTTCCGAGTTTATAGCGCAGGTTGGTGTTGGTATTGCGGTCGCCGATTATTTTGACCGGCTTGTCTGTACGTATCGAGCCATGGTCGGTGGTGACAATCACTTTACAGTCTGTCTGCGACAGTAGCCTGAACAGTTCGGCTATAACAGAATGGCGGAACCAGCTCAGAGTGATGCTACGATATGCCGACTCGTTATTTGCCAGCTCACGGACCATCTTCGACTCCGTGCGTGCATGGCTGAGCATGTCTATGAAATTGAATACGACCACATTCAGGTCATTCCGCCCGAGATTTTTGAACTGTTGCATGAACTTCTCCGCTCCCGCAGAGTCGTTTATCTTATGATATGAATAGGTGTGACGACGGCGATAACGGTCGAGCTGCGTGCCGATGAGCGGTCCCTCATTGAGGTTTTTTCCTTCCTCCTCGTCTTCGTCAACCCATAGCTCGGGAAACATCTCGGCAATCCTGTTGGGCATCAAACCGCTGAAAATGGCATTGCGAGCATACTGCGTCGCGGTGGGAAGGATGCTGAAATACAAGTCCTCCTCTATGTCGAATGAGTCTCCTATCTCACCGGCTATCATCCGCCACTGGTCGTAACGGAAGTTATCAAACACCACAAGAAAAACCTTCTCGCCAGCGTCGAGTGCCGGGAACACCTTGCTCTTGAACAGCTCGGGACTCATCATGGGGTGGTCCAAGCCCTGAGATGACGGATTAAGCGCGTCTACCCAATCGAGATAATTCTTCTTTATGAACTTGGAGAAGCCGTTGTTGGCCTCTTCTTTCTGCATACAAAGCATCTCGGTCATGCTGCTTGACGTGCCGCTAAGTTCCAACTCCCAGTGCACAAGCCTGCGGTATAAATCAATCCAATCCTGATATGTGCGGCAGTCGCTTATCTGCATGGATATCTGTTGGAAATTCTGTTGATAGCCACTCTGCGTCACCTCCGTCACAATCTCCTTGCGATGTATGTTTTTTTTCAGGGCAAGCAATATCTGATTGGGATTAACCGGCTTTATCAGATAGTCGGCAATCTTCGAACCTATGGCCTGGTCCATGATGTTCTCCTCCTCGCTCTTTGTCACCATCACCACCGGAACCGCGGGAGCAATCTCCTTTATCCGTTGCAATGTCTCAAGTCCGCTGAGGCCGGGCATCATCTCGTCAAGCAGCACAAGGTCAAAGCTCTGCTGACGGCACTGTTCGACGGCATCAAGACCGTTTGTCACCGTGACCACCTCATAGCCTTTCTTTTCAAGAAACAGCAGGTGCGCCCGCAGCAATTCGATCTCATCGTCTGCCCAAAGTAATAATCCGTTGCTCATCTGTAAAAGTCTTCATCAAAATCGAAACCGTCTGCCGGCGGCTCATTGTTATTATTGTTCGGCGGCAGTCCGATACCGTCGAAAAGTTCATCGGCATTGCGGGCGCCGGATCCGTTATCACTGCCGGCACCTTCGCCATCCTCATCCGCTCCGTCTTCCCCGTTTTCAGGTTGCTCTATGGTCTCCGGAATATCGAGCAGGGACTCATCGCTGACCCGCAACGGAGCGAACGAGCGCTCGAAGAACCGCTCATAGTCAACATAACTATACCGGATGCCAAGCAGCTTCAAGTTCTCCTCACTTATTATTATACGGCGACAACCTTTCAATCGCTCCGCCATATCTTTGTCTGAATAGAGACGGCGGGCATATTGCAGGGCCTCATCGTAATTCAGGAAACCGCTGATAAGCATGCGGCTGATTTCTCCGTCGTCATCGACGACAATATCGAAATTACGGACGAGGAAATTGGAAAAGTTGTATCTCGCCATCTCATAAAGCAGCTGATTGGAATTGACAGAGTCCGGACGGAACGCAAGGAGGAACACGAAACCGGTATTCCTCTCCATGCTCAACGTATCGGTGGCTGTGGAGTCACTGTCGGCGGACACCCCGCGGCGAGACCATATATCGCCTATATCAAACTTGCCGCCATGCAAGCGCCTGCCGGCCTGCACACCTTTTATTATCATCCCGGCCAGTTCGGTAACCTCACTGTCGGGATATTTCTCCACCACTTCTTTCATATCGGCCACACACGCCGCAGCGTCTCCGTCGTTAAGATGCCCCAATCCGTTGATGAAAATGAACTTTGGACGGTTTATTCCGAGAGGGAACCGCTCGGCAGAAAGTCGTGCGTTCGCTTTGACCTCATCATACCTGTCGGCCTTGAAGGCATCGTATGTAGCGGCGTAGAGCGAATCTTCTATATGAACGCCAAAGCGGGCGTTCTCGGCAAAATAAGGATCGCTAAGCAATATTGTCCATTTGCTGTCGGGATAAGTATCGCGCAGACGAGCAAGGCAGTGTTCGGCCATGGCGGTATCGCCACGACGTGAATAAATAAGAAACAGGTGATACCACGCCTCGTCGTTTCTGTCATAGTCGGAATACTGTCCCGTGAGCCGAGTGAGCGCTTTCTCGCTGAGAGTGAGATTATCGAGTTTATCCTTGAAAATGACTCCTGAGTTGAACAGCCCGTCTTTTATTATATTGTCGCTTTCAGCCTTTTGTTCTTCCGTAAAAGGAATCTGTGCCATATAATACTCACGCTTATGGGGATCGTCAGCCACGCTATCGGCCGCCGCCCCGAAAACATCAGTAGTCACACTGTCGGTGGCAATGGAGTCGGAAACAGCCGTATCGTCAGAAAGTTCATCGACATTATTATCCACACCGGCCTCCGTGTCGGCGGCAAGATTTACCACGGTGCGGTTGACACGCTGCCAATCGTCCGTATTCTCACGCTTTCCCCACAACCGTTGAAATGCCGCCTTACCCTGATTTACGACCATCGGATTGTAAAAATACCACTGTCCAGACTGATTTACAGGAGCCGCAGGGGTATTACCGGCCGCCTGGCTGTTGCCTTGCGAACCCTGCTGCTGCAACTGTTTTTCGACCTCAGCCTCCCGGGCGGCACGTTCTTCCTCCTTTTCCTTTTTCTTCAACGCCTCTATCACACGATCAATGGCGGCATTGCGCTCTGCCTCAGGCATTTTGGCCAATAGTTGAAGAGAGTCTTGCAGATGCACCGCCTCGGTATGGGGGACAAGCTCATCAAGAACCTTGGAACGCCGGGAGAGTTGCTCGTAGTCATCCCGTTCCTTATCGAGCAGGCCTATCGCCTCTCCATAGCAACGCTGGGCATCGGCATACCGCTCTTTCACCCAATAAAGATCTCCAAGTTTCAGCAACAGCACGCCTTTCTCTATTCCGCCACGAACGGACTTCTCATTACCTTTCTCGTATGCCGCAATGGCATTCACTGTATCGCGCTCGGCAAGATATATGTTGCCGATGGCATAATAAACCTGATCAAGATAATCCTTATTATTGTCTGAAACGGCCATGCGGCGCAACCGACGTATCATCTGCCTGGAACGTCCTGCCGCCATGACCTCGGTCTGGGCTATGCGGGCGTTGAACTCCAACTCATACGGAGGACTCTGCCGCACGACCTTGCGAAACGCCCTATATGCCTCCTCACGATTGCCAAGCTCGGTCTGGATCTGCCCCATGAGATACCACTGACGGGCACGCTGCTTGCGGCGCCGTTCATGTTTTATCACCCGTGAAAGATATTTCACCGCCTCGTCATATTGCCGTGCATGTATGTAATAGTCGGCATAGGCATAGTCCCAGTCTTTCACCGCACGATAATGCATAGTGTCACGCCGCATCTTCGTTATCACGTCCTCGGCATCGTAGAGCCAGTCGAGTTCGGCATAGCTTTTTGCCAGCCATGCACGGGCTATGCCGTTGATGGCCGGTTGTGTGGCATACAGGCGGGACATATAGGAGAATGTGGCGGCTGCCTCATCGAAATCACCTTTCTGAAACTGTGACTTACCGAGCAAAAGCCATGCCCTCCACAAGAACGGATTATACTCGCGGCGGTTGAGCCACTCTATATCCTTGGCTGTCTTGCGACGGCTCTTGGTCCATTCGGGACGCCGCTTGATGCTGTGCAGCTTTATGGCCTTCTCCGATTTCTCTATCGCACGGTCGAAATTGGTCTTGCCAAGATCGCGGCTTGCCTTGTTGCCAACAGTATAGAGAGGTATCATCTCCGTGAAATTATCCTTGTTGCCGCTCTCTTTGGCCAGCGCTCCGTCTATAAATGCCTGGCTTCCGTTATAATAAGTATTGTATCGGGCGTTGAACGAATGCCACCAACGGCTCTTGCCGGTGTTCTTCTGCGTGGAACAACCCACCACCACAAGCAGAACCGCGGCGGATAAAAGCAGGACTATATGTCTCGTTCTATGATGTGTCATCATTATATCTAAACTTCAGATATGTGGTTTTATTGTTTGCCAAAGGCTTTTCTTTTGACTCAACCGGCTATCAGAAGCATCATTTCATCTTTTATCTGGTCGGGTACGTTGATGCCCCGTAGCGAAAGGCTGCGACACCAGTCGGCCACTTCCTCCGGTCTCATGGAAAGCATCACGGCGCCAAACTCATCGGCCTCGTCATCCGTATATCCGTCAGAAGGTCTGCCGGAATATGCGTCAAGCTCCTCGTCATCGAAATATTCGGGTTCTTTCGCTGCCGCTTCGAGCATGCAGTCCATATTGCATTTAATGCCGCCACCGGCACATCCCGAGCAGTCTTGCCCGACTGTCACCACACCGCCGTCATCGTCTTTGCGATAGAACAGTTTTGCCATTACGGCGGTCAATACGCCAAGAACAACTATTGCCGCTGCTAAAACGAACATAAACTATGGGATTTACAGTTGGCGTATATCAAAGTCAACACGCCGCAAATCGTTCCAATACTGAGGATATGACTTGGTGACAACACCGGGATTGTTTATCCTCAGACCATCGATTTTCATCGAGAGAGGAGCAAAAGCGAGAGCCATGCGATGGTCTTCGTATGTGTCGATGACAGGTATCGGCTCGGCATCACACCGTTCTCCGGTCCATCTGAGTTCACGACCGTCTATTTCCTCTATGACATAACCGAGCTTGCGCATCTCAGTCTTCAATGCCTCTATACGGTCGGTCTCCTTTATTTTCAATGTCTGCAAGCCCTTGAAATGAAACGGTACGCCAAGTGCGGCACAGCAAGTGACAAACGTCTGGGCGAGATCGGGAGCATTGATGAAATCATATTCGAGACGCGGCACCATGCGACCGGTATTCTCTATTGTAACCATTCTCGGCACATCGGAACCGGAGACATCGAAAACAGTCTTCACTCCAAGCAGACTGAAAAGATATCTAACCGATGAATCGCCCTGCCTGCTACTGTCCGTCAACCCGGAAAGGGTAATCCTGCTGCCCGGCCCGCCAAGAGCGACCATCTCATACCAATACGATGCGGCACTCCAATCATTCTCTATATCATAATGACGTGCCGCATAAGGACGTGGTTTGACCTCTATAGTCCGATTATCTTTCCACACTGCATCCGCTCCAAAATCGCCCATCATGCACAACGTAAGGTCGATATATGGGCGGGAGATTATTTCGCCCGTGAGGTTGAGCGTAAGCCCGCTACGCATCACGGGACCTATCATCAACAGGGCGGAAATATACTGCGAACTGACGTTTCCTTGTATTTCAAGTGTTCCTCCTTCTATCTCTCCGCCGGTGATACGCAGCGGCGGGAAACCTTCTTCACCCACATACTCTATGTTTGCGCCAAGACGACGGAGAGCATTCACGAGCACGCCAATCGGACGATGGCACATACGGTCTGTCCCGGTGATGACGTGCGTACCCGGACGCACTGAAAGAAAGGCTGTCATGAAACGCATTGCCGTGCCGGCAGCCTTGATATCAATGACATCAGGCATGTCTGTAAGAGCTTTTACCATCACATCGGTATCATCACAGTCTGACAGATTGCAAGGTATCACATCGCCACCGGCAAGAGCGCTGATGACAAGGGCACGGTTACTGATGCTCTTAGACGACGGCAAGTCTATCTCTCCTACAATCTGCTTCGGGGCGGTCAGTTCATATTGCATGTTGTATATGGTTTTCTTTTTAATCTTAATAAATAATATGTATTACAAAAAAACACGGAATGAGCGAAATGAAACCCACTTCAAGCAACCGGGCATGATCATCAACCTGCGCCGAGACGCGCTCTGTCTCATCCGATGATGGGGCAAATCGAGAGAAAACATAGTTGTCTGAAGCCACCGAAATGCGCCTATCTCGTGCAAAGATAGCCTAAATAGAATACACGGCAAAGGAAATAACATTAATTAATTAGCACACTGAATTTCCGTTAATCACAAGACAGGCGTCACAATATTTCTCTCGCAATCCAAGCACATGCCTCAGCATCGGCCAGTGCGTGATGATGCCGAGCGAGATTATAGCCGCACTCGGCCGCCACCGTTTGCAGCTGATGATTTGCCAGATACGGAAAAGTCCGGCGTGACGCCGAGTACGTGCAATGAAACAGATAGTCGGGATAGTCCATCTGATAGCAACGGAACACGGCTTTCAGGCATCCTTCGTCAAAGGATTTATTATGGGCCACAAGCGGCAGACCGGCTATCAACGGTTCTATATCCGCCCAAACTTTCGGAAACACGCGCGCTTCCTCTGTATCGTCACGGGTGAGTCCGTGCACCCGGGTACACCAATAGTTATAATAGTTTGGCTCAGGCTGAATAAGCGAATAGTACGTATCCGTTATCTCACCATCCCTGACTACAACCACACCTACAGAGCACACGCTCGTGCGCTCATTATTGGCTGTCTCGAAATCTATCGCCGCAAAGTCTCTCATATATATCCACGCATTTAACAGTTCAAACCAAACGATTGAAGGTCTGCCGGCATTTTACTTCTTATCTCACTTTAATCCAAAGAAATCCAAATCCGGATTTTTCATTATCACCTCAAACATATCACGCAGTGTGCATTACTTTCATCACTGGCGAATGGTGCCTCCTTATCTCTCCGAGTAATAAAGCGCACGAACTTAGAGCGTATCATACTCTCGGTATCTTTTGCGCAATCATCATCCGGGTCGAATTCTGTTACCATGAATTTACCTACACTACCGCATTTGCCGTCGTTTACCATAAAATCACAGCTGTCATAGTCTCTCTCCACCAAGACTTACGGGATTTGCAATCTTTGCGACCAAACGCTCTTTCCATACCAAAGCAACTTTATTATTAACATGTGTCACACATTATAATCCGCTTTGCGCAACCACCGCGTTTTAACAAAAGAACCGATAAACAGAACCCACATTGCAAATTTAACCATTTCCATGGAATTACGAACAGAAAGACAAATGTTTAATAGCATGAGGAATGGAAAAAGCGGCACACAGCAGGATAAATAGCCGACGGAGACACCGTATTTTAAAAGACATAAGCGAATAGTGGAAAAGATATTCAAAAGCAGGAAACAATAAAAAGAGCGTCTTTATGATGCCGCAATTAAACCATACATCATGTATGTCCGTCTAATAAAAACGGGATTTGAAATACTACTATCACTAAAACAATATCATAATGAACAAACTGTCAAACTATCGTTTTGCCGCGCTTGCATTATTGTGTTGCGCGGCCATGCAGCTTCACGCACAGGATCCGCGTGAACGCTATTACTACTACGAAGTGCTTGAACCCAAACACGAATACAAGCCAAAAGTAGACGGGTATGCAGCCGAAAGGATCACGGAGAAACTCAACCGCGGGCTTACAGCCGTACCGGCCAAGGACGGAAAAAGCGTATATCTCAGCTGGCGGCTGCTTGCCTCCGATGGCGATGGCGCAGCATTCCACGTCTACCGTAAGACAGGAGGCAAGACAAAACGTCTCACACGCAAACCAGTCACGACAACATGCGACTTTACAGATAAGGCTCCGACGGCAAAAGCTGTGTATAGCGTGAAAACAGTAAAAGGCAACGCCGATGAAGGACGGATTGAGGTTGAACTCGCAAAACTAAAGCCTTACACGTCAATCAAACTGAAAGATAACGACCGGGCCGGAAAAATCGCATTGGCCGACCTAAACGGTGACGGCACTTACGACTACATAGTGCGCACCCCTTCGAGCAACGTAGATCCAGGAATGCCAGGCGACAAGACCGGAATAACCTATAAGATATCGGCCTATCTCAACGACGGCACATATCTGTGGACATACGATCTCGAGCCGGGCATAGAGCCGGGAATATGGTATTCGCCTTTCGTTGTCTACGATTTCAACGGCGACGGACGTGCTGAGGTAGCGCTAAAGACTTCCGGCTCCGACTTTATCAAAGACCCGAAAGGCCGTGTGTGCGGCGGCAGTGAGTTCATGACAGTACTTGACGGCATGACAGGTAAGGAAATAGCTTCCGTGCCGTGGCCCGAACGTAACGACCGATATGGCAACCTGGTACGCCAGAACCGCAACCAGATGGGCGTGGCATTCCTTGACGGCAAGACTCCTTATATTCTCGCGGCGCGCGGCACTTACAAACTGATGGTGGTCGACGCATGGATGCTTAAAGACGGGAAACTCACTCGGGCATGGCGCTGGGACGGTGACGAGGAGAACCCGGTGATACGAAGCATGGGGGCGCACAGCATGGTGACAGGCGATGTGGATAACGACGGGCGCGACGAGATACTGCTCGGCTCGTGCATGCTCGACGACAACGGTACGGCACTATGGTCGTCGGGACTCGGTCATAGCGACAAGGCTTATCTGTGCAAGTTGCGTCCCGACTGGGAAGGGCTACAAGTATTCCTGGCTATTGAGCCGAAAAAAGAAGACGGAAGAGGCGTATGCGTGGTTGACGCCAAAACAGGACAACAGATATGGAATATCGGACATACTACATATCACGTGGGTAGCGGTATGGTGGCCGACTTCAATCCCGAATGGCCCGGAATGGAATGTTTCGCCGGCGAGGATCGCAAGGGTGGCAGCACGGATAAGTATCTGCTGACAGCAGACGGAAAGAAAGTGGAGACAAAACAGGGCGGAGTACCGGGAACCCACCCCTGGCTGTGGTGGGATGCCGACTTGCTTCGTGAGACTATAACCCGCAGCGGCAATAACGGTAACCGCAACAGCGGCCGCTGGACACAAAGTGTGTGGAAATGGAAAGGCGAAACGCTGACAGAAGACATCGAAGGCAGCATATTAATGACGGCTGACATTGACGGCGACTGGCGCGAAGAGATTATAACGGCATTGCCGGGTGAGTTGAGAGTATACCGCACCGCCATTCCGGCACGTGACCGCCGCGTCACACTCATGCAGGATCCGCTATACCGCAGCTATATAATGCACGGCAGTATAGGATATCCTCAATCACCGGTCACTTCATATTACTTAGGAGAATAAGCTTGAATAGAGAGCCTGCGTCATTCATGCCGGCTCTCTATTATAAGTTTTATTGAAATATCTGTCTTAAAATCATCTATAAAAATATTATTTCTTTATTTCATATTTTACCGTCTGACTCCACGAAACATCTATTTTTCATATCTGAGATAAAAAAACACCGACAAAATTTGCATCTTTCGTCTATTATAAGTAACTTTGCACCCGCATTAAGGATATTACATACTTAATCGGGATGTAGCGCAGTTGGTTAGCGCACGCGTCTGGGGGGCGTGAGGTCGCAAGTTCGAGTCTTGTCATCCCGACAAAAACCTGCATAAATCGTTGTAGAACAACTCTTTATGCAGGTTTTTGCTTTTAATGGTCGGACAGAAGTCAGACAACACATATCTATCGAGTATTAACGTATTTCTTTTCGTCGCTGAAAAGAAATAAAAAAAATGCCCACAACCGAAAAAATCGCAATTAATGAAATAAAGGGATATACACCCCCTTTATTGTCAATGGGAAAACAAAATTCTGTTTATTTCTACGCATTCGAGCCCGTCAGCGGCACAATGAAGCGTAAAAAGATTATGCTTGACCGAATAAAAGGCAAGGCAAAGGTGCGTCAAGCCGGGAAAGAAATAATAAAGCGGCTTACTGACAAACTCATCAGTGGCTGGAACCCGTGGATGGAAATAAAGTGTCCGCTTGAATACACGACATTCACGGACACTGTCGAGAAGTACAAAGAGTATCTGGCGAAACCCTACAAAGAGAACGACCTGCGCGAGCAGACCTTTAAAAGTTAGGCAGGTTGGACATTTGGGTGATGGATTTCGTGTAATCAGCTGATTTAATTATCTTTGCGAAGATAATTATTGATATGGTTAAAAAAATGCTTTTTCTGCGGGTCTAAAAATGTGGTCAGTAACGGTCTGAGAGGCCGTACCCAAAGATATAAATGCAAGGGCCGTCGTTTTGATGGCGGTATAAGGCGCGATAAAGCTAAGGTTATCATCGACTATTTAGAGGGCAAACAGACGCTGGAACAGCTTGCGACCAAATATGGTGTCTGCGAAAAGACCATACGCAGGGATCTGGAGGGAATGCGGTATATCCATAAGATCGCAAAGCATAAGGATGTGACCGTACAGATGGACACCACATATTGGGGCAGGAACTTTGGTCTTATGGTTATTAAGGATGCTCTCCGGGGAATTGTCTTATGGCACAAGTATGTGCGTCATGAGACGGCTGCCCAATATGTGGAGGGAATCGAATGGTTGAAGAGCGACGGGTTCCGGATATACGGCATTGCGATTGACGGCATGAAAGGACTGCCACAGGCATTGAAACCGATACCTGTACAGATGTGCCAGTTCCACCAGATGCTCATAGTCCGCAGGTATCTGACTCAAAATCCGGACATAGAGGCTTCGCGGGAGCTGCTGAACCTGATAAACATCATCGCAAAAACCGATAAGGAAAGTTTTTGCGGAGCTTTCAATGAATTGTATGAGAAATACAGGGATGTTGTCAATGAACGTGTCCACGATAAAAGAATCAAGCGTGTCACACCTCCATATATGCGACCCAAACTACGCAGCGAATATCTGAGCATAAAACGCAACATCCCTCTGCTTTGGACTTTCTATGACCATCCGGAAACAGGACTTCCAAATACCAACAATGCCCTTGAGGCTGTATTCTCTGATTTGAAAACCAAGGTTCGGGTTCATCGGGGGATCAGCAAGGAAAACAGAAAGAAACTCATAGATGAATATCTCAAAAGACACTATTAGGACACCAAATACAGATTGATTACCGCTCTGTTATCACCCCAAATGGCCACTCAGCACTTTTGCTATGCAATCCATCACCAAAAATGTCCAACCTGCCATAAACTACAATCGGCGCCATGACCACCAAGACCATGGGATCCCTCAATATATTCCCGCCGCCCCGGCTCACAGTACCGCTCGACATAAAAAAGAGTCCCCGGCTGTCGGATGCTGTTAATCCGACAACCGGGAAATCACGCCGAGCGCATCAGGTACACATGATACGGAACGACACGCTCACTTGAAAACCAACGTCTTGAAAAGCCTCAGGACGGTATCGTCATCAAGAAGACGGGAGGCCTCGAAGCCGCCGCCGAGGTAATAGGCGCTTATCTCACCGGAGGAAGTGCGCACGAAATAACAGTCGGAGGAGGACAAGGGGG
>NZ_JABKKK010000021.1:0-13489 GCF_013166535.1 Prevotella sp. PTAC
AGTGAGTATGAAACCCTGCTCAAGGCTTTTGACCGTGAGAACGAGGTGTTCAAGAAGCGTGTGGGAAAAGATCGTACAATGGCTACCTACCGCTCACGTGTAGTGGCAAGGAACTATGTTGCGGCTTTCATCAAGTCATTTTATAAACGTACCGACATGGCTATGCCGGAACTTACTCCCGATTTCATAAAGGAGTTTGCCGCATATCTTTCAACGGAAGCCGGACTGCATAACGGAACGATATGGGAGAAATGTATGTGGCTGAAAGGCGTGGTGATGCGTGCGCACTTCAACGGACTGATACCACGCAACCCTTTCGCACAGTTCCACATCAGTCCCAATGTAAAGGAACGGGAATATCTGACGGAAGATGAACTGAAAGCGGTCATGACACATGAGTTTGCAGACAGCAAGCTCGCATATATTCGTGACATCTTCGTCTTTGCAAGTTTCACCGCCTTGTCTTTCGTGGACATTCAGGAACTGACGAATGACAACATAGTGGAGGTGAATGGCGAGAAGTGGATATTGTCCAAACGCCACAAGACAAAAGTCCCCTTTCAAGTGAAGCTGCTGGATATACCCTTGCAGATAATAGAACGCTACCGACCGATGCAGAAAGACAACCGCATATTCCCCGGCTTGAACTACTGGTCTGTCTGTAAACCTCTGAAACGGATGATAAAGGAATGTGGTATAACCAAGTCAATTTCATTTCATTGCAGTCGTCATGGCTTCGCAACGTTAGCTTTGAGCAAGGGTATGCCCATCGAGAGCGTGAGCCGTGTATTGGGACATACGAACATCGTCACAACCCAAATCTACGCAAAGATAACCACGCAGAAACTTGACAACGACCTGACCATGTTCGGCAACAAGCTCAACCAGTCGTTTAACAACATATCAATGGGATGAGTATGGAAAGAAGCACCATAACAATGAGTGAATCCGGCAATATTATCATACCGGATAATGTCGCCAGCATTTGGATGAGTGAGCCGGAATTGGTGGAATTGTTCGGGATAATCGTCCCGACACTCCGTGCAGCTATCCGTGCCGTGTATAAAAGCGGCGTACTGAAAGAATATGAGGTACAGAAGTATGTCCGGCTGGAGAACGGGTATCATGCCGATGTGTTCAGCTTTCCGATAATAGTCGCACTTGCTTTCCACATTGACAGCTTCGGTGCGGAACAGGTGCGCAAAGCTATGTTTGAAAGGCTGTACTTGCGAAAAGAGAAAACAACATTCTTCTTTTCGCTGGGTATAAATGGCAGGGATATGTCTAATTATCAGGCATAAATCCTAATGATATGACGACATGAAGTAGTGAGACCTATGCGTATTCACATTGCCGACAATGTATTTATACGAGTATGTGAATAGGTGTATTGCCATTCATACGTACGATTACGACAAACCCGAAGAAGAATCCATTAGAATGGCATTTCTTCGGGCTTTTGTCGTATGCTTTTAAGCCAAATCCAAGAAAATCTTACGTGAGTCACGTGTGAGTTGTCAATCCGTCTTGTTTGTATTGCAGAATTTTGTGCCAGACAAACATCCGACAATCATAAAATCAAGATGCCGATGAAGAAAGAAAATACAGAAAAGGAGGAGTTTATCCGTGTGGGTACTACCCTCTACAAGTTAGTGAACCAGCCCCGTCTGAACGGTGGCTATGTAAGGAAACGCATTGTGTGGAACAACGAGACGTTGCGACAGGACTACGGCAAGGACTATCTCGCCTCCGTGCCGAAGTATGACGGCTTCTGTACCGTCCCCGACCATGTGGACTACCGTCCCGTGGTGGACAAGTTCCTGAACCTCTATGAGCCGATAGGACACCGCCCACAGCAAGGCGAGTTTCCCTGTATCTGGTCATTGGTGCGCCACATCTTTGGTGAACAGTATGAGTTGGGCATGGATTACCTGCAATTGCTCTACCTGCAACCTGTTCAAAAACTGCCTATCCTGCTATTGGTATCGGAAGAACGTAACACAGGCAAAAGCACGTTCCTGAACTTTCTGAAAGCCGTGTTTCAGAACAACGTCACGTTCAACACCAACGAGGATTTCCGCAGTCAGTTCAATTCCGACTGGACGGGTAAACTGCTTATCGTGGTGGACGAGGTACTGCTCAACCGCAGGGAGGACAGCGAGCGGTTGAAGAACCTCAGCACCACACTCTCCTATAAGGTGGAAGCCAAGGGCAAAGACCGTGACGAGATAGCCTTTTTCGCCAAGTTCGTGCTGTGTTCCAACAACGAGTATCTGCCTGTCATCATCGATGCGGGCGAAACACGTTATTGGGTACGCAAGATAAACCGCCTGCAATCTGACGATACCAATTTTCTGCAAAAGTTGAAAGCGGAAATCCCGGCTTTCCTGTATCATTTGCAGCACAGGACGATGGCAACGAAAAAGGAAAGCCGGATGTGGTTTGCCCCGTCATTGCTGCATACCGAAGCCTTGCAGAAGATTATTCGCAGCAACCGTAACCGTCTGGAAATCGAGATGTGCGAGCTTATACTCGACATCATGGACAGTACGGGCATGAACACGTTCTCGTTCTGCTATAACGATATTCTTCTTTTGCTGATACACTCGCAGGTAAAGGTAGAAAAGCACCAAGTCCGAAAGGTATTGCAGGAGTGCTGGAAGCTCACACCAACATCCAACGGATTGACCTATACCACATACCAGTTCAACTATAATCGGGAATGTCGGTATGAGCCGATAAAAAGAGTCGGTCGTTTCTACACCGTCACAAGGAAACAGCTTGAATTCCTGTAATACCATTCTTTTTTTGTTGAATTGATGAATAAGGATATAACCATGCTGATAATAAACAACATACACTCTCAACAAATACTCAACAATCAAAAAGAGACGTTGAGAGAAAACAGTACCCATTTATTGGTTTCTCTTTTGTCGAGTGGTTTGTTGAGAAGATGTTGAGCGGTTATAATGCTGTATATAAATATGTTGTACCTATCATTCATCAAATCAACGTTTTTACATCCACTATCAAATCTTCTGTAAAATCATGAACATCCAAGAAGCCAAACAAATCAGAATCGCGGACTATCTGCAAAGTCTGGGCTACACGCCCGTAAAGCAACAGGGGAACAGCCTGTGGTACAAATCCCCGTTCCGACAGGAAACGGAAGCCTCGTTCAAGGTAAACACCGACCGTAACCTGTGGTTCGATTACGGACTGGGCAGAGGCGGCAACATCATTACGTTGGCACAGGAACTTTATGCATCCGATTATGTACCTTACCTGCTTGACAGGATAGTTGAACAGGCTCCACACATCCGTCCTGTGTCTTTTCCTTTTCGCCAGCAGGCATCCGAACCGAGTTTCCAACATCTGGAGGTGGGAGAACTCACCCATCCGGCACTGCTCCGTTACTTGCAGGAACGGGGTATAAACACTTCATTGGCAAGATTGGAATGCAGGGAACTGCACTTCATCCATAACGGCAAGCCTTATTTCGCCATCGGTTTCCCGAACGTGGCGGGAGGGTATGAGGTGCGCAACCGTTTCTTCAAGGGCTGTATCGCTCCAAAGGACATCAGCCATATCCGGCAGCAGGGAGAGCCGAGAGAGAAATGCCTCGTGTTCGAAGGCATGACTGACTATCTTTCCTTCCTCACGTTACGGATGAAGAACTGCCCGACCATGCCCAACCTTGACAGGCAGGATTATGTCGTCCTCAATTCCGTTTCCAATGTTTCCAAAGCCATAGATGTGCTGCACGGGTACGGGCGCATTCACTGCCTGCTCGACAATGACGAGGCAGGAAGAAACGTATACCGAGAATTGGAAAGGGAGTTCGCCGGACGCATCCGCGACTTCTCCGACAACTACAAAGGACACAAAGACCTGAACGATTACCTGTGTGGGAAACGGCAAAATTTGACCGTCAATCCACCGCCACGAACCATCGTAAAACCGAAAAAGAAAGGATTGGGATTGTGACATTCCGAATGAGAAAAACGGGAGCTGCCCGAAACTCATTCTTTGAGGATTGAGAGGTAGCAAGTTTGTGTTTCGGGTGTACCGAAACTGCTTGCTACCCACTTCCCAAGTTTCGGTAAGTGTCATCCCGTTGGTCTATATAGTATAATCAATAACAGCATTAGAAGAAATGAAATATGGAACATAATAAGAAACACAAGGAACGCAACAAAGGCGGTCGTCCGAAGAAAGAAACGGCAGAAAAGTTGAGCTATCGCATTAGCGTAAAGATGGCGGCAGCCGACTACTTCCGTCTGATGACACAGGCGCATGAGGCGGGCGTATCGCCGAGCGAGTACATGAGGGAATGTTACCGGAACGGTCATGTGAAAGAACGATTGTCAAAGGAACACGCCGGATACATCCGCCAACTCTGCGGCATGGCGAACAATCTCAACCAGCTTGCGCACAAGGCGAACGCCGGAGGCTTTCATGATGAAAAGTGGGACTGCAAGGTGGCAGTGGCAAGGATTCATGAACTTCTGAACAAGATAGGGATATGATGGCGAAAATCGTAAAGGGAAGCGACTTCAAAGGTGTGGTGGATTACATTCTTGACAAAGGCAAGGGGACGCAGGTGGTGGCATACGATGGCTTGTTCATGGAAAATAAGGAAACCATCGCCATGAGTTTCAATGCGCAGTCACAGATGAACAACAAGGTTACGAAACCTGTCGGACATATTGCATTGAGTTTCTCTAAAGAGGATGAACCACGACTGACCAATCGTATAATGGCTGGTATCGCACTTGAATATATGGAAAGAATGGGCATTCGGGACACGCAGTTCTTCATTGCCCGACATTTCGACAAGGAGCATCCGCACGTGCATATCGCCTTCAACCGCATAGACAACAACGGCAATACCATTTCGGACAGGCACGAGCGGCTGCGCAGCACCCGTATTTGCAAGGAACTTACTTTGAAATACGGTTTGCACATGGCGAATGGAAAAGATGATGTCAAGCGTAACCGACTGAAAGAACCGGATAAAACGAAGTACGAATTATACGACATTCTCAAAAAAGAGGTAGGCAGGTGCGGTAACTGGAACGTGCTTGTTGCCAATCTGAAACGGCAGGGCGTGGAAGTCAGTTTCAAGCACAAGAGGCAAACGGACGAGGTACAGGGAATTGTATTCACCAAGAACGGCTACCGTTTTAACGGCTCCAAGGTGGACAGACGTTTCAGCTATATCAAGATTGACGCAGCCTTGCAGCGCAACAGATATAATGAGCGTATGGGAATGACAGCCAAAGTACATAATGTTGCCACGCCAAACGCACCGTCCGGTTCAGCACGCAATGAGTTATTCAGTGGTTCGTTGGGATTGCTGAACGGCAACGGCTCATCTTACAACGCCGCTGATGCGGAAGCCAATCAGGAAATGGCGGAGATACTGCACAGAAAGAAGAAACGCAAACGGGGTATGAGATTGTAATGTGTTTAACGTCTTGATACGGAATACCAATCTCTAAATTTGAGAAAAGCCATTCCGTATCATTTTTAAATATGACAGTATTTGCTTGCTTTCGATATTTCGCATATAGTTCTCCATATATTTCCAGTCGGGAAATCCGTTATTATCAACAGGAAGTGTGATAATTTCTTTGGATAGACGATTTGCACTTCGTTTATATCCAAAATTATATTTTCCTCGCACACGATCTGCAATGGTTGTTATGAATGTTCCTATATACTTATTGAGATGCTTGTTATAGCCTAATGTCATATCAGATGTAGCAATAAAATCTTCTGCTTTGTACACAGAATAACCCATTGACCCCTCGCCATTACGAATAAAGGCGATGCAGTTACCCGTTTGTATTGTTTTTTCATCCCTGTTTACAAAACACAGCACTCCATTATTCTGATTGGTTGCACCAAGATAGCTAATTCCGTTGTCTGATTTTTCAATATGATTGAGTCCTTTGGACTTTCCTGCAACGAGAGTGGGAAACAATTCACACAAGAGGAAGTTCTTCCATTTTACCCCCCCCCATTTTAGATTTATTAATACTTATCCTGTCCTTGAAGACTTTAAGCGTAGTGTTGAGTATATTATGCTCAACCTCTTTCATGAAAGAAGACATGAAAGCAAAATCAATCTCTCCATTATCAGTAGCTGGTAAATATACACGACTCTTCCTTAATCTTGTAAGTGTTGCTCCATAGCTACCCCAACTGAACTTTTCCACGAGTTTTTTTATTGCAACAATCAAAAACATCGCATTATATCTATCCAGCTTTGCGTGTCTGATAATTTGTATGTTCTGCCCTGTATAAAAAGAAGTAGGTTGATAAAATACAGTTTGTGTATCTAAACCGATAGTTATCACGTTACCCTCATCAACTTTATATCGTAAGGATTGTTCTGTTACAAACATATCCATTCCGTTATTTAGGTCAGACCGAGTAATATACGGAATAACGCCATCTTTTTGATTGAGCTTGTTTTTGTCTATGCCGCTATTGGTGGATTGAATAGAAAATTCTTCACCAAAAACAAATTCTTTCCAATTGGAGTATAGCGTTTTACCCCCCCCAGTATATCGCTGGTTATCAGTTGTTTGCATAATCTTTCTATTGTTGGTTTTAATATCTGTTTCTCTTTTTGCTTCATATAGGCTTCCATAAAAGCCCAGTCAGGATTATCGCTGGCATCTACAGGGAGCAGTATTCGTTGTCGTTTCAAACGTCCCGTACCCATTTTATAGCCATATCCATATTTCTCTCGTTGTTTGGTTATGCACAAGGAAATGAATAGAGCAACATATCTGTTATTCCTTTTAAGACGCAATTTGCGAGTATCATTACCGTATAAAGCCTCATACGGATGATAAAAGCAATAACCTACCGACCCATTTCTATTAACTGAGAGACAGCCACGTTCAAGCGTATCATTGTTGTTTGCAACAAAATAGCCAATACCATTGTTATTCGCTGTGGCAGTAATGTATGGCACGAGTCCATCCCAACGTTCTTTCTCGTAAATGTCTCGTCCTGAAACTATTTCAGCGACATCTTCTATGAAGAATGTATTCCAACATCGAGATTCTAAAGAAAGATTATTCATTTTCTCTTCCGTTTATTGTGTTTTCAAACAAATACCCTCTGCCATGAGTTATCATGTTGAACTCAAATGTCAGATAATCAGCCATCGTGTTCTCAAAGTCCTTTTCTGATGGTATTTCATCATTGAAGTAATAGAACGCATGAAGCCATTCATCTTCCGCTTCAATTGTCGTTGTTACACAGAATTTTGTTTCTGCCTCAATTCGTCCAAACCACACATCAAGTAAATGCTGTCGCTTGTCTTTGGCACTTGCGGTCTCTTCTAAACCTATGTGTTTGCTAACCACATAACCATCATCTTCAAAGTTTATGAATTTACAAAGGTGGTTCTTTGCATGAGGTATTCCAGCCGTAAACACTGCTATACATGGGTTTGTACCTACTCCATAGAACGTGTTCTTATTGAGAGTGATAACGCCCTCCAAAGTATGTTTTTTGAGTATATTATTCTTGATATTCTGCTCCTCTTTACTCTTACCTGTAACAGAAGATTGCGGTATAATTACTATAGCCCTTGCACCTTCAGCGAGAGAATTCAGCAGATGTTCGGTGAAACTTATCTCATATTGGGAGGGATCTTGCTTGGTTCCCTGAGAATAAGGTGGATTCATCATACCGACTGTGCAACCCTTCAATTGGATTTGATTCGGATTTTGTTTTAAAAAGTCCAAATTGTGCAAGTTACTTTTCCCATCACCACGTAATATCATATTAGTAGTAGCAATAGTAAACATATACGGCTGCTGTTCTATACCAAATAATTGGTCGCGCTTTATGCTTCGGCGTTGACTGTCATTATCGGTCATCTTGACCATTTTGTGCATAGCAGCGATTAGGAAACCTGCCGTGCCACAACAAGGGTCAATAACCTTGTCTGTTGGTTTAAGTTGAGCCAAATCACAGAACAACTCTGTAATATGCTTCGGTGTGAGAACTATACCTAAAGTCTGTCCATCACCGCCTGAATAAGACATAAATTCTCCATAAAATCGTCCAAGATAATCTTCCGCTGAATTATGGTACTTGATATTTTGAAAAATACTTTTATTCAAGAACTCCGTATAATGTTTCAGTGGCGTCTTTCCTAATCTTTCTTCTATCTCATTAATTTTTGGAGTGTCCTTAATTACAGAAAATTGACTAAGAAGTTTTTCTCTTTTTGTATCGGGTGTTACATTTTGCGCGTTGTAGGTTGCTTTTTATCGCATCATAAATTTTTTGCCCGTCAGTAACTACGGTATCACCGATAAGAGAATCAATAGAGAATGTTTTGTAATCTATCTCACGCAACGCCAACATAATACCAGAAACCACCAGCGGTTTCTGCTCTGTTGTAAGTTGTCCATATGTGCGTAAATACTCATGAAGTTCAGCTGCATCTTTCAATATCTCAGCCGTGGTCTTCTCCACATCCGTTTCTTCATGAAGTATCTCCTTTAAATAAAATTCGTCAATATTACTCTCGTTAAATGATATGAATGTCTCTACATCGGCTAACTCTTGGTAATCATCCCGCTCATTTACGAAAACAGGCGTAATTCGATGGCGTTTTTCATTTCCTGATACTCCAATTGCCAACACTTTGTTGTAGGAAGTTTTTGCTGCCAAATGTCTTGCATAAAACAATGCACCGTTTACTGCATAATTTCTTACCGCCTTGACATCCTGTGCAATAAGTTCTTTCTCATCCTTGTATAAATGCTTGTCAAGCGAAGCCTTATCCTCAACTACAAGAATGAAATCTTTAACCACCCCACAATACTCGGGATAGCCGGCGTTTCCTGTATTTGATTTTGAAGCTGTCTTTAAAGCCTCGTCTATTTCTATTATATCACATCCTTGTGGCGTTAAATGAATGTCTGCTTCTTGCAACAGTTCATAAACCCAAAGGTCTGTTTTAACCTCTTTTTTCGCCATATAGTGATTACACTTTGGTTTTGTTAGATACGAGTAAATCTCGCACATCAATATTCAGAATGTCTGCAATTCGATATAAAACAGGAACAGGAGGTTGCACTTTGTTTGTGGCGTATAGATTGACCATGTTAAAAGTCTTTCCAAGCCTATTTGCCAATTCTGTTTGACTAATCCCTTTGGCTTCCAATTCCTGTTTTATCCGATTCATGCACACGTCATTTTTGTTTAACGGTTGCAAAGATACAAAATTTTATTTGGTAATGGATGAGTTTCTAAAAGAGAAATTGTATCTTTGCACATTGAAAAAGAAGTTGGAGTAGAAATGAACATTGAATACGGTAGTTCCAAAGAAGTTAAATGTTATCGAGATTTTGTATTAAATCCCGATAATCGTAATGCATCAAGAGCATTTTCAAAGACTTTTGGAGCTAATCTGATGGAACCGGCAAAAAAGTTGCATGACCGATTAAGGAGATATGTTTCAGCTGGGGCCTATAATGCAATGTTTGGTCAAACAGATAACCGAATAGAGATAAAACAAGGGTGCGCTAAAAAAGACCCCTTAATTTTGAAAGTTCGTGTTGGACGAGGGCCAAGAAAATTCTTTAATCATATTACAGATGAAGAAAAGAATTTATTATTAACACAAGATTGGCAAGGAGATTTCAACTCAATAATGACAATATATGTTATTGCTGTAAACAATCACGATTATAACAATATATAAAAATGGCTGCACTTGAAAAAATACCTGTATTAAACCCTTTGACATTGCGCAATACAGTCGGAGGGGAACTTGCTGATATATTCGAGGCTCGCGGCATTAAGAATTTCGAAGAACTTATCGGCATTAAGGATTTAAGGAGTAAGGAAAAACTATCAAATAAAGCATTAAGGAAAGCTGCTGAAATATTGAGCGATTCTAATGTGTGTGAATATCTGATTAATTTTCAGAAAGAATATTTAGAAGAAAAACCACGGTATATGGCTAATTATAATCAGGCAAAGAAAACATATACTAAGCTAAAAAAGGTATTACCTTTGCTGCGTGGTGAATTTACGGAAGGATATGATATTCTTGATGATATTTTGGATTTCTTTGGTGTAGATTCCGATACGGAGATTTTTGAAACTTCAGAAAAAAAAGCTGCACTATTCCGTTCCCAAAATAAAATTGAAGTTGACTCAATCAATCTGCATGCTTGGCTGCGTCGTGGTGAGCTTGATTTTAACGCTCTCAATCTTCCTGATTATAACGAAATGGAATTAATGAATTGGATTGAATCAAGAGAATGGATGGCTCATATTGAAGATGTTGAGTATTTTAAATCTCTACCATCAATATTTTCACGCTTTGGTATAGGTCTGGTTTTTGTCCCCTCTCTGCCTAAAACCGTTTACGGAGCAATACGTTGGATTGAAAATAAACCTCTCATTCAGATATCGGATCGTGGACACGACCTTATATCTTGTTGGTTTACTCTCTTCCATGAATTAGGGCATGCTATCAAACATAAGAATGTTGAGATTTACGAAGGCGAGATAAACGAATCGAAAACCAAGCAAAACAAGCGAGAAAAAGAAGCCAATAAATTCGCTAATGAATACCTTTTTCATGGAGATGGCTTGCGGAAAGCAGTGTTTGATCGCAAACGTATGGGACAGTTCATGTCTGCTAATTCATTGGCGGAAGAATTTAGCGTAAAACCCATATTTGCATCATATTGGTTATTAAAAGCTCAGTATGCTCCTGCTTTTCAACGTAGAATTCAGATTGATTTTACCTCACAATATCAATGACAATTTTATGGAATCTCAATTAGAAAATAACTTAAGACTTTTGCTCAATTCCAAGTTGGAAATCTTGGAAAAGTATCTTGATGCAGATGTTTTGGTATATTATGGCCCAATAGGGAATTTGAATGAAAATGTATTTTTAAAATTAGTAGAAGAGCTTGCCCAAAGTGCAAATCACCATAATACTCTTTATATACTACTAACTACAACAGGCGGCAGTGCAATTACAGTAGAACGTTATGTTAATATAATCAGGCATCACTATTCAGAAGTAAATTTCATAGTGCCTGATTATGCGTATAGTGCAGGTACTATATTTTGTATGAGTGGTGATAGTATTTTTATGGATTATTTTTCGGTATTAGGTCCAATAGACCCTCAAGTTCAAAATAAAGAAGGCAAATGGGTGGCCGCATTAGGGTATTTGGATAAAGTTAATGAATACATTGAGAAGGCCAAACTTGGGACTCTTACAAATGTGGAATTTGCAATATTAAAAGACTTTGATTTAGCCGAACTTCGTAGTTTTGAGCAAGCACGAGATTTAACTATTGACTTATTAAAAAAATGGCTGGTTAAATACAAATTCAAGAATTGGACAAAACATAGTAATGGAACGGATGTAACAATTGAAGAGAAGAAAGAACGTGCCGCAAAAATTGCAGAGCATTTAAGTGATAATAATGATTGGAGGTCTCATGGTAGACCAATTAATATAGAAGCTCTTAAAGAATTGAAATTAAAGATAGAAGATTATAGCGAAAATATTGAGTTACGGATAAAGATTCGCGATTACTACGAGACCATGTCTGATTATGTACGACTTAAGGGCTTTCCAATATTTATTCACGACAGAATCTTTTTATAGATCTTATGAAGATAGAGTTAGAACATTTAATATGTGATAATTTAGAATTGGAAGATACATTTATTATAGATGCAAAACGGCAGATTGAGTCTTATGAAGAATCAATGAAGAAATTCTGTATAGATGTAAACTCTCAGAGAAGAATAACTGTGTATCCTGAAGATATGCCATTATACAAAATGACCGCGAATACTAAGCATCAATTCAGAACTAAAATTTTGTCAAATGAGTTTTGAGTATTTTAGATGTTGAATAGAAGACAAAAATTTTATCAGGAATCAGATTAACATTCGATTTTTATTATTACTTTTGTATCAAGACGAGAGGCATTGACAGCAACTCACAGCAAAGCGCAGAAATAAACACGGTTGCCAATTCGTTACCTCTATTTTAACCTTTCTCTCAAACCTCTTATAAATAAAGAGGTTATAAAAGTCGTCCATAATTACGAAAATTTTTCGAGATTTCCTAATCATCAGAAAATGTTATCTTAATTGGTAAGATTCTGATAATCAGGAATAGCGTATATAACTACATTAGTGACCTTTCTCTTTAGAAGAATACTTTGGTTCACCATACGGAATGTTTGGTTCTGCTGCTATTGATTCATTGTCAATTTCGTTGGATTGATAATGTTCAATATTGGATGATTGAGTTATGCCGGCATATAGATGTTGGAGTACTTCTTCGCGTTTAGCCTTTGTTTTAATATCACATTCCCAAATGCGTATTACCCTCCATCCGGCTAGTTTGAGGTCTACATTATTGGCATAGTCGCGAGCAATGTTCATCGCTATCTTATGCCGCCAAAAATCAACATTGGATTTCGGTAGCCTGAAATACTTGCAGTCCTTATGTCCATGCCAGAAACAACCGTCAACAAAAACAACCGTCTTATATTTTCTCAGGACAATATCAGGAGACCCCGGCAACTTCCTATTATTAACACGATAGCGCAGACCGCGAGAGAAAAGATACTTCCGGACAATCATCTCCGGCTTAGTATCCTTCCCTTTAACCGCCGCCATGCATCGGCTTCGCTGCTCCGGCGTCATCACATCAGTCATCTTCGTCAGGATAATGAGGTAAATCTATACCCATTCGTTGTGCATGGGAAAACGCATAGTTTATGAGGCGTTGTGTAAATTCTATTTTTTGGTTGCCTAAGAATAACATTTCATTATTTCGTCCATTATTTAATACAACCCTTATTGGACGATTAATATAAAATTTTCTTTGAGATTCTATGTGTATTGAAAAGAAACGATGGGTCCATTCAATAGCATCCTTTGATGAAATAAAAGAATAACATTCCTTTTCTGTTTCTTTGAGTGCTCTTTTTAAATCCGCTTTATGACCATGCAGAAAAACATAGTTATGATAAATTTTTCTAGGCCTTTTGCAATCACACGATTGTGTTATGCAAATGAGATATTCTTCGCCTCCGTCTTCTGGATGATAAGGATTGGATAGGATAAAAATGTCTCCTGTCTGAATTGTATGCATATCTTCCAGCTGTTTTTTATCTGTAAAAGTTAAAAAACAGTTCAAATTACATAAATCTTGATCGGTCGGTTTATCATCAATCCCGTCAGATTTAAACAATTCATGAATATCTTGCTTGCCAATAGACGAAAGCATTGAACTTTTTAACAGTCCAGTTGTACAATTTGAGAAGTATTCAATGAAATCATCGGTCTCATCATATGATTTAGATACTGTGATAAAATCCAAATCTTTTTGAGGAAAAATTGACCAATATCTGTATTTTTCTCAAAATGGCGTAAATTGCCATCTGATTCGCTA
>NZ_JABKKK010000022.1:0-13381 GCF_013166535.1 Prevotella sp. PTAC
GACACTCTAAATGCTCGCTATGCAAATTATAAAAAGGCACAAGAGGTAAAGTAAGTTCATAACAAGCCGGGATAACGGACTAACGCCGTTCCCCGCCAAGCCATTATCAACAAAAACAGAAATTCAATCATGAAAGCGAAACTGAAAATAATAAAAGATTGGGAGTTTGACGGAATAAAATTGTCTGGCACTTCTTTCAAATATAGTCCACTTGGCGGCAAAGAGATGATAGCTCGTAGCGAAGAGGAAATTGTATTCTCTGTTTATCATTCACAGCAAAAGTCGAAAGGAGTGCTATGGATAAAAGGAGATATTTCCCGATTTACCCCCAGTCCAAAACCCCAAGAAGTGCAAGACATTTGGCAAGCCCCCGTACTTTTATCTTGCAACAACGGAATATTATTTCTTTGTGGAGCCAGCAAAACTCTTTGGTGGTTATCTGAAATAAATGGTGATTGGACTTCTATTTCTATGGATAACTGGTGTGCTGTAGGCATACCTATGCCAATAGCTGTTACTGGAGAGCATGATGTATTTCCTATTGTATGTAAAGTAGATAGGGTTTTAGAAGCAACAAACAGTTTCACAACTTTGACTGTCAATTTTGCAACAATGACTGCCCGTTGGTCTGACATAGGTTCTTGTGTGTATAGCAAAGCTGGAACTCGGCAAGCACATCTTGATTCGGTGACAAAAGCGAATGGAGATTTCTCCAAAGCAGTTCTCAATTACAACTATCCTTTAATAGGTTCTATTCAAGAACAGGATGGACATCTATATGCTTTTTTGGAAAGTAGCACAATTAATCCAGCAGGTTTGGCTGGAATGGGATATTATTGGTATATGGAGTTAGAGTTTAACGGCTTGTTTAAAAAGAAATTGTGGGGTAAAGACAATTTAAGCCGTTTGCCCGGAAAACATGGGATGCGAGGTAAATTCTCTGGGGATAGAACTTGGCTAATTTTATCTTCCATTTTCAAAACAGATGAGTGGAAAGGCAAGCAAAAACTACTGCGTCTTTCTGATTGTACCTTGGTTGACATCGTTATGCCTCGTGGATATAGTGCTTTCCGAGTGTTAGATGTTTGGAATAACCGGGCATTTATCTGTAATGAAGATAACAAGCTGGCTCTTTGTGAAATAATATGGGAGTAAGTAATTATAAATGTTGATAACAAGCCAAGTTAGCTGCTAAACGCAGCTCCTTGTCAAGCCATTATGAACAATTAGAGTACACGATATGAGAAATGAAATTTTACAGTTGAAAGATTTGGGTCGTATGCCTAATGAAAGCATCAATGATACAGAGAGTATTGATGAATTAGTAAATACTTATGATGCCTTATTAGAACAAATACAANTTCCCATATCATTTGATGAAGCTATGGTGTTGGTACAAATCTTTCCTGAAAATGCTTTTTATGATTTGCAGTGGAGTTTATTAAAACTTGTAGAGTCTGTTTGCGTTGATGATGAGAATAAGTATATTCAGTTAATAAACTCTTGCCCAAGCCAAGAATGGCGGGACACTCTAAATGCTCGCTATGCAAATTATAAAAAGGCACAAGAGGTAAAGTAAGTTCATAACAAGCCGGGATAACGGACTAACGCCGTTCCCCGCCAACCCATTAGCAATAAAATTTGAAATATGGATAAAGACGAGATAATATCAAAATTAGGATGGTTTACTCAAATGAAGTCTATACCACCCTTAACTGATAAATTCAAAACAGAGCAAATTATCTTTTTTGAAAATATCATCCATTTCTTACAAGATAATGGATTGACAACTAAAGAAATACTAAAAAAAGGAGAAAAGCCTACAGATAATACTGAAATAAAAATTGGAGATTTAACGGAAGAGGGATTAAAGTTTTATCTGTATGGCATTAGAAAATGGCGACAAAAATACGATAGAGCAAAAGACGGGATTAAAGCAATCAATGACTTTGCTTTTATTGAAAAGAAATTAAAAGAATTTAGAAGTAAAAATATTGCTAACGAAGCGTGATAACGCCTTACAGCGTTCCACGCTATCCCATTACCAATAATATAGAACAGATATGGAAACAGAACTAAAAGAAACTATACAGAATTTATTGCTTCAATTCATGCAGAATATGCACGAGTGGGAAGTGATGTGTAATGATATTGCAAAGCAGAATGAACTTTCATTTGAAGAACAGTTTAACAAGCAAAAAGAATTGGTGTCAAAAATCTTTTTGAACTACTGCACTTCTCGTGAACGCAAGAATAGCAGACCTACTACTATATCTTATGGCAATGAAGGTTCTTATGAATATGATATTAATGAAGAGGAAATAACCGATATCGTAGAAGAAGGAAAGGACAGAATTGTAGTTCACACATACAGAGAAGTGCCTATGCAGGAAAAGAAGCAATACATATTCTTATTTAAAAAAGGCAAATGGCTTTTAGATTCTAAGAAAAGATATTCTTCATGGAAGCAAAAATGGCTATCTGTTTCCCTGTAAATTATATTGGTAACAAGCCAAGTTAGCTGCTAACGCAGCTCCTTGTCAGCCATTAGCATTAACGTGCAACTTAAAAAGTAAGTATGAAGATAGTAAATAGGACATTACTTTTTCTTGCAACGCTTTTTTGTAGTTTGGATAGCGTGAAAGCAAGCACATTGCTGCAAGATACTATACGGGATGCAACCTACCAGCTTTATCCGTTAGGGGTTGCTTGCCGCAACAATGATATGGAAACCATTAAACAGTTGCTGGCAGCAAAAGATGAACCTATGGCAATGGGTAACGATTGTTACGAGTTTGATATACTCTATACGGCAATCTACTTTGACAAAGAAGATGTACTAAAATATGCCCTTACCAGATACAAGGACATAAACGATAGAGTATATAGCGATGAGTATGGACTTACGCTCCTGACATACGCCTGCAGATTGTCTAACGTAAAGTTAGCCCATATCTTGCTGGAGCATGGCATTAACGTAAATGGTTGCCAAAGTCCATGCGACACCTATAGAGTATATCCGATTATGGAAGCCATTGCCAATAATAACATAGAACTGGTGAAGTTGCTTTTAGAATATCATGCAGACCTTGATATAAAAGATAGTAACGGCAGCACCCCTCTTGCTTTGGCTAAGGAGACAGGTGCAAAAGAGATTGAAAATTTACTTTTGCAATGGATGAAACAAAAAAATAATGCTAACAACGCAGGATAACGGACAAGCCGTTCCCTGCTGAACCATTACCAATAACAGTGCGATAAGGTAAGCCAAAGATTTTATCATCATCAAAATTAAATACAATGGAGAAAAGTAGAGATTTTCAGTTATTTATGACTCAAAATGATGAGCAGCAATTTTGTGAGGAATTACGAGGGTACAATCCTAATATATTCTTTTTAGATATTTCTCCTTCTTTGGAAGCTGACATTAGCAAAAGACTATATACGTCTGTTGTAAATTCATCAAGTTCTTTCTTCTCTATCGTAAATTTTGATTTGATGACAATGGAAGAATTAAAAACGAGATACAAAAAATATGGCGAATATTACCATTTTGGTAGTATTGCAAGGGAACAAATGCAGTTCTTACGCTCTAAGCCGGATGTTAATGATTCCCATTTTTTAAGAAATGGTCGTATTGCTGATTCATATAACATTGAAGATAAGGATGAAAAAGAATGGAAGAATAAGGTATATGACATTTTAAAAAGGCATGGGGAAAAAGTTTTTTTGCTTTACCAAACATCACATGGATGTTGTGAAATTAGTATAAAGCCACAAAAAGGAATTGTTGCATATCCCTATGCTCTTAGGAAATACAACGGTCAAAATGGTTTCTATATGAAATGTGGTGATGCCATATTTGTTGGTAAAGAGATTGCTCTTAATAATTAGGAATAGAAATCTTTGGCTAATACTTAAAAAAATATTGGTAACAAGCCGGGATAACGGACTAACGCCGTTCCCCGCCAAGCCATTAACATCAATAACACTAATAAGTATGAGAACGAAAATTTATTTAGTAACGCTGCTGATAGCCTTTGTTACAATATTCGGGCTGACAGCTTGCATGAATGAAGATGAGCCAAAGGACATCACAAAAGAAGTAACGATGTATGTTTCTTCTGAAACTGGAATTATGTATGATTTATTTGATTCGGAAGGAGAATTTCCGATAGAATGTATGCTCGTCAAGGAGCAGGGAGAGGATGAATATCGTCCTTTGGCATTCTGCGGTATTCAGGGCTTCGAATATGAGAAAGGCTATGAATACGATTTGCGTGTCAATAAGACAACTTTGGCAAATCCACCAGCAGACGGTAGCATATACAAATATCAGCTTGTTCGGGTCGTAGAGAAAAGACTGGTCGGTAACCCAAACGAAGCTGAATAATGCGTACAATATGATGTTAACGAAGCAGGGTAACGGCAAGCCGTTCCCTGCTATCCCATTAGCATCGAAAAACAAATAGGATTACAATGAAAATATTTAGTACAGCGCCAGAAGGTAATGAAATGGCAGAATTAGAAAATGCTCGATACATCAATTTGGCATTAAAGCAGATTGACGAAAATATTGAATGGCTAAAAACGGCTAATAAGCCAACTCAAGCAGTCTTAACTCATATAGATATATTAGTTATGTTAGCTAAAAGATTTACGGTTGATGCTAATTTGCTAATCAAAAAAGAGAAAGTTCAGGAATGGAAGAATGTTTTTAACGATTGGTTTGAGCGTTGTGGCAGTAAAATTCCTGCTAAATTTAGAGATGGCATTAAAGCAAATGGAGATGAGCTTTTTAATGAGTTAGAACAATATGGGCACTAATAATTTTGAGGAACAAATAAAACCGTTCTTTTGGGTAGAGCATGAAAACAGCGTATCTGTTTGTTTGAATGTTGGCGAGTATAAGGATGAGATTTTTCAAACAAGAGAAAACGAAGGCTTTGAAGGAACGGGTTATGACTGGGCTTCTTTGGCACGAGTTTTTTTAGACGAATTGGAGCCTAAATTAATAGATATTGTTCAGTTTGACCCCGAAGCCGATATGTTTTGCGCATATTCTGACGATAAAGAAGCATTGAAAACATTTATCATAGCCTTCAAAAACGCCTGTGAAAATGAAACTTTGATACAGGATTTATTTTCAAGAGCAGAATTGGATTAAAAATGATGCTAACAAGCACCTGTTCCGCCTAACGGCGGCAAGCTGCAACCCATTAGCTGTAATAGAAGCATGAAAAAGATTATTTTCTACATATCGGCAATTCTGTTTTGCTTGCCTATACAAGCACAACAGCGTTTCTTCGGTGTCATTCAGGATGCGGACGGATATGTAAATGTACGTGATACAAGTGGAACAGTAATAGGCAAATTATTGGATAATCATGTGTTTGTCGATTGGGATGCACAAAAGAGCCATAAAGAATGGCATAGCGTAGAATATGGAGCAGAAACGGGCATAACCAAGACTTGCCCGAATGGAAATACCCATACAGGAGAAATCCATAAAAGCCGCATCCGTTATTTGGCAGATTTGCCACAGTTAAAGAAACAGCCGCAAAGCACAGATAAATGCCTTGTATATGCCAACGACACATTAACCATAAAGATAATCTTCCAAAAGTTTAATCCACAAAAACATGCCATTGTTTATGATTTGGAAGCAGGCTTTGTTCGGAGTATTGACGGTTGTTCTGACTTGACAGGCATAGATGATAATATTCCGCATGAAGAATACGCATCTGTCACCGTCAAGCACCCTGCCGGAATATTGGAATTTCCAACAGCATACATAACACATCTATACGAACCGAGCCGAAACAATGTTGTCGTGGCATTGGGTAAAGGAAACTCACTGTTCATCAGCACGCAGAACAGTGACGGTGCAGGCGGATATTATGCCGTATGGACAGTAGAAAATTATCTTGTTAAAAGTCTGTTTGTGTTACATGACTTTTGACTAAAATACAGCTAACAACGCAGGATAACGGACAAGCCGTTCCCTGCTAACCATTAGTTGCAATATGAAAAGAGTAATTATACTTTATATTTTATTCTTGCTTTCACCTTTTGCTTTTGCACAAAACTATAAGGAAACTATTCAAACAGAGATTGATGCAATAAACAAAATGCCTTTGAGAATTGCATACCTTGTTCCTTTAGATAGTTTAGGAAAAGTAATAGAGGATGAATATATGGAATTTGATCAAATCCATTCATACAAAATCTTAGATGATGGTCATATTAAGAATGCCAATATATTGATCACTATGTATTTCGATAGCGATAACAATATCAGGAAAGTATTTAAGCGATGGGCTGACGGGGGTGCATTGCACAGTATCGCATATTATAATTCTAATGGGCGATTGATATATGGGGTATATAATAGAGGAGATGAAACTCACGGAAAGTTGTATGCTGACACTCCGGGTTTTCATATAGAGCATTTTCCTGAAGAGAATGAATGTAATGACTGTTTTGAAGCATACCTATTCCTATCTACGAAATGTATGGAAGCTCAGTATAATATAATATTACAGAGCCCCCCGAATGCTAAAAGGACGAATTTTACGCCACAAGTTGGAGATAGTGCCATACTATGCAGCTCCTACATTTATTCTTTACCTGATGGAGAAAAAATTACCGAAGGAGAAGATGGCATAGCAGTTAGTTTTGGAATGCCTGTTGTTATAAGTAAAATAGTAAATGGCTGGTGTAGAATAAATTCCATTTTTAATGCCCATATAGGTTATATACCTATTCAAGACATTGAAATCATTAAGAATATATAGTAAGCAACTAACAAGGTCGAGATAACAGCTAATGCTGTTTCTCACCAAACCATTAAACAATGAATAACAATCATTTTAGAAATATAATATTGCTGACCATGATGTCGGCATTATCGTTGGCATTTGCGGGATGTGCCACAATCCGCAAAACCGGTGCTGCTCAGGATTCACGGATTTGTCTGAGTGAAGTGAACAATTCAGGCTGTGACAGGGCTTATCGAATCATTCACGGAAAATTGCGTCCGTTGGAACGTCCGCAGGTCAGATTTGCTATAGAGAAAGCTTTGATTGAGGAGGATTCCTGCTGGGTTCTGCTCCGCGTCACAGTACCGGATCAATCCATAAGGAAGCATGAGCGGTATAATGCCTGTGTCATGCTTTCAACCGTGGATGGGATATTGAATTTCCCGGAACTAAATCTTGACAACGACAGCGGTCTTCCCGAAGCAGACGAGCGTAGCGACAGTGAGGAAACACAAGAGGACACGATTGTGGAGTCTCTTGAAATTGACGCCCGGAAAGGAAGCCCCGGATATGCCTATATGAGTTTCCGTTTCTGCTATCATCCGAGTATGGAAGGCAACGGAGCAATAATATCCATATTACCAAGTCTTGAAACAAAGCGTTACTTCTTCCAGCATTCTCCAGTGGAACTTCCCGTGTTATGGTCCTACAATCCGGCAATGTGGAAGCGGGCGCAACAGTTGCCGCAGTTCATACTGCTTGATAAAAGGCCAGAATATGTTTTACACGGTAATGAAAAAAATATGTTCAAGTAATAATAAAAACCGAAATCAATGATGCAATGGATAAAGAAACTGTTTAGGATAAGATGTCCCGAACGGATAACAAAAGAATTGATTGAGCGTCTTCCTGCCGATAAACTCTGCCGGAAATATATCGACGGAGAACTGGCAAGCGATATGGAGAGCGAAGTATTCGACAGCATAATGTGTGCGGTGGAACTGCATGCGGAGGTCATCAACGGAGGTTTCAACCAATACTACTACAATTCAGGAGGCGAACGTGCGCAAAAAGCCGAGGACACCTTTGTCAAGCTCGGAGCAGACCGGATTGCTGATGTCGTGAAACGAGCCAACAACCAATATGCCGCCAACCGGGATGAACTGCAATCGGTATGGGACGGAACGAAGGAAGGATTCGCCCACGGGTATAAAGAGAAGTTCTTTGATGCCTTCGATGATGAGTACTATGCCTTGATGAAGAATGACCGTCAACTCTACACGATGATCGGTACATACATCAAACAGCATCCGCAGGAGTTTCTTACAGGAATGACCAAGTGATATTCAACATGATATAGTTACCCGAAGGATATGATAGATTATCTGTATTATCGGTTTTATAGACTATGGCTCCATTCCTCTCTGGCGGAAGGAGCCGTGTTTATGGGGATGCTTATGTTCTCGGTCATACTGAGTACCAACGTATTGACCGTATGGGGGATGCTGACCCGATACGGCATTGTCGCATATCCCTCCGATATTCAGTATTATATTATCGAGGGCGGCATTATTGCCTTGTTGAGCTGGCGGTTCTTTTTCAGGAAACGTTACGACAGGATTATAGCCAGATATGACGATGAAAGTCCGGTGCAACGCAAATCCGGTGCATGGGTTCTTGCGCTGTATGTAGTGTCTACCATTGCCGTTTTTTTCTTGGAAGCGTTGCAACGGCAAGGAAAAATATGACCGTGTTGGGATTTTCGGCAAGATTTGGAACTGCTTGTTACTTTATAAACCCGATATTTGCCGCAAAAACAACATAATGAGATTGACAGCCCTGCTACGGCACACAGCCGATATATATCCCATACACTCCGTAAGCCTGCACAGCATAGCGGACAAGGCGGAAGAGCTTGTAAAGAAACGTTACTCCGTAAGCCGTATGGTACGCGAAATGGAGAGTTTCGCCCATGATACAGAGGTGCTGCGCCTGATTGTCAGCACATTCAAATCCATTTCTGTCCAGCCTACATTGAAAATGCGTGACTACAAGCCTTACATAGCTCTTGTGGCATGCTCGCCTGAAGACTTTGCATTCTGCTACCTGTGCAATGACCTCGTAGCCGTCTATGAAACGGAGTGCCGGACACCGGAACTGATGTTTTTCTGCGACCTGCTCCGCTGCATGAGGGGACGCTCCTATCTTAACTGCGTGACCAACCGGGTGTGCGACTACTTTTTCAGGGCGCGCCGTGACACCCTCCGCCATATCTCCAGCCCTCTGAAGGAATCAGAAATGCAATATGCGGAAAGCCGTCTGAAAGAACTGGCAGAAGCGGTCTTCCGCCTGAAAGTGAAGATGTATAAGTGGCACACCTTTACAGCAGAGGAGCTGGCAGGGATGTGTGGCATGAGCTATTCCCATTTCCGAAGCCGTTTTGAAGAATATTACGGCTGTTCCGCGACCGACTGGCTCCGGCAGGAGCGCATAAGCCGTATCAAGGAAGATCTTTCGTACCGTCCGGAACTTGCCCTGAAGGAAGTGGCTGAACGCAACCGGTTCCTCTCTGCAAGTAATTTTTCCGACTTCTGCAACCAGCAGGTTCTCAAGACACCTGGAGAACTGAAAAAAGAGGGATATGAGGAATGGTGCGAGAGAAGGATGAAATACTGGAACAGTGAATCATGAGCGCGTTTCCGGCAAGATTTGGAATATGCGGCTATGACGGCACGCATATTCCTGACAAATGAGAGATTCAGCAATTATTATATACACGGCTTATGAGATACTACCGCATACTGGTAGCCGCAGGCTACATTTCCATATTCATCCTGTCACTGCTGGTAGCCTATACCTACCATAACGAACAAAACACCTTGTCGTTGTCGGAGGAAGAGAACCATAGCGCAATCGAGTTGCGAAAAAACATAAACCGCCTGAACATACGGATTACAGGGCTGTCATTGCTGGGAGAAACCGTATCGGAATGGAAAGAGGGCGATGCGGAACAATACCATCAGCAAAGAATGGTAATTGACAGTACACTGTGTGTCTTCCGCGAGGTGTTCAGTTCGGAACGTGTCGGGATAGACAGCATCCGTGACATATTGGCAAGCAAAGAAGTACAGATGAGGGAGCTGGCGGATATACATTCCCGTCAGAGGACACTCAATAGGCGTATAGCCGATAAAGTGCCGTTCATAGTCCGTCAAAGCGCAAATGAAAGCCCCCGCAAGACTAAACGCAAGGGGTTCTTGGGCATCTTCGGCAAAAAGGAGGAAACAAAACCCTCGGCAACAACCTCGATGCTCTATTCCCTGAACAACGATGTGATTGCCGGACAGAAGGTTCAAAACCGGATACTTAGCGAACAGACCGACAGCGTTGCCGCACATAATGCAGCCCTAAACAGCCAATTACGTAGGCTTATCCGTCATATCGACAACAATGTTCAGACCGACCTGAAAGAACGAGAAACCGAGATAGCCACCATGCGTAAGAAGTCGTTCAGGCAAATTGGCAGTCTGGCATTATCCATACTTCTGTTATTGCTCGTATTGTTCATAATTATACATAGGGATGCCATCCGAATCAAACGATACCGACTGAAAACATCGGATTTAATCGGACAACTTCAACAGTCTGTTGAACAGAACGAGGCACTGATTGCTTCCCGCAAGAAAGCCGTTCATACCATCACCCATGAATTGCGCACGCCTCTGACGGCAATAACGGGTTATGCCGGACTGATGCAAAAAGATTGCGATGTTGATAAAATCGGGGCGTATATCCAAAACATCCGGCAATCTTCTGAGCGTATGCGTGAAATGCTCAATACGCTGCTAAGTTTCTTCCGTCTGGACAACGGCAAGGAGCAGCCGAATTTCTCTCCTTGCCAAATTTCGGCAATCACGCACATCCTTGAAACGGAGTTTATGCCAACCGCTATGAACAAGGGGCTGGCTCTTACCATAATTAATCAAACTGATACGGTTGTTTTGACTGATAAGGAACGCATCCTGCAAATCGGAAATAATCTGTTGTCCAACGCCATCAAGTTCACGGAGAACGGCAGCGTATCTCTGACAACGGATTACACTAACGGGATGCTGACACTTATCGTCGAAGATACGGGGACGGGCATGACCGAAGAGGAGCAACAACGTATATTCGGTGCATTTGAACGTCTGTCAAACGCCGCTGCAAAAGACGGCTTCGGGCTGGGATTGTCCATCGTGCAGCGTATCGTGACAATGCTCGGCGGCACAATCCGGCTGGAGAGCGAAAAAGGCAAAGGCAGCTGTTTAACTGTGGAAATCCCCATGCAGACAGCCGAGGAAATTCCGGAACGGATAAATCAAGCACAGGTTCATCATAACCATACATTCCACGATGTGGTTGCCATCGACAATGACGAAGTGCTGCTCCTGATGCTGAAAGAAATGTATGCACAGGAAGGGATACACTGCGATACCTGTACCGATGCTGCGGAACTGATGGAACTGATACGAAAAAAGGAATACAGCCTTCTTCTGACGGATCTGAATATGCCGGATATAAACGGTTTCGAGTTGCTGGAACTGTTGCGCACTTCCAACGTTGGCAATTCAAGGGATATCCCGGTAGTCGTGACAACCGCTTCGGGCAGTTGCGGCAAAGAGGAACTTATAGAACATGGATTCACAGAATGCCTGTTCAAGCCGTTCTCTATATCTGAACTGATGGAGATTTCAAATAAATGTGCCATGAAAGGTAAACTGAATGAAAAGCCGGATTTCACCTCCCTGCTGTCCTACGGCAATGAATCCGTCATGCTGGAGAAACTGATAACGGAAACCGATAAGGAAATGCAGGCAATCAGGGAAGCGGGTCTAAAGAAAGACCTTCAGGAACTGGACGCCCTGACACACCACCTGCGAAGTTCATGGGAGATACTCCGTGCCGACCAGCCGTTAAGGGAACTATACAAATTGCTTCATTGCGATGGCACACCTGACGATAAAACAATTGGCAATACCATAAAATCCGTGCTGGATAAGGGTTCGGAAATCATCCGGCTGGCAAAAGAAGAAAGGAGAAAATACGAAAATGGATAAGACAAAAATCATCGTGGTGGAGGACAACATCGTGTATTGCGAGTTTGTCTGCAACCTGCTGGCACGTGAGGGATTCCGTACCGTGCAGGCTTTCCACCTCTCGACCGCGAGGAAACTTCTGCAACAAGCCGCAGACGGGGACATCGTGGTTTCAGACCTGCGCCTACCTGACGGCAATGGTATCGACATGTTGCGCTGGATGCGCAAGGAAGGCATGATGCAACCGTTCATTATCATGACTGACTATGCCGAAGTGCATACGGCGGTGGAAAGCATGAAACTCGGTTCGCTGGACTACATACCCAAACAACTCGTGGAGGACAAGCTCGTACCTCTGCTCTGTACCATACTGAAAGAACGGCACACCGGACGAAGCCGTATGCCCCTGTTCTCGCGTGATGGCTCGGCGTTCCAAACCATCATGAAGCGGATAAGGCTGGTAGCCCCCACCGACATGAGCGTGCTGATATTCGGGGAGAACGGTACGGGCAAAGAGCATATCGCCCATCTACTGCACGACAAGAGCAAGCGGGCAGGAAAACCGTTTGTGGCTGTGGACTGCGGTTCACTCACCAAAGAGCTTGCACCGTCGGCATTCTTCGGACACGTCAGAGGGGCGTTCACCGGTGCGGACAGTGCCAAGAAAGGGTATTTCCATGAAGCCGAAGGCGGCACGCTGTTTTTGGACGAAGTGGGCAACCTTGCACCGGAAACCCAACAGATGCTTCTGCGTGCCATACAGGAGCGGCGATACCGCCCCGTTGGTGACAGGACGGATAGAAGTTTCAATGTCCGTATTATCGCTGCCACCAACGAGAATCTGGAAAAGGCGGTCAATGAAAAGCGTTTCCGGCAGGACTTGCTGTACCGTCTGCACGACTTCGAGATAACCGTTCCGCCGCTGCGTGATTGTCAGGAAGACATCATGCCGCTGGCAGAGTTTTTCCGCGAGATTGCCAATAATGAATTGGAGTGCAAGGTTAGCGGATTCAGCTCCGAAGCACGGAAAGCGTTGCTGACCCATTCATGGCCGGGCAACGTGCGCGAGCTTCGTCAGAAAGTCATGGGCGCGGTGTTGCAGGCACAGACGGGACTTGTCACGAAAGAGCATCTGGAACTTGGAATAACCGAAACAACCTCTGTTACCGGCTTCTCCCTGCGCAACAAAGAGGAAGATAAAGAGCGGATTATACGCGCTTTGAGGCAGGCTGACGGGAACCGCAAGGTCGCCGCCGAACTGCTTGGAATAGGCAGGACAACACTCTATAATAAACTGGAAGAATATGGATTGAAATATAAATTTGAGCAATCATAGCCCGCAATTCGCTGAAAATGGCTATCTTTGCATGACATATCAGAAGGTAACGGCGATTGGCAGATCCTTTTGCCGCCTATATATAACATAAGACCGCAAGGCGTTTCGAGCGAAAATCTGGTAAATTTAGTTATATCTCAAAAGTCCACACTGTAATATTTTGTAAACCAATGATTTATATTCCGACATGTTTTTATTAAGGAACA
>NZ_JABKKK010000023.1:0-10633 GCF_013166535.1 Prevotella sp. PTAC
GGCATGGTTACGGACAAGTAACGTAGCGGCGTCCTGATTTGGCTTCAGCGGTGATTGCGATGGCTTCACGAATAATCGGATGCACGACTGAAACCCCTGTAACTCAATTCTATCACTATATCTTTCCACATTTCACTTTTTTGTAGTAACTTTGTCCCGTAAAAAACAAAGATATGAGGAAATTATTAATCTTAATCACCATACTCTGTGTAATACCATTTTATTTATCAGCACAGAACATCTCAAAGCGCTCTAAATCAGCGTCAAAAGCGGAACAAAAAAATGATTCCCCAATTGAACGCATGATTACCGCAACACAAGATATTATCTTTATCGACAGTATAGTTGTTGATAAAGATAAATTTCTTAGTAAATACAATCTCGGTTCTGAGGCAGGAAATATATACAAATATAATGATTTCTTTAATCATTCAGATTTGCAGTCCAATTCTTTTATATACGTAAATGAAATTGGAGACAAATGCTATTTCCCAATTGAAGATGCACAAGGTAATGCAAAACTATACACTAGTGACAAACTTAATGGGAACTGGACAGAACCTGTCATTGTAGAAGGTTTATATAATGACAAAGCATTGTCACAGTTTAATTACCCTTTTATGATGCCCGATGGAGTCACATTATATTTTGCCGCAACAGGGGAAGAAAGCATAGGTGGGTTGGATATCTTTGCCACAAGATTTGATGCAGATGAAGGTAGATTTCTTGAACCGGAAAATATCGGTATGCCATTTAATTCTGAAGCAAACGATTACATGTTCGCAATAGATGAGTTGAATAACATCGGATGGTTCGTAACAGACAGAAACCAAACGGAAGGAAAAGTGTGCATATACATATTTATTCCTTCTGAGACACGACAAACTTATTCCACAGATAAATATTCAATGGAGGAAATAAAAGAATTTGCCCGTATCTCTAAAATATCAAAAACTTGGAAAGATGGCATAGAAAGAAAGAATGCATTAAATCGTTTATCAACTATTCAGCCAAAAATGGAACAAAACAAAGAACATTTCTCGTTTGTCATAAATGACAATATTTTATATGATAAAATATCTGATTTTCGTTCAAAGAATAATATAACCTTATATAGACTATTGAAAACAAAGAAAGAACAATTGTCTGCACTTGACCAAACAATCGAAAAGGCACGCATCTATTATATAACAGCAAATTCTCAGGAAAGAAAGGTATTAAAGAATGAAATATTAAAAAGCGAGCAACAATATGAAGTTCTTGAAATAACTATCAGTAAAATAGAAAAAGAAATTAGAAATTCAGAAAATAACCTTTTAAACCAGAACAGATTATGAAAAAATATTTTGAAGAATCAGAGTTGATAATCAACAATGACGGAAGCATATTCCATTTACATTTAAAACCAGAGCAACTTGCCGACAAAATTATATTGGTTGGTGATCCCGGACGTGTAGAATTGGTAGCTTCACATTTTGAAATAAAAGAATGTGAAATTGAAAACAGAGAGTTTCGTACCATAACCGGAATATACAATGGTAAACGAATTACAGTACAGAGTACTGGTATTGGATGTGATAATATTGATATTGTGATTAACGAAATTGATGCTTTAGCAAATATCAACTTCAATACACGCACAGAAAAAGATATACACCGTGAACTATCTCTTGTTCGTATCGGAACCTGTGGCGGCCTACAACCTGACACACCTATAGGTACTTTCATTGCTACTGAAAAAAGCATTGGCTTTGATGGACTATTAAATTTCTACGCAGGCAGAAATGAAGTTTGTGACATTGATTTTGAGGAACATTTCAAGAAACACATGAATTGGAACCCACAACTTGGCGCACCTTATGTAATTGATGGTGATAAGGAACTGATAGAACGAATTGCATCATATGATATGGTGCGAGGTGTAACCATTGCATGTGGAGGTTTTTTTGGTCCGCAAGGACGTGAATTACGCATTCCACTCGCAGATCCAAATCAGAATAAAAAAGTAGAAAATTTCGAATACAACGGTTACCGTATAACAAACTTTGAGATGGAAAGTTCTGCCTTGGCCGGATTGGCCCGCCTAATGGGACATAAAGCCATGACATGTTGCATGGTTATTGCCAACAGAAGAGCCAAAGAAGCTAATTCTACATATAAAAACAGCATCGACAATCTAATTAAAATAGTTTTGGATCGTATATAATTTATCAATGAATATCGAAGACATTAGAATAAATGAGAAACGAACAGACGTATTGATATCAAAATTAGTTTCATTATGGGAATTATCTGTAAAAGTATCGCATTCATTTCTCACTCACCAAGATATATTTAGGTTACGACCATATGTACAAAAAGGATTAAAGAATATTGAAACACTCATCACAGCATATTATAAAAACGAAATAATAGGATTTATTGGTATTGAATGTAAAAAAACAGAAATGCTATTTGTTATCCCGAGCTATTTTGGTAAAGGTATTGGCAGGAGATTAATGACAATAGGAATAGAAAAATTTAAGACTCAATATGTTGATGTGAATGAAGAAAATCCTAATGCCAGTACTTTTTATCATAAAATGGGATTTGTTATATATAATAGAAATGCAAAAGACTCCCAAGGGAACAACTTTCCTATATTAGAAATGAAAAGAACCGATTTTTATATAAGGAATGCAGAAAGTAAAGATATTGAAGTTTTACAAAAGATATTCAAAGATACAATCCTAAGCATAAACATCAATGACTATTCTATTAATGAAGCAAAAGATTGGGCATCATGCGGAAATAACATTAAACGTTGGAAAGAATTAATTACCAGTCATTATTTTATAGTCGCAGAAACATATAAAAAACAAATTATTGGCTTCTCTTCTATCAGTAGAGATGGATATATTAATTCTATGTTTGTTCATAAAGACTTCCAACGCATTGGCATCGCTAAAACTTTATTCAACGAAATGGAACTATATGCGCGTACAAGAAGAATAAAGAAACTTACATCAGAAGTAAGCATAACAGCTATTAATTTTTTCCAAAAGAACAGATATATTATAGTTAAAGAACAGAAGCGAAAAGCAAACAAAATGTTTCTTACAAATTATTTAGTGGAAAAATATTTATAGTTAATGATAAAAGAAACAGGAATGGATACAGAAAAAACTATCTGCGCAATAGCCACATCACAAGGTGGAGCTATAGGAATAATAAGAATTTCAGGTAAAGAGGCTATCAATATTGCAGATGAAATTTTTATTCCCAAAGACAAAACCCCATTAAAGGAACGTAAACCATATACATTGGCTTATGGAAAAATTTGCAATAACAAAGAAATAATAGACGAAGTCCTAATTAGCATTTTTCATGCTCCTCACTCTTATACTGGTGAAAATTGTATTGAGATTTCATTTCACAACTCACAGTATATTGCAGATAGAATATTAAAACTTCTAATCCAATATGGATGCCGACAAGCCTCACCGGGAGAATATACACAGCGCGCTTTCATAAATGGGAAAATGGATTTAAGCCAAGCTGAGGCTGTTGCTGATTTAATTGCGTCAACCAATCATGCAACACATATAATGGCCATGAACCAGCTGCGCGGAAAGTTCTCGTCTGAATTGCACTCTTTAAGAGAACAACTATTGCACATGACATCGCTAATAGAACTCGGACTTGATTTCAGTGATCACGAAGAACTTGAATTTGCAAATAATGAGGATTTACTATACCTTGCGAACAAAATAGAAAGCAAGATTTCTTCTTTATTAAAATCATTCAAAACAGGAAGAGCTATGAAACAAGGAATTCCTGTTGCTATTATTGGTAAAACTAATGTAGGCAAAAGTACTTTATTAAACCAATTATTAGGCGATGATAAAGCTATTGTGAGTAATATACATGGAACGACACGAGATGTAATAGAAGATACAATAGAAATTAATGGAGTATCATTTCGCTTCATTGATACGGCAGGTATAAGAAAAACAACAAATACAATAGAAAATATTGGAATAGAACGGACATTCAAAAAAATAGATGAAGCCTCAATTATTATATGGGTAATAGATAAAATACCTACGGACAATGAGATTATTAGTATTGTCCCCAAATTAGATGGAAAGAAAATAATAATTGCATTCAATAAATCTGATTGTATAGATAATATAAAAACAGAAATAGAATCGTTAAAACAAATAATAAACAAGCATTCTATAACAGACTCATCCATTATTGAACTTAGTGCAAAACAAGGAACAAATATATCTGTATTAGAGAGTATAATATATGATGTAGCAAATATTCCTGAAATAAAAGAAAATGATATCATTATCACAAATATACGCCATTACGAGGCCTTATATTCCTCTCATCAGAATATAAAAACTTTGATAAACGGAATTAAACAAAATATGGGTAATGAATTATTAAGTGAAGAATTACGTCAATGCATATATAACCTTGGCGAAATAATCGGTGGAACAATAAAAACAGAGGATACATTAGAATCAATATTTAGAAATTTCTGCATCGGCAAGTAAGTGGTGATTACCAACGATTAGCATATATCATCAATGATTATTAAGGCGTTCATTTTGAGCGCCTTTCTTTTTAGCCTTATAAGCGATGGTTATCGTTTATAGGGCTTTTTCAGCTCATTTTTGTACCGCATTTGTTGCTCGCTTGTTACTCTCCGATTTTAGGCGGAAAGGTCGTGGACACACTGGTACGTCATGGTACGTGGTGGTACGCGATGAAACAGATTTGGCGAAATAAACGGATAAATAAAATGAGTAGTAGAATCGACATTCAGAAAAGATGTAAGTGGTGCAACGCTGTTTTCACAGCTCATAAGACGACCACAGAGTATTGTTCACACCGATGTGCCAACCTTGCCTACAAAGACAGGGTTAGGAAACAGCGTATCGAAAGTCTGCAACACGAATTAGGGAAAAGTATAAAGACACCTCCTAATTTGAATAAGGAGTATCTTACTCCATCAGAAGTAGCCGAGTTATTAAACATTGGGCGTACTTCTATATATCGCTATATCCGCAATGGAATAATCAAAGTAATCCGGTTTGAAAGGAAAACGCTTGTTCGCAGAGCTGATATAGAAAATATGACTGACTATCTTTCGAATGAAAACGAGAAGACATCAACAAAAGAGAAAGCCCCTATCACCGATTTCTATACCACTGCCGAAGTCAAAGAGAAATTCAATGTTGCCGAATCGTGGATATTTGCAGTAGCCAAGAAGAATAACATACCTCGGACTTTCAATCGTGGCAAAACCTACTGGAGCAAGAAACACATTGACGCTTACTTTGCCAAGAAAACCCCGAATCCTGACATTACTGAATGGTACAGCACGCAGGAAATGCAGGAGAAGTTCGGCATGACCTTATCTGCCATCTACACTTTCGTTTCCAAGAATGCTATCCCGAAGAAGAAAGAGGGCATTATGGTATACTATTCCAAGAAACATGTGGATATAGCCAAAGGAGTGGCAGCACCTGAAGAACCGCAATACTACACGGTGGCAGAAGCGATGGAGAGGTTCAGTCTTACTCGTGACCAACTCTATCATTATGCTAAATATCACAATATTCCAAAGGTCAAGAAAGGCAAGTACACGCTTATTTCCAAGCCTGAATTGGATAAACTACTCGCAGCTCCCAAGATTGAATAAGTTATTTCTCGGTGGTTACTGCCACCATTGAATCACCTTATTCCTTTGCACCAAATAAATGTAAAACTCTAAATATTAATCAGTATGACACACACGTGTACAAAAGTAACAGTTCGCCAAAGAGCGATTCGGAATAATCGCATCTCTTTGTATCTGGATTATTATCCGGCAGTTCGTAACCCCGAAACCATGCAGATGAGTCGTCGGGAATATCTCGGCATCTACATCTATGCCCATCCTAAAAATGAAATGGAAAGGGAGTTCAACAACGATATGCTGAATAAAGCAGAGGCTATCCGTTGTATCAGAGTGCAGTCGCTCATCAATGAAGAGTTCGGCTTCTTGGATAAAACCAAGCAGAAAGCCGACTTCCTCGCCTACTTCAAAAAGATGTGCCGAAGTAAAGACCAGAAATGGACGTTTGTCTATCAGCATTTCTACAACTTTGTTAAAGGGCAATGCACCTTTGGCGAGGTGAATGTGGACTTGTGCAAGAAGTTCCGTGAATACCTGTTGAACGCCAAGCAGCTCAAACATAGCAACCGCCCCATATCCCTCAATTCGGCATCCGGCTACTACTCCACTTTCAGAGGATTGTTGAAGATTGCCTATCGAGACAAATGGTTGCGTGAAAACATCAATGACTATCTTGATAAGATTGAACCGCAAGATGTGAAGAAAGAGTACCTGACACTGGACGAAGTGAAGCAACTTGCCGCCACTCCTTGCGACATCCCCGTTCTGAAAGCAGCTTCTTTGTTTGCTTGCCTGACAGGGCTACGCATCAGCGATATTCTCAATCTTCAATGGGAAGATTTTGCCATTGCTCCCGACCAAGGCTATTGCTTGCGTATCAGAACACAGAAAACCCAAACGGAAGCGACCCTTCCCATAAGTTACGAAGCCTACGAGCTATGTGGTACACCCGGAACCGGCAAGGTATTCAAAGACTTGAAACGAAGTATGATTAATTATCCGCTGAAAAGCTGGCTCAAAAAGGCAGGAATAACGAAACCGATAACCTTCCACGGATTTCGTCACTCATATGCCGTCATCCAAATATCCTTAGGTACAGATATTTACACGGTCTCAAAGATGCTAACGCATAAAAACGTATCCACAACTCAAATATATGCCGATTTGGTCAATTCCAAGAAACGAGAGACTGCCAATAAAATATCACTCAAATAGATATAATTATGAAACGAGGAATCATAACAAATAACGGACAAGGCATCTATATTTCTGATGGCGAAGTATGGATGACCTCTTGGGAGATTGCCGCCTTGCTTTATACAACAGCAGGAACTATCCATGCAGCAATCAAGAGAATCTTGAAAGCTAATGTTTTAAAGAGCTACGAAGTTTGCAAGTACATCAAATTGGAGAATGGGAACAATGCCGATGTGTATAATCTCGATATGGTTATAATCCTATCCTATCAGATTGACACCGGACATTCCGCTGCATTTAGGAAATGGCTAATAAACAAAGTCGCTCGTAAACAAGATTACAACCTCCTGTTATATTTCAACAAGGATACAAACCATACATTGTATTGCTAATAAGCAATATCTCTATACCCTATTGATTATCTGCATTGTTTACCTTAAATGATGCAGATAATTTTTGTTTTTAAGATACACAAGCCTATTTACCCAACTATTTTCATCCAAAAGCAAGAAATTTGCAATACGCTTATTATTAGGAGTGTAACGTGGTGAAAAGTGATGAAATATATCGTCAAAAGCCCATTAGCAGGCAAAACTATGGATTTTCTCAAAAATTAATCCTATATATTTGCACACAAACGATTAATACATCTCACTATGGAACAGAGAAAGATAGAACATATAACATTGCATCTGATTGTTTTTGGTACAATCGCAATCATTGGTGTTTTAGCCCGCCAGACCGTACTTCACTATGGCTGGGACGAGTTCAGCAGCTACCTCATATTGGTGGTATGCTCCATTATCATGGGGGCTATCTATCTCAATCTGCAAATGGTATTCAGACAACTCCTTTCACCTACAATAGAAAAGTGCTTTATGAGATTTGAATGCTATCGCAACAAGGCTGTAGTCGTAGAAGCTCCAGCAGCAAACTCGGAACTTGCCGGAAGTTCTATAAATTCAAAACCTATCATTTCTGAACCTGAACCCGAAATTGAAATCGAAACTACATCTGACATAACAGAAGAAGTTTCTACTCTATCATATTACGAACCCAACGAAGATGTGGCAGAACTTCCAAAGGAGGAAACCACGCCTTCTACCAACAACACATCTATCGAAGAATCCGACCAGCCATCAGAATACGAGATTCTTCGTGCAAACGCTATGGCAGAGAAAGAACGTGCCTCACAAGAAAAACTCAATAAGGTTATCGCATACACAAAACAAACTTTGGTTTCCTATCTTGATGAAACGGCACTTAATCGCTTGTGTGGATATGTGGCAGAATATTACTTGTTAGATACTCTGCCTGAAGTTGAACCAATAAAGGTCGATTCTCAGTTAAAGACCATTGACATCATGCACTTTGGATGGAATATCGGCAAGGCATTCAGTAAGCCACGCTTACAGACCGCCACTTTTATAAAGAGGGTATTTACCCATACCCTCCGTGATTCGGAAATATCTACTATTGAACGTAAAATGTCGCATACAGAATCAGAATGCAAGATTAAATTAGATAGAAAAATTGCATAACGCAATACCATTAGGCATTGTCCATTGCATCCCAGTAGTCCATATCCATTTTCATGACTTTAAGGACTTTCTCTGTTTGCAATCCCAAGCCATAGTCATAAATATATTCTGTTAATTGCTGACCATTTATCAGGATAATAGTTGGTGAACCGTTAAGGCTTTCCACATATTCCATCGCACCTTTAGAATAATCAGAGGTGGTGATGAATACACCTTTCTTGGATGGTGTTCCTGCAACAGCTCCTACAAAGCTCTGAACCTCATGACGCTGAACATTATTATCTAAAGCATATCGCTTTGCCTGTATGGATATATGATTAAATCCTAAAATATCTTCTTTAATGATACCATCTATACCACCATCATTAGATAGTTTCGTTACAACACCTGAGTTTTTGACCTCGCCACCATACCCCATTGCTTGAAGTAATTTCACAACTAACCGTTCAAATTCTTGTGGCTTTTTACTTAATATAGTTGTCAGAATTTGAGATTGCACATTCTGCTTTATCCTATCATAAGAATCAGCTAATTCTTCTTCCGGTGTACGTTCATCATCATTTCCCAAATGGGAAGAAGTGTTGTTAGCATCCTTATTTTTAGAACTTTTCTTCGGAGTTTTCGCATTCACTGTTAATTTGATGAACTCATTTATTTGTTTCTCCGTGCATGAAGAAAGCATAGACAGTCCCTTTTCGCTGATTTTATAATCACCTCTTTGGGGCTTTTCTACAAGACCTGCAATAAAAAGATACGATAAAGCCCACGAAATACGGTCTAAGAATATTTCGCCATTACCAGAAGGATACCAAGCATTCATTTCCTCATCGGTCAATCCAAAATGCTTAGCCAAAGGAATGCGTAAATCTTTAGCTCTCATAACTATCCCGGCACTTAATTCTTTCAATGCCTGTATCCGTATTTCTTCAAATTGCGGTATCATAAACGACAAATTTGTTTTATAGCTTCAATAACCACTAGTATTTCATGACACAAAGGTACTTAAATTACTCGTAATCATCACTTATTACCATCAAAAAGTTATTCATCAGTTATATTTTGGTGAATGATTCCACCATTGAAACACCTGTTTCCTTTGCCGTCGAACAATTAAAAACGATTGGCGTATGCAAAAAGAAACAGTAACATTTGATAAGCTGCCCGAAGCGGTAGGTTATCTGACCGAACAGGTCATCGAGTTGAAAAAGATGGTAGCGGAACTCCAGCCACAGCCATCTGACAAACATGTGTTGGTAGAAATAGAGGATGCTTGCCGTATCATCCGAAAAGCAAAGCCTACCATCTATACATTGGTACGCAAAGGGCTGCTTCCGGCTTACAAGAAAGGAAAGAAACTCTATTTCTATGAGGACGAACTTCTTGCTTGGATTGAGAACGGGCGTAGAAAGAGTGCAGAACAGACTTACGAGGAGATGCTGGCAAATATGCAAGGCGGTGTCCGTCATAAGTCCAAATCATCCATGAAGTTTTAATGAGTAGAACTATGGATACATCCTCTATTAATCCGGCATCCATCATTGACGAAGCGGTTGATTTAAGTATGCGATTGGCTGGCACTGATTTTCCTGTCAGCATATTCCCGACAAAAATCCAACGCATCATCAGTGAGGTTCACGAATGCCATAACTACCCGACTGACTACATTGCCTCTGCAATTCTTACAGCGATTGCAGTTGGCATCGGCAACACGCATCTTGCCCAAATCAAGCAAGGCTGGATAGAAAGTCCTATTCTGTATATGGCATTGATTGGAAGACCGGGAGCAAACAAAAGCCATCCGCTCAGTTTTGCTATGAAACCGTTTCTTGATTATGACTACCAGCAGAATCAAGTCTTTGAAAAGGCTCTTGCCAAGTATGATGAGCTGATGAGTATGAGCCGCAAAGAACGAGCGGAAAGCGGTGAAGAACAATTTCCTCAGGAGCCAGTTCGTAAACGCTTCTTAATTTCGGATGTAACGCCTGAAGGTTTGAGCCTTATCCATGCGCAAAACAAACGTGGTTTATGCTTGTGGGCTGACGAGTTATCCGCTTGGTTCAAGAACTTCAACCGTTATAACAACGGTTCGGAAGAACAGTTCTGGCTGTCGGTGTTCAGTGCCAAGACCACTCTTACCTTTGCAGTGTCAATAGCGATTGGCACTTTTTTCTAGTAAGAGAGATGTCCATCGGGTGGATAATTGTTTGTAGTTTTGCTAAAA
>NZ_JABKKK010000024.1:0-7112 GCF_013166535.1 Prevotella sp. PTAC
CTTTGTTCTTCCGATTATTCACGTCCGGCAAATCTGTGAAGTCCTCACCAATATCTCTATCACCATAAAGCAAAGTCTCACAATATTGCCTAACCGAATCCAAGTTGTTGACTGACTGTACTAAAACGTCTTACTTTGCTTGCAACAATCGGTCAAGGCACAGACCAAGACCACAGTAATAACTTAATCAACCTGTTTTATGACAATGAAAAGAGAACCAAGTATCAGTGAGCAGCAGGCTCGTGAAATCGTGGAAAGAATGGGACGCAGGGAATCCCGCAGTGAGAAGTCTATGGACGACTTCTACAGGAACATCGGTCTGGATCCGGAACAGCTGGCACAACCCGGCAAGACCGTCACGAAAAAAGCGGAAACTGTTACAGCGGATGAACCGTCAGGCGGAACGCCCGAAGAAGTGGCAGTCCCACAGAAGCGTGTCAGCAGCAAACAACGCAGGCTGTCGCTGGACGAGTACCGTACCGCTTACCTGCGAGTACCCAAGATAACCGACCGCAAGCCCGTGTTCGTCAGCGGTGAGGTGCGTGACCGGCTGGACGGGATTGTCCGCCGTCTCGGCGGGCGTGGCATGAGTGCTTCGGGACTTATCGAGAACCTCGCCCGCCTGCACCTTGAAACCTACCGGGAGGACATCGAGCAGTGGCGCAAACTCTGAGCGAATTACGGTAGAACCAATCAAGTCGGTGGATATACTCCATCGGCTTGACCGATATTCCAAATGAGTTATTATACTCACAAACCAATCCGACAGGCGGAGGATTCTTGTGTCTTCAAAGACACAGCAAGGTATATTTTCAGTTACCCGAATAATTTTAAGTAACTGAAAACACCTTTACCGCCGTGGGTAGAATTATCCTCCGCAGTCGGATAATTTCGGGGTTCCTTAATCAAAGATTAAACAATGGATGAACCATTAAATTAAAAGAACAAGAGAATGGAAAAGAAGAGCAAGTACGGGAGAAATCCCAAATTGAATCCGAAGACGCACTGCGTGATGGTGCGCTTCGATGATGAGGAATGGAACAAATTTCTCACGATGTACGAAGAATCACAGGTGTATGCGAAAGCTGTTTTTCTGAAGGCGCATTTCTTCGGGCAGAAGTTCAAGGTGCTGAAAGTGGACAAGACTCTGGTGGACTACTACACCAAACTGTCGGACTTCCACGCCCAGTTCCGTGCCATCGGTACGAACTACAATCAGGTCGTTAAAGAGTTGCGCATCCACTTTTCGGAGAAGAAGGCGATGGCGTTGCTCTACAAGTTGGAGAAACATACCATCGACCTTGTGAAACTGAGCCGGGAGATCGTGGAACTTTCAAGGGAGATGTATGCTAAGTGGGAACAACAGAAAGGATAAATTCCATTGTACACCTAAAAAATACTGTAGGTACACAGCCCTGTGAAATAATGCGAAACGCCGAGAATTTCATAGGGTCCACCATATCATCATCGGACGTCCGGAACTATATACGAAAGATGGGAATCGACCGAAAGGATTGAAAATATAATTCTTATCATAGAAACGACTTTGTCATTATGCGCAGTCGTTTCTATGTTTCATTTACCTCTTTTTACTTAGTAACTAACACGAAATTGCTACTTTTGTAAAATGATTCAAGAGAAGTTCAAATTTTACAAGCCATGTAAGCTATTGCAACCTTACGTGAGATATTATTGGGTATTCAAAAGTAACCAGTTTTTGAATACCCTGACTTTTCCTATCGGTTGCCCTCAAATCATCTTCCATAAGCAAACACCACTATATATTCCCGAATTGAATGTTATACAAGACAAACTTACCATCAGCGGACAAGTTAATTTTTCATCCCATTTGTATGCTGACGGCAATACAGAAATGATAGTGGTCGTGTTCCAGCCCCACGCCATGAGTATGTTTCTGAACATACCGACATCCCTTTTTTACAACCGGGAAGTTTCGGGCTATGATATTGAAAACAAAAGTTTGAATGAACTGGCTACACGAATATTCGACTGTGAGAATAATTCTATTTGCATAAGCTATATAGAAAAATGGCTGTTGTCACAAATTGCCGATAATTTGACTGATACCACATACAGAGTTAAAAGAATAGATGCCGCCATACAGCGAATATATATCACTCCGCAAATCTCTGTAAACGAATTATCTTCTATTGCCTGCCTAAGTAAAAAACAGTTTGAGCGGTTGTTTCATTCATTTGTAGGCATCAATCCCAAAGAATATACCCGTATCGTCCGCTTCCAAAAGGCTTTGGCGCAGATGCAGCATCAAGCGGGCAAAGAAATCAATCAGGCACAAATAGCATATGCCAGTGGTTATGCCGACCAGTCGCACTTTATCCGGGAGTTCAAGAAATTCTGCGGATATACGCCCGTGTCTTTGCTGAAAGTATCAAATCCATATTCCGATTTGTTCACCAATCCCATATAAATGTCCCGTTTGTTCTATCCGGGGTCAAACGCTTCTCCTACTTTTGCGACCTGATTCATTAAATGAAAATAGCATTAAGTATGAAAGAAGTAAATCCCCAAGAAACCAGCCGGGCATACGCCTTTGAAATGTGGATGAACGCACCTATGCCAATGGTGACGTTCTTTAAGACACTCAACGTGTCACGCCTTGTGAAAATCAGCCGGAAATCGGGCATGAAGTTTAATATGTTGATGTGCTGGTGCATCGGCAAAGCCGCAAGAAACGTGAAAGAATTTTATCTGCTGCCCGTTGGCGGTAAACTGATGCAGTACGATACCATTGCAGTAAACACCATTGTCGCCAACAGAGAGGGCGAGGTAAGTTCATGTGATATTCCTTTCTGCGATGATTTATCTTTGTTTAACCAACACTATCTGCAACTTACCAAACAAGTGGCTGAAAGTTGCGTCAATAACGACTTGACGGAAAGCATGGTTATCGGAACTTCCGCATTGGCACAATATGAAATAGACGGTGCTGTCGGGATGTATAGCGGCATTTTTAATAATCCGTTTCTTATTTGGGGCAAATACAAACGCTGCCTGCTGAAAACGACACTCACCGTTTCTTTCCAGTTCCACCACACGCAAATGGACGGGGCGCACGCTTCCCGCTTTTTAGATGGGGTTCAGAAAGAAATTGATAAATTAAGAATATAAGTTCAGGAAAAAACGCTATCTTTGCAGAACTAACAGAAAAATAAATAGTTGTTCAACAATATGAAATGGCAGTTGTGCATATAGCTACGCCGGGCGAATAGCACTTCAAATTATTGCTATTCAGCAATAGACAGGCTTATGTTTTAAGTTTGCCTGTCATTGTTTTGTCATTATCCCTTATTATAAATCTATAAGATTGTCGTGCTGCTTAAAGCGGCAGGATGTATTGTATCATATTGGTTTGAACAAATGAATTATACCTATAAGAAAATCTGGCTCATCGCTTTTCCTGTAATGATGAGCATCCTTATCGAACAGCTGATAAACATTACCGATGCTTTGTTTTTAGGGCATGTGGGTGACGTGGAACTGGGTGCATCTGCCCTTGCCGGAATATGGTTCTTGGCAATTTATATGCTCGGCTTCGGGTTCAGTTTGGGGTTGCAAGTGGTAATTGCCCGCCGAAACGGAGAGCAGCGGTATGCAGAAACGGGAAAAACGTTCTTTCAGGGATTATTTTTCTTGCTGATACTGGCGGTACTCCTCTGTCTGCTGTCCAAGATATTTTCTCCCGTTCTGTTGAAGCATCTGATAACTTCGGATGATGTTTATAATGCGGTTATCCGCTATTTGGATTGGCGTATTTGGGGATTGTTGTTCTCTTTCCCGTTCCTTGCCTTACGCTCGTTTTTGGTAGGCATTACACAGACAAAATCCTTGAACATGGCGGCTTTCACAGCCGTACTGGTGAACATTCCGCTGAACCGGCTCCTGATATTCGGCTTCGATATGGGTATATCGGGAGCGGCTATCGCTTCTTCATCTGCCGAAATGTGTTCGCTGGCTGTATTGGCTGCATATATGTTTCGGCACATTGATAAAAAAGCGTATGGCTTATACTGGCGTATTGATATAACTATATTGAAAGAGGTATTTTCTATCTCGGTATGGAGTATGCTCCAGTTCTTTACAAGTGTAGCCATTTGGTTTCTGTTCTTCGTGGCTATCGAACGTTTGGGAGAAACGGAATTGGCTGTATCGAACATTGTAAGAAGTGTTTCCGCACTGTTTTCCGTTATCGTCAATGCATTGGCAGGTGTCACCGGTTCTTTGGTGAGTAACCTGATTGGAGCAGGTGAAAAGAAACAAGTTTTTCCGCTTTGCCATAAGATTATCCGTTTAGGATATGCGACAGGCATTCCACTGATTGCTTTTGCGTTGTTCTTTCACCAGCACATTATAGGGGCTTATACGGAAAATCCCGCTATCATACAGCTTGCATGGTCGCCTTTTCTTGTCATGCTATTGAATTACTTCTTTGCACTACCCGGTTACGTCTATCTGAATGCTACAACAGGAACGGGAGCGACACGGACGGTATTCATTTTTCAGGTGATAACTACTATTGCTTATCTGTTCTGCTTATGGGGATTAGATTTTTGTGATGTTCCGTTAGCGGCATATTGGGCAGTGGAATACTTATATGTAATGCTGCTTGGTACACAATCCGTCATTTATCTTAAATATAAACAATACTAAGAACTGAAAGTTATGATGAACAAGATATATCCCCGTAAAGGTGACACGCAAACCGTTTATTTGAATGCTGTCGTAAAAGACCCGTCTATCGAAATAGGCGACTATACCATTTACAATGATTTTGTTTCAGACCCGTGTCTGTTTGAGCAAAACAATGTGTTGTATCACTATCCCATTAACCATGAACGGCTGATAATTGGAAAGTTCTGTTCTATTGCTTGCGGTGCAAAATTTCTGTTCAACTGCGCCAATCATACCCTGAAATCACTATCGACTTACACGTTCCCGCTGTTTTATGAAGATTGGGAATTGGATAAGGCAAATGTGGCTTCCGCTTGGAACAACAAAGGCGACATCGTAATAGGCAATGATGTATGGATAGGCTATGAAGCCGTTATTATGGCTGGTGTCCATATCGGTGACGGTGCTATTGTTGGTACAAGGGCGGTTGTGACGAAAGATGTTCCGCCCTATACCATTGTAGGTGGTATCCCCGCAAAGGAGATACGAAAGCGGTTCAGTCCTGATATAATAGAACAGATGCAGGATTTGAAATGGTGGGACTGGTCAGTAGATAAGATACGGGAGTTTTTGCCTTATCTGAAAGATGGACGTTGGGATAAATTATAGGCAGTATGAAATCAATCAAGAATCTAATTTCACTCGGCTATTTGCTGATGGCATTATTGGTTATCGGCATAATGTATATTTGGTATAAAGAATGGTGCGATTTAGAGAAATTGGAAGTTCAGAATCGTCATATAGATACTTTTCGCCAAGAATCGCACGAAATATTTGTTTTTCTTATTGAGCTATCTTTATCGGGCGAGACTGTATTGGAGTGGGAAGATGCAGATTTGGAATATTACCATTATCAACGAATGGTAATGGACAGTATGCTCTGCCGTTTCAAAGCTACCTATCCGGCAGAGCGTATCGACAGTGTACGCCATCTTCTCGAAGATAAGGAACGGCAGATGTGCCAAATTGTTCAGATACTTGAGCAGCAACAAGCCATCAACGATAAGATAACCAGTCAAGTACCTGTAATCATACAGAAGAGTGTGCAGGAACAGCCCAAGAAGTCCAAGCGCAAGGGTTTCTTGGGCATCTTCGGCAAAAAGGAAGAAGCGAAACCAACTGCGACCACCACGATGCTCCGTTCCCTTAACCGGAATATCATAGCGGAACAACAGACGCAAAGCCGCCGTTTGTCGGAACATGCCGACAGTCTTGCTGCACGAAATGCAGAACTGAATAGGCAGCTGCAAGGACTGATTATTCAAATAGATGGAAAAGTTCAAGCAGACCTGCAAAAAAGGGAATTGGAAATAGCTGCCATGCGGGAACGGTCGTTCATTCAGATTGGCGGCTTGACAGGATTCGTTGTGTTGTTATTGGTGATCTCTTACATAATCATCCACTGAAATATCACCCGTATCAAACGGTACAAAATAGAAACAGCAGATTTAATAAAACAGCAGAAACGGTCTATCAAACAAAACGAGGAACTGATTGCCTCCCAAAAGAAAGCGGTGCATACCATCACCCATGAGCTGCGCACACCTTTAACGGCAATAATCGGTTATAACGCGTTGATGGAAAAAGGGAATGATGCGGATAAAAAAGAGCAATATGTCCGTAATATCCGGCAATCTTCCGACCGTATGCGCGAAATGCTCAACACCCTGCTGAGTTTCTTCCGTCTGGACAACGGCAAGGAACAGCCGAATTTCTCTCCTTGCCGGATTTCGGCAATCACGCACATTCTTGAAACGGAGTTTACACCCATCGCCATGAACAAGGGGCTGGCTCTGACCATAACCAATCAAACGGATACAGTCGTCCTGACCGACAAGGAACGTATCCTGCAAATCGGCAACAACCTGCTGTCCAACGCCATCAAGTTCACGGAGAACGGTGGCGTTTCCCTGAGAACGGACTACGATAACGGCGTCCTTAAACTTATCGTCGAAGATACGGGCACAGGAATGACCGAGGAAGAACAGCAACGTGTGTTTGGTGCGTTTGAACGTCTTTCAAACGCCGCCGCAAAAGACGGCTTCGGACTGGGACTGTCCATCGTTCAGCGTATCGTGACAATGCTCGGCGGCACGATACAGTTGGAGAGCGAGAAAGGCAAAGGCAGCCGTTTCACGGTGGAAATACCCATGCAGACAGCCGGGGAACTGCCGGAAAGGATAAATCAGACAAGGATTCATCATGACCGTACATTCCATGATGTGATTGCCATCGACAATGACGAGGTACTTCTCCTGATGCTTAAAGAAATGTATGCACAGGAAGGCGTACACTGCGAAACCTGCACCGATGCTGCGGAACTGATGGAAATGATACGCCGGAAAGAATACAGCCTGCTTCTGACGGATCTGAACATGCCGGAAATCAACGGCTTCGAGCTG
>NZ_JABKKK010000025.1:0-7073 GCF_013166535.1 Prevotella sp. PTAC
TGGCCCGTCAGTCGGGTCCGCAGGATCCAAAACGCCACATATCGAAGAAAGGAAACTCGACAATCCGATCCATGCTCTACATCTGCGCGATGTCTGCCATACGTTTCAATCCCAAGATGAGAGAGTTCTATGACCGGATTAAGAAATCCAATCCGTCAGGGAAAGTGGCCCTTGTCGCCGTCATGCGCAAACTCCTGATTCTGATGTATTCAGTCTGCAAATCCAAGAAACCTTACGACCCGGAACACTCCACTAAAAACTGACAGATAAAAAAATAGGCCGGTGATAACACTCGGCCTACACGGGATGGGCGATTCCATATCGGAATGCGTCCTCCATAACTATGCGCAAATTTACAAAGAATCTCTGGAATAACCGAGAAAAGAGGTTGAAATGTCACTGAAATGACTATCATTAAAGCATTTACAGTGCCAAATGACGCCAACCGTAAAAAGCGGGAAACGCAAAGGAAAGCAGTTCTATGAAGCAGGAAGGTTTTCAAATCGTTACCCGAAATGAGATGCATTTTTAACGCTCTCTTCATTGATTGCTCCGTTCTGCTCCGATTTGCTTATCAAGGTCTAACTCGTTGAGTAATAACTTTGCAAACAAAAAACGAGTATGGCAAGAAGTACATTCAAAGTGCTGTTCTACGTGAACGGCAGCAAGGAGAAAAACGGCATTGTTCCCATCATGGGACGAGTGACAATCAACGGGACTGTGGCGCAGTTCAGTTGCAAGCAGAGTATCCCGAAAACGCTTTGGGACATCAAGGGCAACCGAGCCAAAGGCAAGAGCAAGGAGGCACGGGACATCAACCTCGCTTTGGACAACATCAAGGCGCAAATCATCAAGCACTACCAACGCCTGTCCGACCGTGAAGCGTTCGTTACGGCAGAAATGGTGCGCAATGCCTATCAGGGTATCGGTAGCGAGTACGAGACATTGCTCAAAGCATTCGACCGTGAAAACGAGGTGTTCAAGAAGCGTGTCGGCAAAGACAGGGTAATGGCAACCTACCACTCAAGAGTGAGGGCAAGAAACCATGTGGCAGCGTTCATCAAGTCTTTCTACAGACGGACGGATATGTCCATGTTGGAGATTACGCCCGACTTCATCAAGGAGTTCGCAGCCTACCTCTCAACGGAAGCAGGACTGCACAACGGGACGATATGGGAAAAGTGCATGTGGCTGAAAGGCGTTGTCATGCGTGCGCACTTCAACGGACTGATACCGAGAAATCCGTTTGCCCAATTCCACATCAGCCCGAATGTAAAGGAGCGTGAATACCTGACGGAAGACGAACTGAAAGCGTTGATGACGCACGAGTTCGGGGATGCCAAACTGTCCTATATCCGTGATATTTTCGTTTTCGCCAGCTTTACCGCCCTCTCTTTCGTGGACATCAAGGAACTGACCAATGACAGTATCGTGGAAGTGAACGGTGAGAAGTGGATATTGTCCAAACGGCACAAGACAAAAGTACCGTTCCAAGTGAAACTGCTGGATATACCCTTGCAGATAATAGAGCGTTACCGACCTTTACAGGAGGATAACCTCGTGTTCCCCAATCTCAACTACTGGTCTATCTGCAAACCGCTGAAAAAGGTGATGAAAGAGTGCGGGATAACAAAGGACATCTCGTTTCATTGCGCAAGACATGGGTTCGCGACCCTTGCTTTGAGTATGGGTATGCCGATTGAAAGCGTGAGCCGTGTTTTGGGACACACGAACATAGTCACGACCCAAATCTACGCCAAAATCACAACGCAGAAATTGGATAACGACCTTACCATGCTCGGCAACAGGCTGAACCAATCGTTTAACAATGTATCAATGGCAGGACAATGAAAAGGAATATCATCAAAATCACAGAACACGGTACGATAACTATACCGAGTGAAACGGTATGGATGAGCGAAGCGGAACTTGTCAGCCTGTTCGGTGTCATTGCTCCATCCGTCCGTGCAGCAATCAAAGCAGTATATAAAAGCGGAATACTGAAAGAGCATGAGGTGCAACGGTATATCCACCTATCGGACAAAATCGGTATGGATATTTACTGTCTTGAAATGGTTGTCGCTCTCGCTTTCCGCATCCACTCATACGGAGCAGAACGAGTACGGAATGCCGTAATTGAAAAGTTGTACTTGCGAAAAGAGAAAACAAGCATCTTCTTTTCGCTGGGTAATTGCATAAAATCATCTGAATATCAAGCGTAAAGTGTGTTAGAATGACGACATGAAGTAATGAAACCGATGCGTATTCCCATTGCCAACGATGTATCCATATACATAATTGAGTAGGCGCATTGCCATTCATTCATACGAATGCGACAATCCCGAAGAAGCACCCCTCTATAACGGTTGTTTCTTCGGGATTTTTATTGTTATGTTCTCCGATATACTGCAAGTTTTTCATTCCGTGTGTTTTTTGCGCCATTCTGCCGTGATTTGCGTATCAAGGTTTCAAACGGCTCACTCTAACTTTGCACACGATTATTTATCAACCATTTAAGCATATGGACAATGAGTAAATCAGACATCAGCAAGGAGGAGTTTATCCGAGTGGGTACAACCCTCTACAAGTTAGTGAACCAGCCCCGACTGAACGGCGGCTATGTGAAGAAACGCATCGTGTGGAACAACGAGACCCTGCGGCAGGACTACGGCAAGCACTTTCTCGCCACCGTCCCCAAGTATGACGGTTTCTGCACGATTCCCGACCATGTGAATTACCGTCCGATAGTGGACAAGTTCCTGAACCTCTATGAACCGATAGACCACCGACCGCAGGAGGGTGTCTTTCCCTCTATCCAATCTTTGGTACGGCACATCTTCGGGGAGCAATACGAGTTGGGCATGGACTACCTGCAACTGCTCTACTTGCACCCCATTCAAAAGTTACCAATCCTGCTGTTGGTATCGGAAGAACGCAACACGGGCAAAAGCACGTTCCTGAACTTTCTGAAAGCCTTGTTTCAGAACAACGTGACATTCAACACCAACGAGGACTTCCGCAGCCAGTTCAATTCCGATTGGGCAGGCAAACTCCTTATTGTGGTGGATGAAGTGTTGCTTAGCCGCAGGGAGGACAGCGAACGGTTGAAGAACCTAAGTACCACACTCTCCTACAAGGTGGAAGCCAAAGGTAAAGACCGTGACGAGATAGCGTTCTTCGCCAAGTTCGTGCTGTGTTCCAACAACGAGTATCTGCCCGTCATCATAGACGCAGGGGAAACACGCTATTGGGTGCGGAAGATAGACCGCTTGCAGTCGGACGATACCGACTTCCTGCAAAAACTGAAAGCGGAAATACCTGCTTTCCTCTACCATTTGCAGCACAGGCAGCTATCCACCGAGAAAGAGAGCCGTATGTGGTTTGCCACGTCACTGCTGCACACCGAAGCCTTGCAGAAGATTATCCGAAGCAACCGCAACAGATTGGAGATTGAGATGTGCGAACTTATACTTGATATCATGGCAAGTATGGGTGTCGACACTTTCTCTTTTTGCTGCAATGACATTCTCACATTGTTGGCAAACTCGTATGTCAAAGCGGAGAAGCACCAAGTAAGAAAGGTATTGCAGGAGTGTTGGAAGCTCACGCCTGCACCGAACGGACTTACATACACCACCTACCAACTGAACTACAATCGGGAGTGTCGGTATGAGCCGATAAAGAGAGTGGGACGCTTCTATACCGTCACAAGGCAGCAACTCGAAACGCTGTAACTCCATTGTCTTTTTGTTGAATTGTTGAATATGGATATAATCCTACTGATAATAAACAATATACGCTCTCAATAAAATCTCAACAGACCAAAAGAGAAGTTGAGCATAAAGCCCCGACCTATTGTTGGTTTCTCTTTTGGCGAGTGGTTTGTTGAGCGGATGTTGAGAATATATCTATATGGATATAAGTATCTTACATATACCATTCAACGAATCAACGATTTTCATCCACCATTAAAACCATAGGAAGATTATGACTACACAGGAAGCAAAGAAGATACATATCGCAGACTATCTGCAAAGTTTGGGCTACAACCCCGTCAAGCAGCAGGGCAAAAGCCGTTGGTACAAATCACCGTTCAGGGAGGAAACGGAAGCATCGTTCAAGGTGAACACCGAACTCAACCAATGGTACGACTTCGGAACAGGCAAGGGCGGCAACATCATCGCTTTGGCGCAGGAGCTTTACGGTTCGGACTATGTGCCTTACCTGCTTGGCAAGATAGCGGAACAAGCACCGCACGTCCGTCCCGTGTCTTTCTCTTTTCGCCAGCAGGCATCCGAACCGAGTTTCCAACATTTGGAAGTGAGAGAACTCACGCACCCTGCATTGCTCCGTTACTTGCAGGAGCGTGGAATAAACACCGCATTGGCGCAAGCGGAATGTAAGGAACTGCACTTCGTCCACAACGGTAAACCCTATTTCGCCATAGGGTTCCCGAATGTGGCTGGAGGATATGAGGTGCGCAACCGTTTCTTCAAGGGCTGCATCGCCCCGAAGGACATCACTCATATCAGACAACATGGCGAACCGAGAAACGTGTGCTATCTATTCGAGGGCTTTATGGATTACCTCTCGTTCCTTACCATCAGAGTGAAGAACAATCCACAATATCCACGATTGACAACGCAGGATTATATCATATTGAACTCCGTTTCCAATCTCGCAAAGGTGGAAAGCCTATTGGCAAACTATACACAGTTTGGCAGTTACCTTGACAACGACACGGCAGGACGGAACGCTTGCGAGACCTTGAAAGCGAAGTTCGGAGAACGGCTACTTGACAAGTCGCTATACTATCGTGAGTACAAGGATTTGAATGACTACCTATGCGGTAAGACCTTGTTCCAATCGGCAGAACCGATAAAACAGGAGAAGCGAGTCCAATCCGCAAGGCGGATGATACAGCCACCGAAAAAGCGAGGGATGAAAATGTAGGAAGAGGATGCTTGTAGCGACACGGATATTTGCTAACGGAAAATACCATAGCTCATTAGGGCGTTTTCTTCACGCACCGCTGCGCTAATGCTAAAAACGCCCCAATGAGCCGAAGGGGTTACCCCCTCTGGACACCCCCGTTTTCATGCGGCACGACCGCAACGGACGGGAATGAACAAACAAGTTTGTAGAACCTATAAAAATAAAAGACAAAAATGGGATACATAAGCATCCAATTCAACAAGGCGAAAGGCTCGGCGGACACGGGCGCGTCCGACCACATCGAACGCAAAACCGTCCCCAAGAACGCCGACCCTACACGCACCTGCCTCAACCGTGAGCTGGTGGACTTCCCCGATGGCGTGACAGACCGCACCGGAGCAATCAACCACCGCATCCGCACGGCAGGCATCAAGAGGAAGATAACGCCCGACCAAGTGAGGGCAATCCGCATCGTGCTTTCAGGCACGCATGAGGACATGATGAAAGTGAAGGACGAGGGCAGACTGAACGAATGGTGTGTCGACAACCTGCAATGGCTGCACCGCACTTTCGGACGGGAGAACACCGTTTCGGCAGTCCTGCACATGGACGAGCATACACCGCACATCCACGCCACGGTCGTACCGATTGTAACGGGCGAGCGCAGGAAAGCGAAAAAGAAGCAACAGGCAGAGGGCAAGCGCACCTACCGCAAGAAAACGGATGCCATTCGCCTGTGCGCCGATGACGTGCTGACACGTGAGAAGCTGTCAGCCTATCACGACAGCTACGCCGAAGCAATGGCGAAATACGGCTTGCAGCGTGGCATCCGTGGCTCGGAGGCACGGCATACCACCACCGCCCAATATTACCGTGATTTGAAGCGGCAGACGGGAGAACTTGAAGCCAATGTGCAGCAGTTGCAAACGGAAAGACAACAGGCGGAACAGAAACTTGACGAGGTGAAGCAAGGAATCAAGTCGGAAAAACTGGAAGCCGCTAAGACCGAGGCGAAAGCCGCACTCGTGGCAAAGGTCGGTTCTCTTTTGGGTGGTGGAAAGTTGAAAGCGGAAAGGGAAGGGTTTCAACAACGCATCGCAGAACTTGAAAATAAAAATGCAAGATTAGAGCAATATATCAAGCAGATGGAACGTGAACACCAAGCCCAATGCATCAAGTTCAGTGAGTATATAGACAAGGTAAAACGATACTTCCCTCATGTGGATAAATTGTTGCCCTTGATAGACTTCTGCCGTAATACGCTGCACTTCTCCGAACAGATTATCCAAGAATTGTGCAAGTTGAAGAAAGTGAAGTTGAAAGGTGATTTTTATTCACCCGAATTTAACCGTAAATTCCATGCAGAAGGTGCGGCTTTCTCGTTTGAAGAAGATAAAAGCAGAACTGGACATTTCCGAATATGCGTGAATGATATTCCGCTTGTGCAATGGTTCCGGCAGAAGGCGCATGAATGGAGAAACGGTTTTGGGATTACTACCCAAAAGCAAAGTAATGGGATGAAAATTTAATGCACGCGCATAAATCCCACTCAAACAGTCTCAAAAAGTAAAGAAAATCATTCAATGAAAGGAATTTATCAAGGATTTTAGCTACTTTTGCAATTGGATTGGGGAAGCCCTTTCCGAGACATAGAAAAAGAAGAAGCGTTATGCTTATCTTGTAGAACGGAAACCTGAGAAATTTCTGAATTGTGTACAAGGGTAGCATAGTGGTTCTCACGCTATAGCGTGGGCTGCTATTACTACATCTGTACACAGGGTTTTCTCAGGACCTCCGAACTAAGACGTAGCATCGCAGTGCCACGCTTCGTGTTTTGGATAAGTGTCAATAATTATCATTAAAATAGTGAACATTATGAAGAATGTTATTACCTTACTATCCTGTGCAGTTGCATTAGTTATGACTTCTTGCACACTCTCTAACGAGGAAAAAGCTGAGAAGTTGGTTAAAGAGACGCTTAAAGACTATCTCTATCACCCAGATTCTTATGAACCAATATCAACAAAAGTTGATAGTATGTTCATTGATGTAACTACTATTGAACCTATTATGAAAATTAGTGAGGACATCAAAGATTTGATGTCTAAAATAAACAGATGTAAAATGAAAGTCGAATC
>NZ_JABKKK010000026.1:0-5557 GCF_013166535.1 Prevotella sp. PTAC
AAATGCACACTTATAAATAGCTATAAAACAGCACATTTATTTTCATTTGTTTGGTTGTTGTTTTCATTTTAGATATGTATTCTATAAATCTGGTAAATTGAAACTGAAAGAGACTAATTGCGTGAAGCTTATGCTATGCCTACGCATAGCGTGCATTCACGTATTTCTTTCAGGGGCTTTACCAGAGCCTGCGCTTGAAGTAGTGTGAATTGCACGCTACTTTTTTGCCCTTGCCTAACGAAAGGAAACGATAATGGGTAAAGTACAGATTCTTGCCGTCCTCACGATGGACGGATGTCAAAGCTCCGAGTTGTATTGCAAAGCGTATAAGGAACTGCGCCTTGAAGATTGCGGTATCAACGAGATAAGGGAAAACGCCCTTTATCATATAACACCGGATTATTCCATTTCCATGCTTGACGAATGGCGGAAATCCACAACAAACATTTGCTATCTGGCGGAAGCCACTCCCGAAAAGACAGACTACATCAACGGGCTGCTGCGTATGCGCGTGGTGGATGAAATCATACTCTACACCATTCCTTTCATTGCCGGAACGGGAAAGCGTTTCTTCCAGTCCGCGTTGCCACAGGAACAGTGGAGGCTTATCTCACAGAAAGCATACCGCAACGGAGTGGTCCGCCATATCTACAAAGCGTGTGTCTGATGTCCATAAAGTGGACGAAAGTTCAGAAAATGAACACTTTGAGTTGAGCAAAAATCCTGTCGGATAAATAAAATAAAAAAATATCACTCTGAAATCCAGCGCATTGTGAAAACAGCACCGGATTTTTTGCTTTCTGGTCGCGGTTTTTGCCATTCATATCATGTGCGCATACCGAAAAACAGAGTGTAAAATTTCAAAATTGACAGGACATGAATTATTTCTTATTGGCGGAAACCGAGTTCTTCCGCCGTATAAACGAAGCCGGTGACTGCAATATGGAAACGGCATACACGACTTTCGCCACCCAAGTGATCGAGCTATGCAGCGGCAATGTGGACAACAACCGCACCATCATCGCGCTGGCTTACATCGAAATCGAGTTACAGCATCACCCCGTGCGCCATCTCCCCGAAGAAAAGAGAGAAGTCGCCGCCTACGTCAGCAAGGCTCTCTCTTTCGTAAGGAAGATGCAGAAGTTCCTTGCCGCTCCCCAAGTGCCGCCACTGCTCCCCATCCACACATCCGCCGAAAATACAACCGAAAACACAACCGGACTACTGCAATGGACGGGCAACACACTTGATTTGGTGGAGCTTATCTACGGTCTTGATGAAATGGGTTGCATCAATAACGGGGAAACCTCGCTGAAAGAGCTGTCCGCCGCTCTATATGAGTTTTTCGGTATCAAAACCAAAGAGTGCTATCGGTATTATTCCGCCATCAAGCTACGCAAGAATACCAGCCGAACCTATTTCCTCGACAAGATGCTGGCAAAATTGAATGAAAAGATCCGTCATGATGAAGAAATGGAACGCATGAGAAGATAGTTCGCATACAAGTCGGAGGACGGCATTGCGTTGTCCTCTGATTTATATATGCCGAATCTGTACTTTCCACGCGCTATTGTCCCGAAAGTCAGCCAAAAACATTATCTTTGCATAATCGTTACAAATTGAATATGAGCATAGACAACCTCGATACAGTAAAACAACTGATAGCCGGAAAAGAATGTGGACGGGTAGAGTTCAAGGAAACCACCGGACAATTGGAGCGTGGGATGGAAACGCTTTGCGCCTTCCTTAACGGAGAAGGCGGCACGGTGCTTTTCGGCGTCACCGACAAGGGAAAAATCATCGGACAGGAAGTAAGCGACAAGACCAGAAGGGATATAGCGGAAGCGATCAATCGGTTGGAACCGGTGGCAATGGTACAAATATCCTATGCACCGTTGCCTGACAGTGAGAAGAAAGTAATTGCTTTCCACGTTGAAAACTCAAAGCTCAACCGTCCGTTCTCCTATAAAGGAAGACCATATATGCGGGTAGAAAGCGCGACCACGACGATGCCGCAGACAGCATATAATGACTTGCTGTTGCAACGTGACGGCAACCGATACCGCTGGGAACTTTTAGAGAACAGAAACCTGACCTTGCAGGACTTGGACGCCAATGAGGTATTGAAGACTGTAAGGTTAGGTATAGAATGCGGCCGTCTGCCGGAGGATACGGGCACTGACGTTCCTGTCATATTGGAAAAGTTCGGGTTACAGAAAAACGGGGTGTTGAACAATGCGGCAGCCGTGCTGTTTGGAAAGCACGAGGACATGGAATATCCCCAATGCCTGCTTCGGCTGGCGCGTTTCAAAGGTACTGACAAGACTGTATTCATGGACAGCCAACGCATTCAAGGCAATTTTTTTCAATTGCTCAACGCAGCGATGGCTTTTATATTCAAGCACCTTTCCTTATCCGGCACGACAGACACATTGGAACGGGAGGAGCATTTGACCATCCCATACAAGGCAATAAGAGAAGGTGTAGTGAACTCGCTCACCCACAGGTCGTACAAAGAGGCCGGCGGTTCAGTGGGCATAGCCATTTATGATGACCGCGTGGAGATTGAGAACCCCGGAACTTTTCCGCCCAACTGGGATGCGGAAAAGATGAAGTCCGAGCATGAATCCAAACCACAAAATCCATTATTGGCAAATGCCTTATATAAACGGAAGGTCTTGGAAAGCTGGGGACGCGGTATAGGACTGATGATGTCGGAATGCCGCAAAGCCGGATTGCCCGAACCGGAATACAGGATATGGAGTGACAGTGTAACGCTGATATTCAAATGCGAGGTGACAAACCGACCAAGTACCGACCAAGTACCGACCAAGCACCGACCAAGCACCGACCAAGTATTCGCGTTGGTGAAAATATTGGATGAACGAGAGTTGTCCGTAAAAGAAATAATGGAGGCATTGGAACTGAACCATCGCCCTACGTTCAGGACAAACTACCTGCATCCTGCATTGGATGAAGGCTATGTCATTCCATTATATCCGGAACAACCGAGCCATCCGAAACAGAAATATCGCCTTACGGAGAAAGGCTTGGATTTGTTGAAACAGCAATAGGCATGGCAAAAAAGAAGAAACATAAGAATACGGATTTGCCTGTAGTCATGGATTACGGCATCGGCTGCATATCCGTTTATGACCCGGTTGATATGATGCCATATAGAGACCTTCCCATTACTGAGCAAACCAGATTCAAGAAACTCGGCAAGGAAATGAAAGCGGAGTTCAAATGGTTGGCAGCCTCTCTAACAATGGAGTATTGGAATGAAAACCGGCAGATACCTTTCGGTGAGGAAATGTCGAAACTCAGAACCAGACTTTTGAGAATGTTCGCCGAAGAATACAGCATACTGCTGAAAGATGACACAGAGCTGAAAAACTACCTGCTGACACTTGTCATTTCCACCATAAACAAACAACTCAAATCGGAAAAAGAAAAGCAGACATAATGAAATAAAAATCCGTAACCGGTCATCGGCTACGGATTTTCCATATATAAACGGATATATTATTTCTGCTGCAACAGATGCTTCAGGTTCTCGTCACCCGCGATACGCTCCAGTTCGTCGGCGACAATCTGCTTCACCTCCTCCTTGATGCGCCTGTAATTCGCCTGCACCGTTTCCTTCATGCAGTCGTTGCCGTCCCCGTCGGTGAAGTCGGTAATGACGGGGATCTTCTTGTAGGCTTTCTCCTCGCGCTTCACCTTCTCGGCGTCCACGACAATCTCACAGTGAAAAATTTTCTGTTCGATACGCTCGTTGAAGTTATCGGACACAGAACCGACAAACATTCCCTGCGTCAAGCCGGAAATCTTGCTGGGTGGGATAAGCGCGTCCATCTGCGTGTTGATGGAGGTGGAAACGTCCTGCCGGTTAATGGAAATGGACTGCCGTTTCTGCAACACCTTTCCGAAGCGTTCGGATAGCGTCTTGGCGGTTTCGCCTACCACCTGACCGGAGAAGATATTTCCGACGGTGTTCATCACGACTTTGGCTTCCTTATCGCCATAGTCGCGCACCAGCTGGCTGAAATCCTGAAAGCCCAGACACACGGCAACCTTGTTGCTTCGTGCGGTGGCGATAAGGTTGTCCAGCCCCTTGAAATATATGGTAGGTAGTTCATCTATAATGACCGACGACTTCAGCATCCCCTTCTTGTTAATGAGCTTCACGATACGGGAGTTATACAGACCGAGAGCCGCACCGTAGATATTCTGACGGTCGGGGTTGTTGCCAACGCAGAGGATTTTCGGCTCTTCGGGATTGTTGATGTCCAGCGTGAACTCGCTGTCCGACATCACCCAGTAGAGCTGCGGGGAAATCATGCGCGAGAGCGGAATTTTCGCCGATGCTATCTGCCCCATCAACTGCTCCTCAGCCCCTCCGAGCCATGCGTCCATGAATGGCGAGAGGTAGTTTTCCAGTTCGGGATAAGAGGTCAGAATAGGGAAAATATCCTCGTAACGGCGGTTAAGGAACTCGATTGCATGGGGGAACGTGCAATACTTGCCGCCTTTATAGATTTTGAGATACCATATAATACTGGCGAACAAGATAATAGGTGATTCCACAAAGAAGTCGCCCTGCTTTTGCACCCAACTTTTATTCAAGTTGAGCATTATGGTGTACGCGCTCTCGTAAGCGTCCGTGATATCCTCCATGAAATCCGGGTGGATGGGATTGCAACGGTGCGAGCGTCGCGGGTCGTCGAAGTTTATCACATAGAACTTCGGTTTCACCTTGTAGCCCTCCGGGTGGTTAAGCAAGTGATTGTAGGCTATCGTGGACAAGTCGCTGAATTTGAAGTCGTACACATACATCGAGAAGCCCTTTTCAATCTGCTGCTTGATGAAATTATTTACCACCGCGTATGACTTCCCGCTGCCCGGCGTACCCAATACGATGGAAGCCCTGAAGGGATTCACGACATTGATCCAGCCGTCGTTCCAACGCTTTTTGTAGTAGAACCGTGTCGGAAGATTGACCGAATACTCGCTTTCGATAAGCCGTGTTTCCTGCATGAAACTCTCGTTCTCGTTGTTGAACACGTCATCCATCAGGTTGTGCTTTAGCAGGCGGCTCGTCCAAAGACCGCCCATCAGCAGGCAGACATAGCCCGCTCCGACGGTCAGGACATACAGCCCCGTCACCGCTTCCACCGGCAGCGGCAATGCCAATATCCACCAGTTCAGGAAGAACAGCACGAAGCCTGCGGCAAGAGCCGTCCAGATCCGTCCCCAAGTGATTTTCTCCCCCTTCACGCCCTTCGTCCCCAGACATGACAGGGCAAGCAGGAGGACGGCAAACAGTTTCGTGTACAGGATGGAACGGAACAGCCCCGCCGTGCGGTCGAAGTTCATCAGGATTCTGTCCACCACGCCGATATCCACTCCCCAGAGCCGGATGGCTTCATAGCAGAACCAGTACACGTTCATGACCACTCTTACCTTTGCAGTGTCAATAGCGATTGGCACTTTTTTCTAGTAAGAGAGATGTCCATCGGGTGGATAATTGTTTGTAGTTTTGCTAAAATGATTG
>NZ_JABKKK010000027.1:0-2718 GCF_013166535.1 Prevotella sp. PTAC
ATGAGCTTGGCATATACGTCGGCCGGCAGATACTTGTACATCTTATGCCTGTTGAACACGTATTTGCCGAAATACTCCGATGGTCGTTCCGCCGGTGTCTTTACTTCTGCGGCCTGCTTTTTGAAAGCCTCTTCTACTACCAAAAATCTTAAATTTGAAGACATCATTCTGTTTGTTTATTTGGTTGTTAGGTTTTGTTTGCTTGTTTTTTAGAAGACGGATGAACAGGGTTTTCCGTGGGGCGCATGGTGCGGACAGGGTGGTGTGATATGCTTATATAAAGAAAGATTGTATCTGCCTTTTGCCGTGTTTACGCCCTGTTTGTCCTGTCAGTCATCGATATATCTCTTTGTTATTCCGCCGTAGTTCTCAATCCTGCGGTCTCTGAGGAAAGGCCACCAGCGGCGTACTTGTTCGCTGTGCTTCATGTCTATGGATACTATTATACTCTCTTCGTCGTCTTCCGATGCCTCGTATATAATCTCGCCCTGAGGGCCGGCAACGAATGATGTTCCCCAGAAATTGATACCGTTGGTCTGCCCCGACGGGTCCGTCTCGTGTCCCACACGGTTCACCGCAACCACGGGCAGTCCGTTGGCCACGGCGTGTCCGCGCTGTACTGTCTGCCATGCGCGTCGCTGCCGCTGCTTTTCGTCTTCGGTGTCACTGCTCTCATAACCTATGGCTGTGGGGTAGATGAGTATCTCCGCTCCTGCAAGCGACATCAGTCGCGCAGCCTCCGGATACCATTGATCCCAGCAAACCATAACTCCCAACCGTCCCACGCTTGTGTCTATCGGTTTGAAGCCGAGGTCACCGGGCGTGAAGTAGAATTTCTCGTAGTATGCCGGGTCGTCCGGTATGTGCATCTTTCTGTATTTTCCGGCTATGGTACCGTTGCGTTCTATCACCACTGCTGTGTTGTGATAAAGTCCTGCCGCACGGCGCTCGAATAGCGACGTGACTATCACCACGTTGTGTTTACGTGCCAGTTCGCCAAACAGTTCTGTCGACGGACCGGGGATTGGCTCCGCAAGGTCGAAGTTATTGACGCTTTCCACCTGACAGAAATATAGTGAGTTGTGAAGTTCTTGCAGCACGATGAGTTCCGCCCCGCGTCGCGCGAGGTCGGCCACACCTTCGGCCAGTCTTGTCATGTTGTCTTGTATGTCGGCCGTGTTGTGCTGTTGCAGAAATCCTATTCTAAGTTCTTTCATGCGTGTATGTTGTTTTATTTTATTCATTTCGTGGAGTGAGGATGATGTATATTTGCGTACTCCGGATTGCGGATAGAAGTATATGAATGTCTTTTCTATTTTTCTGATAAATCATACATCCTTCCTCAATCCACCGGACTACATTCTCAAGAAAATCAATAATACTGCATTGTGCAGCAGTGCAGCGAACCGTGCTGTTTTATTATGCTGCGGCAGTCGATACCTACAATCTCCCGGCCGGGGAATGCCTGCGCCATGACTTCCATCGCTTTGCGGTCGTTTTCAGGTTGGCCGTATGTGGGGCATAGCACGGCGCCGTTTATCACGAGATAGTTTGCGTATGTGGCTGGCAGCCGTTCGCCGTCACCATATATAGCGTCGGGTGATGGAAGCCGTAGCAGGCGGTAGGGCTTTCCGTCGGCGGTGCGCAGCATGATAAGTTGGGTTTCCATTTTTTTTAACTCGTCGTATTGCTTGTCGGTATTGTCGTCGCACCCCATATATAATAAGGTATTGTCTGGAGCCACTCTCACCAGTGTGTCGATGTGTCCGTCTGTGTCGTCGCCAGTCAAGTTGCCGTGGTCTATCCATACTATACGGTCTGCCTTGAGCCTGCGTTTCAGTTCACTCTCGATCTCGTCTTGCGACATCGGTTGGTTGCGGTTTGGCGCCATAAGACAGCCCGTCGTGGTGAATACCGTTCCACGTCCGTCGCTCTCTATCGAGCCGCCTTCGAGCACGAAGTCAAGATTATCCTTGTATTCCCCTTTCACGATGCCTGCGTCATATAGTTTTCGGTTGATGGCATTATCTTTATCGGCCTTGAACTTCATTCCCCATCCGTTAAATCTGAAGTCGAGCAGTATACGACTGCCGTTGTTTCCGCAGAGAGTGATGAAGCCGTGGTCTCTCGCCCAGGTATCGTCCGTATCGCATTTCATCGTGATTATGTTTTCGGTGATGTCGTTTCCTGTCTTTTCGGCGATGGCTCGCAGAGCCTCTTCCGGTTGTGGAGCCACAATGATTAGCTGCTCGCGTTTGGCTATTTCCACGGCCATTTTAACATAAGTATCTGTAATTTCGCTGAGCATAGGCTGCCAATCGGTAGCCTGATGCGGCCAGGTGAGCTGTATGCCGCTTTGTGTATCCCACTCTGCGGACATCACGAATCGGCCATTGTAGGTATTGCTGTTCGTCATTTATGTCCTGTCGCTGCCTTTTTTGTAATTATGCCGCAAAGTTACTCTTTTTTTTTGAGAGAAGTATTGTATGTTGATAAAAAATCAGACAAAAGCCCTTTTATAATTCGTTTATTTCAAAATTATAATCCCGTAGGCGAAAATATCGGCGTATTTTTATGCTTCCGCAACACTCTGTTTATCAATATAATACGCTTGCTTGTGTTTTTAAGGATGCCGAGCGGGCTTTGTCATTTTGCAACGGGCACCTTATTGGCCTGCATTTAGATACCCGTTGCTCTGCGATTAGCGTCTAAACGTCT
>NZ_JABKKK010000028.1:0-2353 GCF_013166535.1 Prevotella sp. PTAC
ACACTTATAAATAGCTATAAAACAGCACATTTATTTTCATTTGTTTGGTTGTTGTTTTCATTTTAGATATGTATTCTATAAATCTGGTAAATTGACACTACGGAGACGATTGCGTGATGCTTATGCTATGCCTACGCATAGCGTGCATTCACGTACTCTCCGTAAAAGGCTTTACCAGAGCCGTCGCTTGAAAGTAGTGTGATTTGCACGCTACTTTTTTGCCCTTGCCTAACGAAAGGAAACGATAATGGGTAAAGTACAGATTCTTGCCGTCCTCACGATGGACGGATGTCAAAGCTCCGAGTTGTATTGCAAAGCGTATAAGGAACTGCGCCTTGAAAATTGCGGTATCAACGAGATAAGGGAAAACGCCCTTTATCATATCACACCGGATTATTCCATCTCCATGCTTGACGAATGGCGGAAATCCACAACAGACATCTGCTATCTGGCGGAAGCCACTCCTGAAAAGGCGGACTACATCAACGGGCTGCTGCGTATGCGTGTGGTGGATGAAATCATACTATACACAATTCCTTTCATTGCCGGAACGGGAAAGCGTTTCTTCCAGTCCGTCTTGCCACAGGAACAATGGACGCTGACCTCACAGAAAGCATACCGCAACGGAGTGGTCCGCCATATCTATAAAGCGTGCGTCTGATGTCCGGAAAATGGACTAATGTTCAGTAGATTAACACCTTAAGTTGAATACAACTCCTGTCGGATAAATAAATTTTGAAATTATTACTCTGAAATCCAGCATATTGCAGACTATGTGCCGGATTTTTTGTTTGATGTACATGATTTTTGCCAATCATATTCATGTGCGCATACCGAAAAACAGAGTGTAAAATTTCAAAATTGACAGGACATGAATTATTTTTTATTGGCGGAAACCGAGTTCTTCCGCCGTATAAACGAAGCCGGTGACTGCAATATGGAAACGGCATACACGGCTTTCGCCACCCAAGTGATCGAGCTATGCAGCGGCAATGTGGACACCAACCGCACCATCATCGCGCTGGCTTACATCGAAATCGAGTTGCAGCACCATCCCGTGCGCAATTTTCCCGAAGAAAAGAGGGAGGTTGCATCCTATATCAGCAAGGCACTCTCTTTCGTAAGGAAGATGCAGAAGTTCCTTGCCGCTCCCCAAGTGCCACCACTAATCCCCATCCGTACATCCTCCGAAAATACAACTGAAAAATCCGCCACACTCCTGCAATGGACAGGCAACGCCATCGACCTTGTGGAACTTATCTACGGCATCAACGAGATGGGCTGCATCAACAACGGTAACATGCCGCTTAAACAGCTCGCCCCGCTCCTCTACAAGATTTTCGGTGTCGAATCAAAGGACTGCTACCGCTTCTATATTGACATCAAACGCCGGAAGAACGAGAGCCGCACCTACTTCCTTGACAGGATGCAGGAGAAACTCAACGAGAAGATGCAACGTGACGAGGAATTGGAACGCATGAGAAGATGAACCACCATCCGGACAGGAAAGACGGAAAATAAGGGGCAATCATCTGTTTTCCGTCTTTTTTTGTTGCATCATATTGACAATCATGGAAATAAATGCCGATATTTGCAGCCGGAACAGAAGCAGGATAAAGAAATGGCAAAAAAGAAGAAACAGAACGGGCACTACTGCCGGATTTGCGGTGACTACAAGGCGAATGAGAAGTTCTCCGGCAAAGGACACGCACAACATATCTGTAAAAGCTGCATGTCCGCCATGCGCAGCGGCAAGAATCCGGAGGATATTCTGCCGGAACCGTTGCCCGTGAACCGTGAAACGACACGTTTCAAGAAACTGGGTAAAGAGGAAAAAGCCGTGCTTAAAGCGTTTATCTCCGAAATGGTAACCGAATACTGGCAGGAAAACAGGCAGATACCGTTTGCGGAAAGTTTTTCCGAACTTAAAAAATATATCATCGGAACTTATGATGAGGAATGCGGCATACTCCTGAAAGATGACGCGGAACTGAAGACCTACTTTCAGACACATACGGTAACGACCATAAACAAATTGCTGAAAGAGGAAAATCCGGAAAACGAAGGGTAACGAAAACGGGCGGAACAAGGTGTCAAACTTGCCCCGCCCGTTTTCGTTACCGCCTGCCGGCTATTTCTGCTGCAACAGATGCTTCAGGTTCTCGTCACCCGCGATACGCTCCAGTTCGTCGGCGACAATCTGCTTCACCTCCTCCTTGATGCGCCTGTAATTCGCCTGCACCGTTTCCTTCATGCAGTCGTTGCCGTCCCCGTCGATGAAGTCGGTAATGACGGGGATCTTCTTGTAGGCTTTCTCCTCGCGCTTCACCTTCTCGGCGTCCACGACAATCTC
>NZ_JABKKK010000029.1:0-2285 GCF_013166535.1 Prevotella sp. PTAC
TGTCGCTCATAGCAGCGATATTCGCCATAAACGCACCCGGATGGACAGTAAATAAATATACATACCACGGAAAGAGCGTCTCATACACATACGGAGCAAACGACGAGGTACAAAGGTATAAGTATAACGGCAAGGAACTCGACAGGCTGCTCGGACTCGACTGGTATGACTACGGGGCGAGGATGTATGACCCGATATTGTGCAGGTGGAACAGGCCGGATCCACTCGCGGACGATTATCTGAATGTCAGTCCGTATGTATATTGTCTTGACAATCCGGTAAGTCATATCGACCCAGACGGAAAGAAAGTATATGTCGTGGCAACGACTCTTCCGGGTTTCCAATGGTTTTCTTATCCAACACATACATATACACTTGTAACAGGATATGGAGCCCCAAAACGATATGCGTATGGTTCTGCTACTGACGGCATTTTTAGTGGAAATCTTGAAAGACTATATTATGTAGATGATGAGAAGACCATGAATGAGGCCTTGGGATATATCAATCAGAATAATTTTAAATTTGATTCTCAAAATATTAAAAATATAATAGAAGTTACGCCTCCCAAGGGAATTGACAGTAAAGCATTTGACAAATTAGTTATAGAAACCGCTAAACAGTTTGATGGAAATAAAGAAATAAAATATAATGTTGTAACGAATTCAGAAGAAACAGGTAATTGTAATACAAGTACAACAACATTACTTATAAAATCTGGTGTATCCATGGAACAGATTGAAAAGATAGGCAAACAAATAGACGGTTATCCTGGTGGATGGGGAAAAATACGTCCATGGAGTGAAGAAGAGAGAAAAAAAGTTGTTAAAGAAAAGGAAAGCTATAATAAACAATTAATGAATGCAATAGAAAATTTGTATAAAGGATTTTAGTAAAAATGAGAAATGAAGAAATAATAAAAATACAAGATTTGGGAATTTGTTTTTGTATTTCAACTTTTATACAAATTATATTTCCTTTTTTTATTAGTTATGACTCTTTCCGTATAAATGGACCAAGTGTCATACCTGTCTTATTTTTCTTTGCGCCAATGATGACATTAATCTTCATGATTCTTTTCATGACAGGCCTGTATAAAAAGAAAAGAATTGATAACTATTTGGTTATTGTAAGTAATATAATCTTTGTTGTATTGAAAAATTATTTATATGAAATATATAGTAATGGTATTAATAGTAAAAGCATTTTTTTAATAGATATAATTTCACTAATTATCCTTATTGGAATTATTGTCATTTTTGACTATAAACGTATTATTGCCAGAATATTATTATTGCTTAAAAAAATCTTTATAAAATATGCTATTGCCAATAAAATTATGAATAAAACAAATATTTGTATAAAACGAAATATGATAAAATATTTATTCAAATTATATTTATACTGTTTAACCATAACTTTTATTATTTGTTTCTTTTATGCTATAAAAACAACAACAGTACAATTATTTACCCCTCTAAATGCAGTGTTTTTTACAATGATTATATACAGCGTAATATGCCTTATTATGCTTGTTCCTTTTGCCATATCTAAACTAATCTATTCTGATTTCTGCATATTAGAAAATATTTTATTTTATTTCATTTATATAATAATCTTATTTGAGAAGTATTTTATATGTGGATTACTAAACTTACGTTCCAGTGAACGGAATGCACATATTATATGGCTTTTGTTATATGCTGTATACATTGTATTAAGACCATATTTAAAACAAAAGACAAGATTAATACCTTGTTTAATAAATACTGAAAAGTATATAACAAGTAAAAAGGGAACGGTTTGTATTATTTGCACAATTATCATCTTATTGTTTATCTTAATATTTAATGACAATGCACTAAGACATGAAATGCAATGAACGTTGATAAAAGAATGCAAGAGAAAAAAATTATAACTATGAAAAAGATAGGGCTAATACATTGAAGAAACAGGGATTACTTTTAAAAAGTGATAAACATAAAAGGCCATAAAATTATGAATCTAAGACACATTTATTTAAACATGCTCAATAAATATGAATCGGGTATAAATGATGATTTTAACTCTAAATTCAGATATAATACCTGTTTTATAAATTATTATCTGTCAATGGCTGTAAGGAAAGAAAAGATAGAAACTGGCATTTATAATATGATTTTGGTTCAACTATCCGCAAAGATTAAGGAGCCGACAGTCAAGCTAAGCGAATGTTTTAAGACAATAGAGATTACAATACCTTTTGATGAAGCTGAACAAAGCCGTTATATAGCAATGGACATCGA